>JAPLJC010000113.1 GCA_026388765.1 Deltaproteobacteria bacterium
TTGGGCCCCTTAATGGTAAAGTTGAAGCGCGTCGATTGGGCCGTCATGTTGAAGCGGCCATGTTGGAACAGTTGGTCGTTATTCCGGGCAATGCCGGTGGTCATACTCTTGGGTTCCTGGGTGGAATCCCAGAACGAGTCCAGCTTGATATAGCCCCCCAGGCTGAACTCCGTGGCCGCCAGGGCCCCGGCCGGGACCAACAAGGCCAGGACTACTAAAATCAGTACGGTCTTTTTCATTTTTTCCCCCTTAAAAAAACGTTAACCAATTTCTCCTTGAAGCTATTGACTAACCTCTTATATATTCAGACCTTTTAGCCCACATCCGGGCCTCGACTCCATACAGGTAATCACCGCACCTTTAAAAGGTCCTTAACCTCTTGGCAATCCTCGTGCCAAATCCGGAGCCGAATTCCCTGGGGATAAGCTCTTGTATTTTTATATAAAATAGATAGCTGGCAAACTTCCTTCCCAGGCCCGGAGGTTCTTATCTGTCAGCATTTTTTACAGATTGTCAAATCTTCCCCCCGTAACTTATTTACCCGCTATTCTTTTAATTGAATAGCGCCCCCCAAAGAAATTTCTTTAAAGTGCAGACTCTTAAGCTAACTGCCAGGTCTGCTCAACTAGACGTTGAATTCCACCTCTGGAATGCCCTTTGCAGTTTTACACCGAGAAAATAATAGGATGGCCGGCAAATTTTGTCAATAAAAAACCCTAAGGCAGGAGGGAAGCATTTCATCGGGGGCGTCGAGGACACGAAAAAAGAACAATAACTCAGGGTAATAATCAAATTAGGTATATATCCACAAAAAAAGCCCACCGGGGTAATCCCCGGCGGGCTTGGTTAAGTCAAGCGTTTTAGGTTAGAAGAACATGTAGGCGACGAATTGGATACGGTGCGATTCGCCGAGATCCTTGGCCCCAGCGTTCGGCTGGCCCTGAACCTGAGCAGGAACATTGGGTCCAACACCGGTGAGGCTATTCGGGTTATTGACCCTCTGTAAGTAGCTAGTGGTCTCGTAGGCGTAGGTCAGACCGAACTTGATGGCCTCGATGGGCCGGTAATACAGGGTCAGGTTATATTCCGCCCACAGCTTCGACATATCCTGAGTAGTGGCGAATCTGTAGCCATACGGGTTGGTAGCCGTCTGGCCGGCCAGCGCCGTCGAGTTGCCCTGGTCGAAGCCGTAATTCCGGTTAAAGGCCCAGATGGCGGTCAGGAACCACTGGTTGGTGAAGTAGTACTGCCCCTGGAGGAAGCCGCCAAACTGCTGGGTCAGCTTCCGGTCATACATGAACTGTCCTACATTATTGCGGCCGAGGAAATCAAACCAGGAGTTGTCCTGGTCCCGAGCGGCGCCGAGGAAGGAGACCCCCTGGCCGATGTAATACTCACCCGTGATGGAAGCGGTCCCCGCCAGGTTGGCGCTATGAGTCGGGATCACCGGGATAAACAGAGTGCCCTGGACGCACCAGGCATCCATGTTCTGCTGGGCGTCCTGGAAGCCGGCTATGGTGCCATATTGGTTTTGGCCAAAAGTGCCAAAGGCTTGAGCCACAGTATTGGCGCGATAGCGGTTGCGCTGCCAGCCGGCGTTCAACTGGGCCACGAATCCCCGAGGCCGGCCCCAGAAGGCCGCCTTGCCATAGAGGTCCTGTTCAAAGGCCAGTTTGCCCTGGAGTTGCGGGGTCTCGGAAGACTGGCCCGGCAACCCGACGCTGGCTGACTGGACTCCAGCCACCCCAACTGGAGGGCCACCTGGGGCGAGTAATGTTTGGCCATCAAAGAGCGCATCATTGGCCGTGTTTGGGTCATAAGGTTTACAGATGGCGCCGGCTATGGTCCAGGCGCCCGCGAACTTCTGGGTCAAGCGGATCTGGGGCGTCCGTTGGAAGGTCCAGCCGTGGTACATCATATCGGCGTCGCCGGTGGCCTCAGGCACAAACTCCGAGAACATGCCCCAGTACTGACCGAACATCAATTCGGTCTCGGGCCAGTTCAAGCGGAACATGGCGTGCCGCAGCCGCAGAGCATAGGAGCTGGTATTAGACACCCGGGCATCACTCGAGCCGTCAAAGTCGATTTCGATTAAGCCGGTGGTGGTGGCGCCCCAGAGCTTCGGTCCCTTGATGGTGAAGTTGAAGCGGGACCCCTGGGCCGTCATCCCGAAGAGGCCATGCTGATACAGTTGGTCATTGTTCCGACCGATAACGGTCAGGGCGTTCTTGGTGTTCTGGGTGGAATCCCAGAACGAGTCCAACTTGATAAAGCCGCCCAGACTGAATTCCGTGGCTGCGAAAGCCGCCGCCGGAACCAACAGGGCCAAAACTACCAAAACTAGTATTGTCTTTTTCATCATTCCCCCCTTTGGTTAGGAAAGTGGTAACCAATTTCTCCTTTCCGTTGTTGCCTAACTAGTGCTTTTCGCTGCCTTTATCCCACCTCCTTTCGACTTATCGGTTTTACCCAGCGCCATATTAGAATGGCCTATAGGTTTTGTCAATAAAAAATTGCAAAAAAATTAAGCTCATTCTGGACCCGGCGCCACCCTCTCCGGCGGTTGGCAAGGCGGTTTTTGGTTAGCGGTGCTAAAAACCGTGAGCCGGCCCGAATTATTGTGAAAAAAATAGTGCTTTCCCCCTCAAATTTCAACCGCCAGAGGCCGGGAAAATCCTTTTCCCAGTGGGGTGCAGACCTGGTCCGGCCGCAGCGACGAATCAAAAAGGGACGGTCCGAGAACCGCCCTGGCACCGAAAACCGCAACCTGAAAACCCTAATCTTTTTAACTGAAAACCAAGAACCAAAAACCGGAAACGGTATTAAAAGGGTCCCAAATAAAAGCCAGAACCCCCGCCAGGATCATGTTGCCTTCCACCAGTGACTCCAACATCAGGCCCGATTCCAAGAGGCCCTGGCGGTACACGGTGAGGTAGCCGAGAGCGTAGAGACCCGACACAATCAGGATGTAACCCAGGGAGGGAATGACCCCGGTCCAGGCGGCCAGGAGCAGCATGGCGATGAACCCGAGGGAACACCCCGACAGCAGGTTCAGGGTGCGCTCTTTACCCAGAGCGATGGCCAGGGTCTCTTTGCCCACCACCCGGTCGCCTTCGATGGCCAGGATCTCGAAGAGGCCGGAGCGGATAAAGATCATCCCCGCGACGTAAAAAAAGGCAATGGCGGTGGCTCCGGAGCTTTCCTGATCGGAGCACACCACCGGAATGAGGGCGGCTAGCACCCCCCAGGCCACTGCGGTGAACACCGCTTTGGAGCCGGGAATCTCCTTAAGGGTGGTGATGAGGGTCACCCGGGCCAGCGAGTCGGGGATGATCTTGAAATTGTACAGCAGGCCGATGCCGCTCATGGTGAAAATAAAGATGAAGGGCAGCCAGCCGAGATAAGCCCCCAGGGCCAGGGCCAGGCAGGCCGAAATGGCCCCGGAGCTCAGGAGGAACCGCCGGTGTCGCCCGTAAAACATGGACTGCACCGGGTCGTTGAGCTTGGAGGCCTTGTCGGTGAAGTGGTTCAGCAGGTGCATGGCATAGACGTAAAAAAAGGCCACGAAGAAGTAGGTGAATTGCGGCTCCACCCGTTGCAGCAGGGAGGAGACATAGCTGAGGGAGCCCGCCCCCGTGGCCACGTACAGGTTGGACTTGAGGCAGAAGCGCCAGACCCGGTAGAGGTAGTTGGTCCAGGACCCGGGACGGAAAGCCCAGGCGTGCTTCAGGGTGCTCACCACGTTGCCGATGAGCCAGTGAGGGGTGGACGCCCCGGCGGTTACTCCCACGGTGTGGTAGCGGCTCATCTCCTCCAGGTCCAGTTCCTGCTCCGTCTCCACATGGTAGGTGGGGATGCCGGTGGCCCGGGAGATTTCCACCAGCCTTTGGGTGTTGCCGCTGTTGCGGCCCCCCACCACCACCAGGGCCTCGGCCTGGTGGGCCAGATCCTGGACCTCCGCCTGGCGGGAGGCGGTGGCGTCGCAGATGGTGTTAAAGATCCGGGCCTGAGGGAAGCGAGCCTTGATATCCGCCACCCTGGCTTCGAACAGGGCTTCACTCTGGGTGGTTTGGGCCACCACGATGGGGTTGCCGAGTTCCGGCAGGGCAGCCACATCCTCGGCGCTCACCACCACGTGGCCCCGGCCCTCGGTATGGCCCAGTAAACCCTCCACTTCCGGGTGGTCGGCGTCGCCGACAATGAGGGTGGCGTGGCCCTTGGCGGCCCAACGCCGGATAATGGCCTGCACCTTGGCCACCCGGGGGCAGGTGGCGTCGATGATGCGGGCCCCCCCGAGCGCCAGTTGCCGCCGCTCCTGGGGCGGGATGCCATGGGCCCGGATCACCACCAGGCCTTTCGGCACCGCTTCCCCCGGCTTGAGCACGGTAATCCCCCGTTCCCGCAGCAAATCCAGCACCTGGGGATTGTGAATCAAGGGACCGTAGGTATAAATCTTGGTCTGGCTTTCGTTAATGGCCTTTAGGACCATATCCAGGGCCCTTTTCACGCCGATGCAAAAGCCACCGGTGCGGGCCTGCACCACTTTCATTTACCGCTGCCTCCTGCCTGAGGGCTACCACCCCGGAGTCTCATTAAAGTATCGCAATTTTTCCGAATTTAGGGAAGGAATTTAAGGAGATCAACGCTTCATTCACCGCCACGCCAGGCCGGGTTAATCTTTTCCCTGAGCTTTGCGGCCGGAAGGGTCTGGGGCCATCCCGGCCAGTGGGCTATTGGGGATATTGCCGGCCAGGAACCACTCCTTCACGACCCGGTTGAAATGTTGTGCCATAATTTCACGGCCGGCGTCCAGCATATGGATGCCATCAGGCTGATACAGAGGCTTAGTACGGGAAGTCACGCTATTTTGCAAATTGATGAAATAGGGCTTGTCTTTGAGGCGCTCCACCAGGGCATTATAGGTCACCAGAAAGTTGTCGCGCAGGGCCGATTTCTTGCTCATGATAATGTCTTCTTTGGCCCGCACCGCGGCAGTCACGGGCTCGGTTTCCGCCCACCAGCAGGGTTGCCAGACGAGCAGGAATCTCGCCCCGAAGCCGGCGGCCTCTTTATCGACGTAATCGTAGCGCCTTTCGCAACTGTCCACAAATTGTTGCAGCACCTTGGACTTAGGGTCGATGCGGATAACTCCCTGCCTCATTTTGTCATAAATCTCATGGGTGAAGGAGGACCACAAGGCGGCATTCAGGGGCTTCAGCAGGCCGAAGAAACTGCGGTGGTAATCCTCGATCATCCCCCGCAGCCGCTCGTAGCCTTGATGGGCGTCGGGGGTTCGATGTTGGGCAAAATAAGCGCAGTCGTTGGCGCCGTCATAAAAAATAATCAGATTTGGCGGCGGGTTGTTAATCAGACGTTTTTGCAGGTACTTAGTTTCCATCAAGGAATTGAAGCCGTCTTGCCCGCAGTTGACCATGGTGGCCGGGCGGCTCAACTCCTCCCGGTTCCAGAGCCCGGCCAGGTAGCTGGGGATGGTACGGTCGTCATCATCGCAGGCGCCCCGCATGGCGGAGCCGCCGAAGAGCCAGACAGTCATCCGGCTCTTGCCGGGATCCGGATTGTTGGCAGTTGGCCGCACCCCTTCCAGATACAAGGCATAAGCGTCGTAGTGCACCGGGTCGCCGTCCCGGAATTGCCCGTAAATCCAATAATTACTCAAGGAGATGGCCAGAAAGCTGGCAATCTCCAACATGATGAGGCCGGCGATCAGCCACTTGAGGGCGATGAACGCCAGCTGGAAGATTCTTTTCAATTCCGGCTCCTTGAATCAAAGTTCAAGTATTAATGATATTCTTTAATTCCCTTTAAAACAAGGAGATGACTGAAACCGGGGGGCGAGGTTAGGTTTGACCTGCGAGGCCTGCTCGTGTTAGTTTCCTGGTGAAGTCTGCGGCTTAGAGGCGGTGCATGTTAAAATTTCTGTTGCTGTTGGGCGGCACCATCGCCCTGCGGCCCTACGTCTTCGTTTTTCTAGGCGCTTACCTGCTGCTGGCTACCCTGCATTTGGGCGCCGGCCGGGCTCTCGCCTTCCTGGTGTTGGGCTATCTCATCTCCTGGCTGGCTGAGCTCGGCGCCATCTCGTTCGGCTTCCCTTTCGGCGAATACCTTTACATCCCCGCCACCCTGGACCGGGAACTGTGGCTGGCCGGGGTCCCCTGCATGGATTCCCTGTCTTACGTCTTCTTAGCTTATGCCAGCTATTGCCTGGCCCTGACGGCCCTGGGCCGGGGGCACTGGGAGGGCCGCGGCTTCCACCTCCAGGAAGATGCCGCTATCCTCAATTCCCCGCGCACCCTGGTTCTGGGGGCGGTGCTCATGGTTACCCTGGATATCGTCATCGATCCGCTGGCCTTGAGGGGCTACCGCTGGTTCCTGGGGCAGATCTACGGCTACCCGGAGGGCGGGGTCTATTTCGGCATCACCCTGAGCAACTTTGCCGGCTGGTTTCTGGTGGCCCTGGTCCTCATCCGGGTGCTGCAATACCTGGCCACGGGGCCGGGCCCATCACGTTTTTGGGACTGGGGCCGGCGACGCTTTCCGTCCCAGGCCCTGCTGGGGGTCGGCCTTTACCTGGGAGTCCTGGGGTTCAACCTGGCCATGACCTTCCTCATCGGCGAGACTACTTTGGGCTGGGTGGGCGTCTTCATCTACCTGCCTTTTCTAACCTGGCTGGTCCTCAAGCTCCTGCCTGAAGGCCAAAAGTAGGGCAGGGCTCGTACCGCTTCAGACAATGAAGAAGCAGGCTTCAGGCTGCCCCCCTCCCTTCCAGCCTTTGGCGGCACTTCCGGCCCTTACGGCTCGAACAGCATCAGGTAGGAGCCCTCGGGAACTAGCGGGTCGACCTTCACGGTGTAAGTGGGACTGGGCTGGGGCCTCGCCGCGTAAGTCTGGGCAGTGACAAAGTCCCCTTGGACGTCCACCACCGTGAAGATATAATCCCAGGCGGCAAAAATCGGATACTTACTCTTGATGAGGGGGTTTTTGATTTTATCATCGGGCGTGGCCCCGGCGGAACCACTGATGATCTGGGTAAGGCTGCCGTCGGGTCGCCAGCGGGCAAAGAGGTGTTCATGGCCGCAAAGGTAGAGATCAAAATGCAGGGCCTTCATCGCCTGCCAAAGCAGATCCCGGACGGGGAGGTTCCCTACGGGCCAGCCTTCTGTGCTGTAAGCCGGGCCGTGAGTCAGGACAAATTTATGCTTGGCCTGGGATTGGAGAGCCGTGGCATAAAACCACCAATACTGCAACTCATCGATGCCATTGTCCCAATTTCTGTTGCCGTCCATAAACCCGAAGGTGTCCAGCACGATGAAGAGTGAATTGCCGAATCCCACGGAATAAGCCAGCTTGTTATAGGCAGCGGGGCCGTTACCGGGCATTTCAGAGAAGAAATATTGATATTCGCCTTCCAGCGAGGCCAGATAGTTGCCCTGGTAATCATAGAGCTCATGATTGCCGATGGCCACATAGAGCGGAATTTTCCCCGGCTCCAGACCAGCAAAGGAAAAGCCGGCATCGGTCATCAGCTTTTTCCAATCGGGCAACAGGCGTTTCTGGTTGGCGTCATACGCCATCGTGACCATATCCCCCAGGAAAAAGACCAGGTCGGGTTTGGGATTCAGATTGACAATCTGGTTATTGAGATAATTTAAAGCAGCGGTGTTGATCTCTTGGCCCGGGGTCCAATTACCGCGACTATCGGCAAAGACTACGAAACGAAAGGCGTCTGGCCCGGAGGCGGCCTGAGGCGCCCCAATCAGGAACATCAGCGCGGTTAAGATTAAGAGGAAAGTAGCCAGTACCTTAAACCTCGGACAATCTTTCATGGGAGACTCCTTAGGGCCTTGCGGCAAGACCGTTCAAGACCCCGCGCTGCTTACTGCGGCTTCCCCAGCGGTTAATCTGATCGGCTTTTTCTAATTTTTCCTAGGTATTCATCGACAGAATTGCTGTTTAACATTATTAAAAGTTTGGTCTTGGGTAAATCGATCCGGTGGAGGTGCGCCGTTGCCTGCTGTCGCAGAGATGAAGGCAATCAGGAAAAGTATGCGGCGGAGAAGTATTCGTCCAAAAACTTCCATGCCTTCTCTTCAAATGAGAATTTAAGGGCTCTCAAGCAGCGGCAACAGCACCATCAAGGCCCTGGCCAGTTGGATCGCGGCCAGGCGGCTCCGGCGCCATAGACGAACCAGGTCTTGCAGGCGCCGGGGATCGGCGGCCAGCCAGCCCAGGGCCTCCAGCACCTTCACCGCACCGGGTTCGCTGCCGGCCGGGGCGAAAAAATCCGGGACCTCCTCCCCGGCGGCATCGGTGATGGCCCGGAGACTCAGGAAGGGCAGCCCCGCGGCGGCCGCCAGTTCCGCCAGAGCCGCGGTTTCCAGGTCCAGGACCGGAAGCGGCAAGTGATTCAAGCCGCCCCCATCACGGCCCTTGTGGATGATCCAGGGGGTGGTGACGAGATTGCCGGCAAAGGCGGCGAGCCCGCCGGCAGTCAAGGACCGGAGCAACTCCGGCAGGGGCCGCGGCAAGGCCGGGGCCGGAATCACCGGATCGAGTCGCTGGACCGTCGGGTCGTATCTACCAAAAGCTTCAGCCAGAACCAGATCTCCAGGGTTAAGATCCGGGCTCAGGGCGCCGCCGAAGCCCAGGGAGACCACCAGTTGCGGCCGGAATTGTGAAATCAGACGGGCGCCGGCCTCTCGGGCGGCCCGCTGCCCCATGCCCGACAGGGCCAGCAGACCCCGCACGGCACCTAAGGCAAATTCCCAGGCCGGCCAGGGCAAGCCGCGCCGGCGCCGGGCCCGGCTCAGGCGCAAAAAAGGCCGCACTTCCTGGGGGAGTGCGGCCACTAACAAAATTCGGCAAGGCCCGGCGGTCGGGGCCGGGGAGATATCCGGCATCAGGACTTGGGGACCGGCAGGTGGCTGCCGCCCTGGGGGTCCGGGGGCAATAATTCCGCCTGCAACTCCGCCTGGGGCTCCACGGTGGCCACCTGCTTGGGCCGCCGCCAGCGGCGCCCCTGCACCAGGAGGCTGCCGTTCTTGTGAAGGACCGTGCGGTCATCCAGGATGATCAGGCCATGGCGTTCGGAAATATTGGTGTAATACTGGTACTTCATGTGCTTCTGGTTGAGACGGTATTTAAAGAACAGAAAAAACATCAGATAGATGACCACGATGACACCCAACCCGGCCAGGACGTAACTCAGGAACAGGAAGGTGTTATAACCCAGCGAACTGAGCCAGGCCATGATGTGATTCATGTTGTATAGGGCCAGGACCGTCACCAGCAGCAGGAATAGGAGGCTCAGATAGGGCAGGCGCTTGATCTGGCTGATCACCGCTTCCATTTGGTTATCGGGGGAGGGGCCTTCTGCTTCGGTCTGCTCCCCCGGGTCTCCCAGGAAGTAGTTGAAGCCGGTAATTATGACCCCCATGAGGAAGGTAACCACAATGGGGAAGGCGAAGGCCACAAAAACATACTCCCGCCAGGGAAAAGCCGTTTGCACCCGGTGGTATTTATCATCCGAAGCCCACAGGACCACCACGATAAAAATGACGATCTCCATGATCCCGACAAGCTTGAGGTAGTCGAAGAAGAGCTTTTTGCGGTCGGCTTTGGTGAAATAGCTGGCAATCTTGGACATACTAACGCCCCCTGGGGCTAATCATCGTTGTTAACAAGATAACAATTAACCATCTCCGGGTCAATCCTTTTCTAGGACGGGAGGGCCTTCCGGTCCCCGGCTGTCGCGGGGTAATACCCTTTGCAGAGTGGGTCGGTTGCAGAAACTGGAGGATAGAGCGGCCGGCTTACCGGGGTAATAGAATCTTAATGCTTTAAAACCTGCTGGACTCCGGAGGTTCGAGAACCCGGGGCCCATTCCTGGGCCCCGGGACATTAACCAGGGTCTGAAGTTACCAGTCTCAGCCCTGCGGGAAGGTCACGACGAAGTTTGAGCCGTCCTGCCTGGGTTCGTAAAGGATATTGCCGCCGTGCTTGGTGATGATGTCCCGGCTGAGTGAGAGGCCCAGGCCCATGCCGCCACCAGGCCCTCTGGCCCGGCGCATCTTCTTGGCAAATTTGGAAAACAACAAGGAGCGGTACTCCTCGGGCACCGGCTTGCCGGTGTTATAAACATTCAGGCGGCAGTCGTTGTCCTGCCCCTGCCAATCAATGACGATGGTGCAGCCGTCGCCCCCGTGCTTGATGCCGTTATTGACCAAATTCCGGAAGACGCTCTTGAGCCAAACCTTGCCACCCTTCACCGGAATGACCTTGGCGGGTTGCCGGCTCAGGCGGTTGTCCAGGTTTATCTGATGATTGCGTAGTTCCGCCGCCAACTCTTCCAATACCGGATTGACCACATCATGACGCAGATCCAGCATCTCTTTTTCCATCTCACCGTCGCCGAGGCTCGAGAAGGCATTGGCCATGAATTCTTCGGTGAGGGAGATCAATTTGTTGACGTTGTCGGAGACTTCCCTGAGCTTGGCCTGGACCGCGGTGTCCATCCCACCAAACCTGCCCCGCATCAAGAGCTTCAGGGAGGCGGAGTTGGATACCATGGAGCCCCGCAAATCGTGAAACATCATCATTAAGCGGTCCAAGACCCGGTCGTTGACTTCGGCGACCGGCGCGGCGCGGAACTCGACAGGGGTCAAATCGACGATCTCCAGGCTTTCCAGACAGTGGCTGACCCGCCGCCACAGCTCGGTGGGGTTCACGGGCATCAGGAGGTAATCGTCCACCTCAATTTGATAGGCTTCCGGGGGAAAGGTCACCTCATGGTTGCCGCTGACCACCATGATCTTGACCTCCGGGTTCAACCGCTTGGCCCTTTTTAAGACCTCTACCCCGTCCAGCTCCGTCAGGCTGAGCTTGGCGATGACCAAATCGTAGTTCTTTTTTACCAGCGCCTCCAGGGCCGCCTCCGGGCTGGCCGCCGCCCTAACCGAGTATTCTTTATATTCCAAGACCCAGGCAATGGTCCGGAACAGGTGTGAACCGTCTCCCAATAACAGAATCTCGTATTTAGCCATCACTTGGATCTCCTAGGTGCTGTGCAGGGTTAGGTTGTGAGTTAGAAGTAGAATTTTGATCCATAGTGCCATCAAACCCCAATTCCTAAAAACGGTCAATCGGCAAAAATACTCATTTCCATATAGGTAAAAATGCCTATCAAAAGGACAAAAAAGTAAGGCCGCCAAAGGGATTGATTTTCCCGGTATCGCCGCCGTATCTTTTTTCTTCCACGACTCCGGGAAAATATCGTCCGCCATGGCGAATCTTGTGGATTGCCGACCTGAGACCCATGGCGCTATTTTGCTTAAGTAAAATCCCATCGGCTCCTGCCGCAATAGCATGGGAGAGGTATTCGGTTTCCTCGTCCATCAGCATAAGGATTACTTTTACTTCCGGGTATCTGGATTTAATCGCTCGGGTTGCTTGCATGCCCCGTAGATTGGGCATGGAAATATCGAGAAGGACCAAATCCGGCCGGGAGGTTTCCAGTAACCCAAAAAGTTCGTGGCCTTCTCCAACTTCACCTACTAATTCGACTCCCGGAATCTCATTGATGATCTTTTTGATCTCCCCACGGAACCGGACATGATCCTCCGCCAAAATTATCTGATAATTAGCTTTCATATATCTGTCTCCCCGTCGGGCTCGGAGCCGACGGTTGCCGGACTTTATTGAACCTTCCAGCTGCACTAAGTTGGCTGAATCTACCGCGTTGTGAAAATTTAATAAATACGCAGAAGTACCCATTTGCCCATGGGTAAAATTACCTATCTTTGCCAGGCGGCGAGGCCCGCAGCAGTCAACAACTGCTACCAAATCAGTTTTCAGGTCATTAGAAAGTGGGTGAAAAGGAGTGGCCGCGGCAGCCCGGGAAATGGGTCGCGGGGCAGGTGGTGGCAGGGATTTTACTCGGCCGGGGCGGTATAACCCTTCTGAAGGGCGTACTTCACCAGGTCCGCGGTTTTCTTTAGATTTAGCTTCCTCATGACATTGGCGCGGTGGTGCTGCACGGTGCGGCTGCTGATGAAGAGCAAATCAGCCACTTCTTTGCTGGATTTGCCTTCGGCGATGAGCTTGATGATCTCCCGCTCCCGGGTAGTTAGAGGCTCCCTGGGGCTGGTCATTTGTTCCGCGCCGGGGCGGGACTTTTGCATGAACAGGTCCGCCAACTGGGTGGAAAGCAGCGGCGAGATATAGGTCCCCCCCCGGCGCAGGGTATCAATGGCCGAGAGGAGCTCGCTGTCGGCATCTTCCTTGAGCAGATAGCCTTCCGCCCCGGCCGAAAAGGCGTGATACAGATATTCTTTGTCTTTGTGCATGGTCAGGATCAGTACCTTGACGGCGGGATTGATGATCTTGATCTCCCGGGTCGCCTCCAGGCCCCGGAGATTGGGCATGGAGATGTCCATGATGACCAGCTGGGGCGAGGTTTTTTTCACGAGTTCCAGGAGTTCGAAACCGTCGCTGGCTTCCCCCACCACTTCCACATCATTAATGCTTTGGATGATCCTTCTAATCCCCCGGCGAAACATCACATGATCATCGGCCAGTAGAATGCTGAAAGGGCTTGCCATAATGTTCCTCCATCATCTAGGGGTTAATAATCTCAGGAAGGAATTGCCGCTCTCCAACTTAGGCCACCGGCGGCCCGTGGGTTAGGAGGTCGGTCGGATAAGTCAGGACCGCCGCCAGTTTCCGGCACGATAATTCAAGCCTTTTCGACAATTTGCTGATTTTTTCCCGGGCTCACCGGGATGGTGCAGACGATTTTGGTGCCCGCCCCCGGTCGGCTCCAGACCTGGCAACCTCCCCTCAACATCCGGGCCCGCTCATCCAGGGCCGCCAGTCCCAGGCCCCGGCGGGTGCCATCCCGGTTCAAGATCTGAGCCACGTCGAATCCCGCCCCGTCGTCTTCCAGGCTGAAGGAGACGGACCCGCCGTCCCGGCGCACCGTCACCGAGACTTGGCAGGGCCCGGCGTGCTTGGTGATATTGTTGAGGGATTCCTGAAAAATGCGGTAGATGACGATCTGGGTCTCCGCCGGAAACAGGCTGTTCAAATCATCGATTTCAAAGGAATGATTGACCTTAAAATATTTGCCGACCCCTTCCAACAGATATTTCAAGGCCGACTCCAGGCCCAGGTCCTCCAGGATGGACGGGCTCAAATCCCGGGACAACCGCCGGACATTGTCGATGATCCCGTCCAGGTAACGTAGCAGTTCCCGGGACTCCTGCTTCAACTCCGGCTGATCGTCCTCCCGCAGGTTCCTTTCGATGGCCCTGATCTGGAGCTTCAAAACCGTCAGGCTCTGGCCCAACTCATCGTGCAATTCCATGGAAATCCGTTTCCGCTCGCGCTCCTGGGCCGTCAGGAGCTGGTTGGTCAGAAACCGCAGGCGCTGCTCCGACTCCTGCAGGGCCATCTTGGCCCGCTGGCTTTCGGTAACGTCGAAAAAGACGCCGCTGATATATTCCACCCGGCCGTCGAGATTGCAGATTATCTGGCCCCGGTCCTGAAGCCAGAGGATCCGGCCGTCTTTGGTCTTGATGCGATATTCCCGCACATAGGCCCCGGTGGTTTCCCGGCCCCGCAAAAAAGCGCTTTTAGCGGCGGGGAGGTCTGCGCGCACGACCAGATCCAGCCACTTGAGCCGGCGGGAATCGAAATCCTCCTTGCTATAACCCGTCAGCTCCTCGATCTTGTCATCGACAAAATCCACCATCCAGTCGGCATAGCCCCGGTAAACCACGGCGGGGATGCTGCGCACCAGGAGGCGGTATTGCTGCTCGCTCTCCCGCAGGGCCTCCTGCGCCTGGTGGCGCTCCCGGCGCTCCGCCGCCTCCCGCAAGGCCCGTTTCACCGCGGGAGCCAGACGGGACAGGCGGTCTTTCAGGACGTAGTCCGTGGCCCCGCGCTTCAAGCTGTCGATGGCCACGTCTTCGCCGATGGCCCCGGAAACAAAGATAAACGGCACCTCGGGGCACTTTTCCTGGACCAGGGCCAGGGCCGCCACCCCATTGAAGTGGGGCAGGTGGTAGTCCGACAGGATCAAGTCCGGGTGGAATTGGTCAATTTCCCGGAGGAACTCTACTTCATTTTCCACCCGCCGGGAGGTGAAAGGCAGCTTGGCCTGCCGGAGCTCATAGGTCATCAACTCGGCGTCGCTGGCCATATCTTCGACTATCAGTATACGCAGCCCCGGAGCCATGAATCTATCCCTGCCCTCCAAGGCCTGGGCCGACCTCAATCTTCGTTAGGGCCATCAGGTTGTTCAACTAAGAGTCCTTTAAATCAAACTACCGCCTTATTCCGCAGCCACCAGTAAACGCCTAAGTCTTCCACCACCTGGGAAAATTCATCGTAGTCCACCGGTTTGACCATATAGCTGTTGACCCCCAGTCGATAGCTCTCCAGGATATCCGACTCCTCCTGGGAAGAAGTCAACATCACCACCGGAATCATCCGGGTGCGCCGGTCCCCCTTGATCTGGCCGAGAACCTCCAGGCCGCTCATTTTGGGGAGCTTTAAGTCCAGAAAAATGGCTTTGAGCCGGCCACGAGGTTCAACCACGGCGGCGGCCAGGAACTGCAGCGCCTCCACCCCGTCGGGGAAGACCTTCACCTGGCCGGCCAGCCCTATTTTCTGCAGGGACCTGAGGGTCAATTCCGCATCGAAGGGGTTGTCTTCGATTAAGATGATTTCGATATCAGCCAGGTTCTCCAAATACCTGCTCCTTGGGCGAGTCGGGTTAAGAAGAAGTGTCAGGTAGTGCCTTCATGGGCCAGGGGCCAGACCCGGACTTGCCTCCCCCCTCCGGACGAGGTCCGCGGCCACGGCCAAACCCAACTCGATTCAGGCAAATGGTTGGGCCCTCCGGTAAGGCCGCGCCCCAGCTGTTCGCCTGAACCATGAAAACCTATCCCATCGTTTAGAACATAATACAATAATTCAATTTTTTCAATCCGTCAGCCACTGGCCGGCTCTTTAGAGGATATCCAAGGTCGCGGCATGGCGCCGCCGCTAGTGACAAGCAATTCATTTATCCATGATAAGTCAAAAATGCATTAGAATTCAAGATCTATCTGTAATTTTGTTAAGAAACAGATATGGAGGGAACGGCGGAGTGGCTGTGACGGCTAGAAAAGGGTGATTCTGGGCGGAAAATCCGCCACCCTCGAACCAATAACCTTAGCTCGGAGGGACGTTCCGGCGAAGCGAGGCGGATAGAGAGGCCCTGGAGGGGTCCCGGTTTCGAAAACAGGGGGCCCGTTTTTCTCTCGCCGCCGGGGGAAAAATCGCCCAACCTTCAATAAATTTAAGGACCTTGTCAGCCAAAATATGTTATATTTTTAATGTCTATAATTAAACTTAAGCAACCTAAACCGAGATCCATCGGCGACCGACAGGTGCATGCCGCAAACCATCTCCAGAAAAAAGCTTAAGGTCACCGGCGTGGTGCAAGGTGTCGGCTTCCGTCCTTTCGTCTACCGGCTGGCCGGGGTTCACCACCTGGCCGGCTGGGTCTGCAATACTTCCACTTGCGTGGAAATCGAAGTGGAAGGCGCCGCCGCTTCTCTGGAGAAATTTGTCAACCAGCTTACCACCCAAGCGCCCAGCCTGGCCCGGGTTGATACGGTGGAGGCCATGGAGGCCGAACCTCAGGGGCGGTCCGGCTTTGCCATTCTGAAGAGCCAGCGCCAGATGGCCACCGAAGCCTTAATCCCCGCCGACGCCTCCACCTGCGCCCCTTGCTTTGCCGAGGTCTTGGACCCCCATAACCGCCGCTACCTTTATCCCTTTACCAATTGCACCGACTGCGGCCCCCGCTTTACCCTCATTCAAAAGGTCCCCTATGACCGCGGGAACACCACCATGTCGGTCTTTCCCATGTGTGAGGCCTGCCGGGCTGAATATGAGAATCCTGCCGACCGGCGCTTCCACGCCGAGCCCACCGCCTGCCCGGTCTGCGGCCCCCAAATCTGGCTGGAGGAACCAGGCCGGCGACACCACGCCCAGGAGGCCCTGGAGGCCGCGGCCAGCCTGCTCAAAGCCGGCAAGATCGTCGCCATCAAGGGCCTGGGAGGATTCCACCTGGCCGTGGACGCCCGCCAGGATGAGGCGGTGGCAACTTTGCGCCGGCGCAAAGGCCGGGTGGCCAAACCCTTTGCGGTGATGGTGCGTGATCTGGCGGAGGCCGAGAAATTGTGCCACCTCGGGGAAGCGGAGAGAAATTGCTTGTTGTCCCTGGAGCGCCCCATCGTTTTGGCCAAAAGGCGCGCCGATGGCGAGGTCTCGTCCCAGGTGGCCCCGGGCAACCAGTACCTGGGCCTGATGCTGCCTTATACCCCGTTGCACCTGTTGCTCCTGGCGCAGGCCCCCGCGGCCCTGGTCATGACCAGCGGTAATCTCAGCGAGGAACCTCTGGTTCACACCAATGAAGCAGCCCGGGATAGACTGGCTGAACTGGCGGACGCCTTCCTCATGCATGACCGGGACATCCAGGTCCCCTGCGATGACTCGGTGGTGCGCCCTTTGGCTCCGGATAAGGCCATTCCCCTACGCCGGGCCCGGGGTTTCGTCCCCAGTCCCATCTATCTGCCCCTGGAGTCGCCTCCCCTGCTGGGGGTGGGCGCCGAACAGAAGAATACCTTCTGCCTGGCCTGGAGCAATACCGCCATACTCAGCCAGCACTTAGGCGATCTGGATACCATAGAGACCTTTGACTATTATAGCCAGGCCATCGCCCATTTTAAGGCCTTGTGCAGCAAAGAACCGGTCGTCGTGGCTCACGATTTGCATCCCCTTTATTGGAGCACCCGCTATGCCACCGGGCTTCAGGGGGTGCGGCTGGTGGGGGTCCAGCACCATCACGCCCACATCGCCGCCTGTCTGGCAGAAAACCGGCGCCGGGGCAAATGCATCGGCCTCGCCCTGGACGGCACCGGTTACGGGCTCGATGAGACGATCTGGGGTGGAGAAATCCTGGTGGCGAGCCTGACGGGCTTTACCCGATCCGGGCATCTGGCGCCGGTCCTGCTCCCCGGGGGGGAGGCGGCGGTGCGGGATCCGCAGCGCATGGCCGTGGCTTATCTTTATCAAGTCCATGGGGAGAATTTTAATCACCTGGCCCAGGACCTGGGATTGAGTTATCCGTCCCTGGAATCCCGCATCCTCTACCGGCAATTGACCACGGGGATCAACTCGCCGCTGACCACCAGCGCCGGGCGTCTCTTTGACGCCGTCGCCGCGGTCCTCGATATCTGCCGCCGCCGCACCTACGAAGGGCAGCCGGCCATCGAACTGGAAATGGCGGCCGACCCCGATGAGGATGGTTTTTATCCCGCACCCATTCAGATGGAGCGTGATACCCTCATCCTGGACACCCTGACCATCTTTCGCCGGGTGGTGGATGAGTATCGGTACGGCATCGATCCCGCCAAGATCGCGGCCCGTTTCCACAATTCCCTAGTGCGCCTGCTCACCGCGGCCTGTGAATTGGTCCGCAATCAAACCGGCCTGGATCTGGTGGCCCTGTCCGGTGGCGTTTTCCAGAATGCCCTGATTTTGCGGCAATTATATGACTCCCTAGAAAAACGCGGTTTCCAGGTGCTGACTCACAAACTGACCCCCCCTAATGACGGCTGCATTTCCCTTGGCCAGGTAGCCGTGGCCGCGGCACGCCTGGGACAGGAAAATGGCAGGTAAAAGTTTGAAGAAGGCATAATGTTTTTAACTTTGAACTTTGAACCTTGAACTTTCAGTAAAGAGTTAACTTATGTGTCTTGCCATACCTATGCGCCTCGTTGAGATCGATGGAGCCGCCGGGGTCGCCGAAGTGGACGGGGTCTCCCGGCAAGTCCGACTGGACCTGCTGCCCGAGGTCTCCCTGGGGGACTACGTCCTGATTCACGCCGGCCTGGCCATCGCCCGGGTGGACCCGGACTACGCCCAGGAGACCCTGGCGCTGCTCCGGAGCCTGGCTGATGAAGTTTATTGATGAATTCCGCGACAAGAACCTGGTGCAGGAGATCGTCCGGCGCATCCGGTCCCTGGCCGATACTCCGGCCGCCATCATGGAAGTCTGCGGCACCCACACCATGGCCGCGGCCCGCTTCGGCCTGAAGTCGCTTTTGCCGGAGCAGGTGCAGCTCATCTCCGGCCCCGGTTGCCCGGTGTGCGTCACGGCACAAATGGACATCGACGCTTTCCTGGCCTTAGGCGACGAAGCCAACGTGGTCCTCGCTTCCTTCGGCGACATGCTCCGGGTCCCCGGCAGCCAGACCTCCTTGGAGCGCCGGCGGGCCCAAGGCACGGCGGTACGGATAGTCTATGCGCCCCTGGACGCAGTGGAACTGGCCCGGCAGGAACCCGGGAAGCACGTAATTTTCTTCGGGGTGGGGTTTGAAACCACCATGCCCGCCATCGCCATGGCTATCCGCCTGGCGGCTTCGCTGCGGCTGGATAATTTTTCGGTCCTCTGCGTCCACAAGACCATGCCGGCGGCCCTGCGGGCCCTCCTGGCCAGTGGCGAGGTCCGGGTCTCAGGCCTCCTGTGCCCGGGGCACGTCACCACCATCATCGGCGCCGCGGCCTATGATTTCATCCCGCAAGAATTCGGCATCCCCTGTGCGGTCACCGGGTTCGAACCCCTCGACATGCTGCTGGGGATAGAGGCGATTTTGCGGCAGTTGCACGAGGGCCGGCCCCGGGTGGACAACGTTTATACCCGGGCGGTCCAGGTGCAACCCAACCCCCGGGCCCAGGCCTTGCTGGCCGAGGTCTTTGACCCCTGCGACGCCGAGTGGCGGGGTCTGGGAATCATTCCAGGCAGCGGGGTCAAGATTCGAGAGCAATATGACCACTTCGACGCCCGCACCAGGTTTCCCGAGGTCTGGCAACGGCTGGCCCCGGCGCCGCCTTCGCCTTGCCGCTGCGGCGAGGTGCTCCGGGGGGTGCTGCGCCCCAAGGAGTGCCCCTTGTTCCACCAGGCCTGCACCCCGTCCCAACCGATCGGACCCTGTATGGTCTCCAGCGAAGGTGCCTGCGCCGCGGCATACAGGTATGATGGGTGAGATATTTGGGGGAAGGGGCCATCGGGACCGGGGACCGAAGCGGGTAACCTTGCCCCGGTCTTCGGTCTTCCGTCTACCGTCTAACTGCCCCTGGCCCTCCCCCCACAAATCCTGATAAGGATTTAACCCATGAAGCACATCCTACTCAGTCACGGCGCCGGCGGCAAAGAGATGACCATGCTCATCGAGCAGGTCTTTCTGTCCCGCTACGGCTCCCAAGATTTCTCTAAAGACGACAGCGCTACGGTGCTTCTCGGCTCCCACCGGCTGGCCTTCACCACCGATTCCTTCGTGGTGGACCCCCTCTTCTTTCCCGGCGGCGACATCGGTCGCCTGGCGGTGGCGGGTACGGTGAACGACCTGCTCACCGCCGCGGCCCGGCCCCTGGCCCTGTCGGCCTCCTTCATCCTGGAAGAAGGTCTGGAGATCGACACCCTAAAGGCCATTGCTACCTCCATGCAGCAGACCGCGGCCGAATGCGGCGTCACCATCGTCACCGGCGACACCAAGGTGGTGCCCAAAGGCTCAGCGGACAAGATCTTCATCACCACCGCCGGGTTGGGATTAGTCTTGCGGGACGGGGTCTCCGGCGCCGCCGCGCTCCCGGGGGACAAAATCATCCTCACCGGTTCGGTGGGCGATCACGGCACCGCGGTGATGCTGGCCCGGGAGAAGCTCCTGGAGGGCGGCGAGGCCATTGCCAGTGACGCCGCCCCCTTGACCGACCTGGTTTTAAGCCTCATCGAGGCGGGCTGCGCCATCCATACTATGCGGGATCCCACCCGGGGCGGTATCGCCGGGTCTTTGAATGAGATCGCCCGCCAATCTCAAGTGTCCATGGAGGTCGAAGAGGCCCTGATCCCCGTCAACCCGGCGGTGGCCGCGGCCTGCGAAGCCCTCGGGTTGGATGTCTTCAAGGTGGCCAACGAAGGGAAGATGCTGATCATTGTGGCCCCGGAGGATGCCGCCCGGGCTCTGGAGCTCATTCAAGGAAAGCGCTACGGGACCCAGGCCCGGATTATCGGCGCCGTGGGAGATAAACCGGCTGGCCGGGTGAAGGTCCGCACCACCATCGGCACCAGCCGCATCCTGGACCCGCCTTCCGGCGACCTGCTGCCAAGGATTTGTTGATGGATGAGTGGGGGGAGGGGGTTTGGGGGAGTTTTTTATAAGTGTAAGGGGTCTCGGCCCTTAGCCCCCTCCCCCAATCTTCATTCCCTCCGGCGCCGCCCCCGGCTATTCGTAAGAACTTTTTGTGCTTGAATCTTGTGCGGCCTTGAGGTAGAAGGGAGAAAGCGGCCTGACTGGGAAGTATCCGCTAGCCCTAAACATCACCAAAAACCAGACTTGATTGGAAAGGAGCGAATTTTATGAGAAAGATGGTTCTCTGGGCAGTGGCCGGATTGTTTCTGGGAGTAGGACTCTTTGGAGCCCCAAACGCCTCCATGGCCCAAGACGGGAAGCAAATTTTTGCCGCCAAATGTGAGGCATGCCATGGCGAAAAGGGGGACGGCAAAGGCCCCTTGGCCAAGACCTTCGACCCCAAACCCGGCAATTTCAGCGATCCTAAGATCTCTGGGGGCGACTTCAGCAAAAAGATCGCCGACTCCGTTACCAAGGGCAAAAACCAGATGGTCCCGGTGAACCTGAAGCCCGATGAGATCAAGGCGGTCACCGAGTACATCAAAAAGACTTTTATAAAGTAGATTATTCTGCTAATGAAAGAAATGGAGGTGAAGATTTAACCGGAGGCCACGGTTCTGTTGGGGAACAGAACTGGAAGCCGGCAACTTTATTTCTCAACAAAAGGAGGGGGAGAAATGTTGAGAGAAAAATGTCTAAAAGTCGCGGTTTCTTTGGTTATCCTGGGTTTATGGCTCTCTTTACCCACCAACCAGGCCCAGGCGGTGCCCAGTTTTAATCGACAGACAGGCCTGGAGTGCACTGCTTGTCATACCATGTTTCCGGAGCTGACCCCGGTGGGGCGCAACTTCAAGCTCAACGGTTTTACGGCCACCAAACACGGCGACAAACCCTATGAGTGGCCGCCGCCGGTCTCGGCCATGGTCCAGCTCTCCTTTACCCATTTAAATAAAGACCGTCCGGCCAATAATGGTCTGAACGGCGGCCAGGCTTTTAATTTTGATCCCTCGAACCGGGCCAATGATAATATCAACTTCCCCCAGGCCATCAGCCTGTTCTATGGGGGCCGCATCTACGGTGAGCATGTAGGCGGTTTGATCCAGGGGACCTACGATGGGGTCGGGAACAAATTCTTCCTGGACCTTACCGATGTGCGGATAACCGCCAAACCCGAGCTGTTCGGGAAACCCCTGGTCTTGGGCCTTACCATCAACAACAACCCCACGGTCTCGGACGTGTTGAATACCACCCCGGCCTGGGGCTTCCCGGCCGGCACCCCGGCGGGCGACACGGTCATGACCCCCGGAGCGGGGCCCCAGATCGAGGGCGCCCTGGCCAGCATGGTGGGCGGGGCCGGGGCTTATTTTTACTGGAACAACCTGATCTATGGGGAGATGGCCGTTTACGGCACGGCCCGGCAAGGGGTCCAGCAATTTCTGGGGGCCGGCACCCAGACGGGCACCATGATCCAGGATGCCGCGCCCTACTGGCGGGTGTTCCTCAACAAGCAGTGGGGCAAACACTCCGTGCAGGTGGGCCATTTCGGCCTGATAGACCGGGTCATCTCGGCGTCGCCAAAGCCAGGAGCGGTTGACGAGAATGGCAACAATATTCCTGGAAATCCTAATTTGCTCGATACCCGGGGACCCATCGACCGGTTTGTGGACCTGGGTTTTGATGCCCAATATCAATTCATCGGCAAGAAACACATCATCACGGCGCAGACCTCTTATGTCCATGAAGATCAACGTTTGAACAACAGCGACTCCCAACAGGCTTCATTCGGTAACTCCGCCTACCTGGACAAATTTAAAATCAACGCCAATTATTACTATCGCACCGACAACTGGGGCAGCATCGGCGGCACCATCGCCTATGTCAACGTTTGGGGGAGTAATAACTTCTTTTCCCCTGACCCCACTGGCGCCACCGCGCCCTTCGGGCTCTATGGCCCTGGGGCGGGAAGCGGCTACCGGGTGGGCAAACCCAACAGCGACTGGTGGGTTTTCGAATTGGATTATATCCCGTGGTGGAAGCAGTTTGTCACCAAGTTCACGCTCCAATACACCGCCTACAGCCACTTTAATGGAGCTCGTGCTCGGTATGATGGGAATGCCGGGGACCCTGCTAACGGGATACCGTCTGACACTTTTCCCTTCCCCAGGCGTAATGCCTCTTACAACAACTCTCTTTATCTCCTGGCCTGGCAGACGTTTTGAGGCCTAGGGGAGCAAGGCGGAACTGAAAACAGGAAGCGGCCTCCGGGCCGCTTCTTGGTTTTATCCCAAAGCCCTGCCTTATTTGCTAACCGCCTGAGGCGCAGGCTTGACATGCCTAGAGATAAGTCTATATTGATGACAAGACAAATTCTCATTGTTGGTACAAGATGCAGAGACGCGGGTTTCTGAAGCTGTTTACTTCCATCCTGGGGTTGGGCGCCTTGGGCGCCTTTGCCTATCCCCTTTTCCGCTTTCTGCTGCCCGTTGAATCCGCGGCAAAAGTCAAAAGCATAACTCTTCCCAAAAGCGAAATCCCGGTCAACACGACTAAAGATCTGATGATCGGGGGGACCCCGTCAATCCTCGTCAACACGAAGGAAAAAGGATTCCTCGCCTTTTCCAAGGTCTGCACCCATCTGGGCTGTCTAGTGAAATATGACCAAGAGCGGCAGATTTTCATCTGTCCCTGCCATGCAGGCATATTCGACCTTGAGGGGAACGTTGTATCCGGACCGCCGCCCAAACCTTTACAAAAGTTCGCCGTGAAGGTTGAGGGCGACAATCTAGTGATCGGGTGACGAGATGCTACGAGAGATGAGAGAATGGCTGGAGGTCAGAATCGGTCTCGATGAACTCATCCGCTCGCAGTTGACCGAGTATCGGGTTCCCAAGAATATCAACGTGGATATAAAAAGCCCCGGGAACTCACCTGGGTGGTCGGATCCTTCATGTTACTGACCACCCTCGGTTTTTGCCTGAGTGGCTACCTCTTGCCCTGGAGCCAGTTGAGTTTTTGGGCTACCACGGTGGTAACCACCATACCTACGGCCTTTCCTGTTATTGGAGACATTATTTGTAACATCTTAAGGGGAAGTGAAAACGTCTCGGGAGCCACCCTAAATCGGTTTTTTGCCCTGCATGTGGCGTTTCTGCCTCTGCTTCTGGTGTCACTCTTCGCTCTGCACGTCTTTTTGGTGAGGAGGGTCGGCATATCCGCACCTCCCTCTGGTTCCGAAGAGCCAAATGACTGGCGGGAATTCCGGCATGAAAGCCATCCCGACGGGCTGCCCTTTTATCCCTATTTTGTTTCCAAAGAAGTGCTCATGACGGTCGTTTATCTTATTATCATGTTTGCCATCATCTCGTTTGTGCCGGCGTTGTTTATTCCGGCGGACGCCAATACCCCGGCCGATCCCTTCAATACGCCGGAACATATCAGGCCCGAATGGTATTTCCTGGCTCCCTATGAAATGCTCAAACTGATACCCAATAGATTCCTGGGGATTGCCTTGCAGTTGGTACTGGTGATGGTTTTTATCCTCTGGCCTTTTATTGATACATCAAAGAATTACAATATCTTAAAAAGACCATTGTTACTTACTTTGTTCTTCGTAACCATCGTCGTTTGGGTGGGAATTACCATCTGGGGATCTTTCTGATGAGGCACTTCCTTACCATGGTATTCCTTCTCAGTCTCGTTTCGGTCTCCTCAGGAGACTGGAGTGAATTCTTACAAAAGGAATATCCCAAAACCCCCTGGGAAAAAAGACCCAGGGTTGAACAAAACGTCTGTATCGACTGCCACACGTCTGATTTGATGAAGGAGGATTATAGGGAAATTCCTGCTGCATGGCGGAAGAGCTGGCATGACCACACTGGGGTGTCCTGTCAGGACTGCCACGGCGGCGACCCTAAAGATGCCGCCAGGTCCCTGAAGCCGGAAAGCGGTTTCGTGGGGGTGCCGAA
>JAPLJC010000095.1 GCA_026388765.1 Deltaproteobacteria bacterium
CCGCGTATATCAGAGTGATCAAACGTCGCTAAAGCGTCCCGCCCCGCTGGGGCCTGAGAGTTCATCTCGCAGCTTAACTAAAAAAACAAGGGTGCCTCGCGCCTACTTGACAACTTTCAACCATATCAGGGTGAGGGGGAAATAATCACTTTCTCCCTGTCGTTAATAAATACGTTACCGGATTTATTAAAACGGGTAATAAGGTTAAGGCTCTGCCTTTTACCCCCAACTTAACAAATGAAAATCATACCCGACTTTAAAGGTGTTTCAACAGTTCAGAAAGGCGCGTCACTCCCGGAAAGAAATGGTTAATAAGATATCCGGCCACAAGCGACAGCAACAGGGTTAAGGTCAGGGGTACCCAGGTCGCTCTAAAGATGCTCCCAACCCAGTCGCCGCTCTGGAGCCGATGCGCCCCGCGCACCAGCCCGGCGGCCAGGATAAAGTTGAAGGCTGCCTCGGAAAGAATGATTGGCGCTGCAAAAATCAGGTAAATCCCTGCTCCAAAAATCACCGCGCCCAGGACCCCAAGCACCACCACCACGAGCCAACCATCGTCAAGGTCGAGGCCCGAAACCGCGTCTCCGGCGGCGCTGCCGGCCGCCTCAGCCACGCCGCTCCCTGCCTCCGAGCCAGTCGAGAGTACCTCCGCGCCGCTTTCGGCAACGACCGCCTGAGCCTCACCAAAGCTTCCGGAGGCGCCGCCACCGCCAAACCCACCTCCTCCACCACGGAACGCTTCTCCTATTTTTGTTCCACCACCAGACGACCCTGAACCCGATCCACCGGAAAATAGGTTTATAGAAGCGGTGGACGTGTCCCGGCTGCTTCGGACCGCCATGAATGAGGCCACGTATTTAAGCCACAGCTTCACCCCAATAAAGAAGGTGAGATAAGCAAACAGCACTGCGAGCGGGTAACGAACCACCACATTCTGCAACTGCAGGGCCAGCATGATCCGGGTTGCCAAAAGCCCGGAACAGACAGTCGCCAGCAGGATCAGCGACATGTGGAGACGCAGGTGCTGGCGGCTTTTGAAGCGCTTGATAAAAGAGATTTTTTGGGTGACCAGATCATCCATGATTTCTTAGCAAAAAAATCGACCAACCTAATAGCTAAGCGGCCCACCGCGCCCCGGCCTCGGCGTATTCCCCGGCCAGCAGGAAATAGGCCCGGGCCGTCTGCCGGGCCTGGGCCCGGACCTCCGGCGCCAACTCCTGGTCCCGGGCGCTAAAGGCGGCAATCTTGCCCCGCACATAGGCCCGGTAGCACTTGTAAAAATCCAGCATCTTCAGCAACTCCGGGTCCCCGGAGGCCTGGGCCAGGCGCTCCATAAAATAGCGGCTCAGGTCCTTAAAGCCGTGAAAGTCCAGGTCCATGGCCAGGAAATCGACATCCGCCGCCACATCACCATATCTGAATCTATGGTTGAATTCAATGCAATCGAAGATGTAGACCCCGTCGGCCAGGCAGATGTTCTTCAGGTGCAGGTCGCCGTGGCAGTCCCGGATGCGGCCCTCGCGGATACGTTGCAGAAACAGGGCTCGATGGTCTCTGAGGAAATTCCGGGCAAAGGCTCTGATCTGTTCAAACAGTTCTTTCGACAACAGTTCCCCCACCAGGTCTGCCGTGCGAGAGAAATTCTCTTCGTGGTTGTAGGCGATAACGGCCGGCTCCCCGAACTTGTTGATCCGGGGGCCGGTGGCCGCCTGGGCGTAAAAAGGGGCCAGGCGTTCAATGATGCGGTCCAGGTGCTCTGGCCGCAGCTCCCCTCGATCCGCCACTTCGTCCATCATACGCTCCTGGGGCAGCCGCACCATCTTCAGGGCATACTCCACCGGGTGGCCCTGGCCCCCGAGGCGCACCTGGTCGTGGTGCAAGGTAATGGGCAGGACCTCCAGATAGATGTCCGGGCAGAGGCGCCGGTTCAGGATGAGCTCTTCGTGCAAATAATGGTGGCGCCGGCGTAAGGTGGTGAAGTTTAGGAATTCCAGGTCCACCGGCTTCTTGACCTTGTAAGCAGAATGGTCGGTGATGAAGACCCAGGAGATGTGAGTCTGGATCAATTTGACTGCGGCGGTCGGCTCGTCATAGGCCGCCGGCTCCATTAAGGCCGCCACGAGGTTCATAAGATTAGTATAAGCATGTCGTGGGGGAAGGGCCAGGAAGGTGAGCGCGGGCAGTGAGCAATAAAGGCGACTGTCTGTATCCCGTCCCCTTCCCCGGCGTAGAGGCCGCCCTTCATGAACTGGATGATGCCGGTGCGCAGGGGGCAGGTCCGGGGCAAAAAGCTTCGCCGGTCTCCGGTCTTCGGTCTCCGGTCAATCTATCTCCTCCAGGGTGCGGCCGCTGAGGACCGATTCGGGCCGGGTCTTGACCGGATCGGCCTGGGGGTCCGCCGCCTCATCATCCGCCTTCACCAGCAGCCAGGCCTCGTCCTTGCCGGTCTTGAAGCGGGTCAGAGCATAGCCGCCTTTGAGTTTTTGCCCTTCCAGCCAGACCTTGACGTGACCGTGGGCCACCGCCTCATGGAGGGGAATGGCCACCCCCTTCTTTTCCGTCAGGTTGAGGAAGGGGCCGGTGTCCCAGACCAGAACCGTGCCGGCGCCATAGCCCTCCGGGATGACCCCTTCGAAGCCGGCGTAGGCCAGCGGATGGTCCTCGGTGGGCACCGCCAGGCGCTTCTCCTTGGGGTCGGTGGACGGACCCTTGGGGATGGCCCAGGATTTCAAGACCCCGTCCACTTCCAATCGGAAATCGTAATGCAGGCGGCTGGCGTCATGCTTCTGGACCACGAAGATGGGGGCGCCCGACGGCCCGGGGCCTTCCCCGGTGGGCTCCGGGGTCCGGCGAAAATCGCGTTTGGCCTGGTAATCCGCTAGCGTCTTCTTAGCCATGGCGTTCCTTAACAAGTCGGTTATAGCTTTTAAATTAAACATAGGGGCCGGCCTGTCAATATGACCGGAGAGGCCTCTTAGCCGGAGATGATGCCGTCGCCAGACCTGTAGGGGCGGCTCGCGAGCCGCCCCTACGTCGGAAAAAACCAGGGGGAATTTTATTAGAAGAAATTATTAACCGAAAAGCTTGACAAGTTCATATAATTTAGT
This sequence comes from Deltaproteobacteria bacterium, assembly GCA_026388765.1. Classification (GTDB taxonomy): domain Bacteria; phylum Desulfobacterota; class Desulfobaccia; order Desulfobaccales; family 0-14-0-80-60-11; genus JAPLJC01. The sequence goes on from JAPLJC010000095.1 coordinate 3,108, forward strand.
ATATAAATATAAGATTTACTACGAATTGAAGGGGGGCTACGGCCATGCACTGTGAAAGCGTTAAATCCGGGGTAGATTGCACCTTTATGACCAAGAAAGGCTGTACGTTCAACGGCGGCAAATGCAAGCCCGTTGTGGAGGCCTGTACGGGCTGTGATCGCACTCTGAACTATGAAGACTCAAATTTCTGCGGCTCTTTCCCCGATCCCGAAGCCAAATGGCGCCGGGGCTCTTGTAATCTGGCCTCTCACGTGAAAAACGGCAAAAAAGAGACGGTCCAGAAAGTCAATCCTCTCAAGGCTTCCAAAAGACAGGCCGCAGGCCGCTAACTCAAAGCGTTGAACGGGCAGCGCGGCTCGACTCTGGCAGCCGGCCGCGCTTTCCGGTCCCCAATTCCTTCCGGCTTTTCTTATTTCCCCAGCTTCTCCAAGGCTTCCTTGATGCGGCTCAGCCCGGTGGCGATGCGCTCCCGGGAAGTGGCGTAGGAAAACCTCAGACAATTGTCTTCGCCGAACTCGTTGCCCGGCACCGCGGCCAATCTGGCCTCCGTCAGCAGGTAGTCCGCCAGGGCCTGGGAGTTGGACTGCCCCGGGGCCGGCTTCAACTTGCCGTAATAGGCCGAAAAATTCGGGAAGAGGTAAAAGGCCCCACCCGGCTTGGTGCTGGTGACCCCGGGTATTTCCAGGGTCCGCTTAAGGATGTCGTCCCGGCGCCAGGCGAATTCCGCTACCATGGCGGCCACCGCCTCTTGGGGCCCTTTCAGGGCCTCCACCGCGGCCTTCTGGGAGATGGAGCTGGGGTTGGACGTGCTTTGGCTCTGGAGGTTGGTGGCCGCGGCGATGCCTGCCGCCGCCCCGGCCAGGTAGCCGATGCGCCAGCCGGTCATGGCATAGGTCTTGGACACCCCATTCAATACGAAGGTGCGAGCCTTGAGCTCCGGGTCCAGCATGGCGATATTGACGAATTTGGCGCCGTCGAAGAGAATCTTGTCATAGATGTCGTCGGAGATGACGTAAAGGCCGTGCTCCAACACTACCTGGCCCAGGTCCTCCAACTCCTTCCGGGTATAGACCCCACCGGTGGGGTTGGAAGGGCTGTTCAAGACCAGGGCCTTGGTGCGGGGGGTCAGGCGCGCCTTCAATTCCGCCGCAGTGAGCTTGAAGCCGCTTTCCTGCCGGGTGGGGATGAGCACCGGCACGGCCTCGGCCAGCATGGCCATGGGCACATACGACACCCAGAAGGGGCACGGGATCACCACTTCGTCCCCGGGTTCGAATAAAATCTGGAAGAGATTATAGAGGCCGTGCTTGCCGCCGCAGGACACCAGGATCTCGGACGGCTGGTAGGCCAGGCCGTAGTCCGCCTGAAATTTCTGGATAATGGCCTCTTTGAGCTCCGGTATGCCCCCCACCGGGGTATAGCGGGTGAAGCCCTCTTTGATGGCCCGGATGGCGGCTTCCCGGATGTTGTCCGGAGTCTCGAAGTCCGGCTCCCCCACCCCGAAGTTGACTATGTCGACCCCCTGGGCCTTGAGCTGGTTGGCCTTGGCGTTCAGGGCCAACGTGGCGGAGGGGGGAATCTGACGGATACGGCTGGCGACTTGCATAATAGCTCCTTCTAGGTAAGAAAAGTTCAAAGTTCAAAGTTCAAAGTTCAAGGTTCAAGGTTCCAAAGGGGATGCTGTTAACTTTGAACTTTGAACCTTGAACCTTGAACTAAACTTTTGAAAGTTATCGAAGATTATGATAATTGTCAACTGCGGGAGGCATATTGAACAACTTCGCCATCATCACCAAAAAGTTTAAACCCGACGCCCGGCAGGCGGGCCGGGACCTGGCAGCCTGGTTCCAAGCCCGGGGCCTGGCGGCCCACCACCTGGAGAACGAGCCGGAGCCGACCATCCTGCCGCTGCCGCCCGGAACCGACTTCATCGTGGTCATGGGGGGCGACGGCACCATCTTGAGCGTGGCCCGCCATTACGGCCGCCTGGGCATCCCCATCCTCGGGGTCAACCTGGGGGGCCTGGGTTTCCTCACCGAGATTTCCCTGGACGAACTCTACCCCACCCTGGAAGACTATATCCTGCCCGGAAAATTCGAGGTGGAAGAGCGCATGATCCTCACCGTCTCCCTCATCCGGAAGGGGGAGACCATCTGGCAGGAAAACGTCCTCAACGACGCGGTGATCAACAAGGGGGCCCTGGCCCGCATTGCCGAACTCAGCACCTGGATCGACGATGAAAACCTCACCACCTACCGGGCCGACGGCTTGATCGTCTCCACCCCCACCGGCTCCACCGCCTACACCCTGTCCGCCGGCGGGCCCATCGCCTACCCGACCCTCAGGCACATCATCCTGTTGCCCATCTGCCCCCACACCCTGAGCAACCGGCCCATCATCCTGCCGGAGACGGTGACGGTGGCCGTTACCCTGGATGAAAAAGTGCAAGACGTCTACCTCACCCTGGACGGCCAGGTGGGCCGGGAACTTAAGCCGCGGGACCGGCTGGAAGTGCGCTCCGGCCCTTACAACGTCAGGCTGGTGAAGTCGCCCCGCCGCAGCCACTTCGAGATCCTGCGCACCAAGCTGGGCTGGGGCGAGCTGGGCAGCCCGTGCCGGTGAGGGGCCAGGGACGGCCGCCCCACCAACAACCTATTTGTTTAAGGTGGGGCGGGCCTCCGTGCCCGCCATTCTAAGCGCAGGCCAAAGCCTGCGGCTACCTTTCTAACTTATGGCTGAACCGACCAAAGAATTCCCCATCCGGCGCTACCTGAAGGGGCAGGTGACAGACACCAGCGACATCGTGGTGGTGGAGGAGCCCCTGGAGATTCGCCTCCACGGTGAGCCTTTCCAAGTCTTGATGCGCCTGCCGGGGCTGGAAAAGGAGTTGGCCCTGGGTTTCCTGTTCACCGAAGGCATTGTGCAAAAGCTCTCCGAGGTCATCACCATCCACTTCTGCGGCACCGCCACCGACCCGACTCTGCCTCCCAACGTGGTGGACGTCAACTTGACCGAAACGGCCCTGGCCCGCCGGGGCCGGCGCCACCTGGAGGTCTCTTACTCCAGTTGCGGCCTGTGCGCCAAGGAGGCCGTGAGTGAAATAGTCAGCCAGGTCCCCCCGGTGCAGAGCGACCTGTCAGTGACGCCCCCTACCCTGCTGGCCTGGATGGAACGCCTGCAGGAAGCGCAAACTATTTACCGGGACACCGGCGGCACCCACGGCGTGGCCCTGGCCACGCCGGGCGGCGATTTCTTCTGCCACGCCGAAGACGTGGGCCGCCACAACGCCATGGATAAGGTCATCGGCCGGGCCTTGTTCGAGAGGCGGGATCTGACCGCCATGGTGGCCCTGCTGTCCGGCCGCATCAGCTTCGAGAGGGCCCTGAAGGCCATCCGGGCCGGTATTCCCATCCTGGCGGCGGTCTCCGCCCCCACCACCATGGCCCTGGAACTGGCCCGGGAACTGAACCTCACTCTCGTCGGCTTCGTCCGGGGCCAGCGCTTGAATGTCTATACCAGCCCGGAGCGGATCAGGATGTAGAACCGCCGCCTCGGCGGTTCCTGCGCCGGCGAGGGCGCCGGCGCTACACAAAAATTTATGTTAGCACAGGCTTTTCAGCCTGCGCTTGCACCGGCTGGAAGCCGGTGCCACCAAATTCTAAAAAGCAAGGGCGACCCGCCGGGCCGCCCTTTTTTATTTATTTCCGGTTTGGCTTTTGCTTTTGCCTTTACCGAAAACTGAAAACCGAAAACCGAAAACCGTCGTTTACGCCGGCGCCTGCTGGATGGCCGACAACTGCCAGGGGTTATTGCCCACGGGCCGGGTAAAGGTCCAGTATTCCTCGAACTTCACCGGCTCGGTCTTGCTGCCTTCGACTACCTGGCCGGTGGTTTCATCGACGTTATAATCCAGCAGGTTGGCGTACATGCGCACGGTGATGTAGTCCGTCCCGGACTCCTGCCAGGCCTCGGTGACATCAACTGACCGCACCGCGATATTCTCCAGGCGGTTGATCTTTTTTTCGGCCTTCAATTGGTCGACCTGCCCCTGGAGAATCCCGTACATCTCAGCGGTGAGGAGAGCGCGCACCGGGGCCAGATCCCGGTTGGCCCAGGCGCCCTGGATCTTGAAAAACGTATCCATGCCCAGGTCCTGGAATTTGGCTTCATCGAAAGCAGGGTCGAACTGCCGGATGTTGGCCAGACCCAGTTCCAAATTCTGGCCCGCCAGCTGCCCCTGGGGCTGGTCATAGACCGGCGGGTATTGAGCCTGATAGGCCGGGCCTGCCGCGCTGCTCTGGTAATATCCCGCGGCAGCCGGAGCTGCCTCACGCCGTTTTTTGATGTAGCGATAGATCAAATAGCCGATGCCCGCCAGCAGCAGGATATCGATCAGGCTGATGCCGCTGCCGCCCATGCCGCCGCCGCCGTAAGCGTGGCCGCCAAACAGGCTGCTGAAGAGGAGCCCGCCGGCCAGGCCGCCCAACAGGCCGCCGCCGAAGCTCCGCATAAAGCCACCGGGCTGCGACGCTGGCGGGGTCGTGGTGCCCATCCCGGGGGCTGGCTGGGATGGCTGCGTCGGTCTGGGCGCAGTGTAGGGCGTGGGCGCGGCCCCCGTCCGGGAACCCCGGCTGCCCATCGAGCCTCCACTAGAAGTGCTGCCGCTGCTTCCGGCCCGGGCCCAGACGTCCACCTGCAAGGCCCAGGTGCAAAGAATCAAGAGGGCAAAGAGGATCAGAAAACCCTTTGTCCATTTAGGTGCCAACATATTTTCCTCCGGTAAGTTACGCATCTATGCCTGTCATTAAGCTGGCATAATTATACAAGTTTGTTAACCTTTGCTCACTAAAAATAGCTTACAGTTTTTCACCATCAGCGTTTTCTAAGTCGTTACCGTGAAAGGGCCTGTAGGGGCGGCTCGCGAGCCGCCCCTACAAAAGTTATTCATTGTCATGCGCGGCTGTTTTTCAAGCCTTGATGGTTTAACTGACTGCTGATAGCTGACTGTTGACCGCTATTTTGCTCCCAGTTTTTCCAACTCCCCGCAGGATAGAGGAAACCCGAGGGCACAGGACTTTTTATAATCGGCGATAGCCTTATCCGTCTCCCCCAGGTGATAACGGTACATGTTGCCCCGGAAGAAATAGGCGTGGGGTGAATCCGGGGCCAGGCGGATGGCGGTGGTAAAATCCTCCACGGCCTTGCGGTATTCGCCCTGGCAGAACCACACCAGGCCCCGCTTGTTGAAGACCCAGGGGTCCCGGGGCGCCAGTTGAGCGGCCCGGTTGAGGTCTGACATGGCCTCGGGAAAACAGCCCTCCTGGGCCTGGCATTCACCCCGTTCTTTGAGCACCGCGGCGTTTTTGGGGTCACATTTCAGGGCCAGCGTTAAAACCTCGATGGCCTCCGGCCGCCGATCCAAATCGGTCAGCAGGTTGGCCTTGGCAAGCAGCAGTTGTACATCCTTGGGGTCCATGGTCAACCCGTGGTCGATTACCTCCAGGGCCTCACTCTTGCGGCCCAGCCCGGCCAGGGCCAGGGCCAGAGGGCGTCGGGCTTCAACCATTTGCGGGTATTGCTTCAGGTATTTGCTGAGCAACTCCACTGCTCGCTCATTTTTGCCGGCTTTTTGGGCCTCAATGCCCCTGATCAGCAGGTTTTGGTCGGCCCAGGCCGGCGGGGCCAGGACCGCCAGGCAAATCAAGATTATGGGCACTTTCCGGCAGCACTTCATCGTCATTCTCCCGTGTCGCCATAAAGTATGGAGTAAAAAAGCTTAAAGGCCACCCGCCAAGATGACCCTTTATATCATGATTCGCTTTACCCCTGCCAGACTTAATAGCTGCGCATGGCCCTGAGGCGGGCCACCCGCTCTTCGATGGGCGGATGGGTGCTGAAGAGGTTCATGAGGCTGCTGCCGGTCAAGGGGTTGACGATGAACATGTGGGCCGTGGCCGGGCTGGCGTTCATGGGCACCCTTTGGGTCCCCATGGAGAGCTTCTCCAGGGCCCGGGCCAGGGACTCCGGATTGTGGGCCAGATGAGCCCCAGTTTCATCCGCCAGATACTCCCGGGAGCGGGAGATGGCCATTTGCACGAGCAGGGCGGCGATGGGGGCGATGATGGACATGACCAGGATCCCCACGATGCCCGGGCCCTCGTCGTCATCCCGGCCCATACCGAAGATGGCCCCCCACCTGGCCATATCCGCCAGGATCATGATGGCCCCGGCCATGGTGGCGGCGATGGTGGAGATGAGGATGTCCCGATTGCGCACGTGGCCCATCTCGTGGGCCAGCACCCCCTTGAGCTCCGCCGGGGTCAGCAGGCGCAGGATGCCTTCGGTGGCCGCCACCGCGGCGTGCTCCGGGTTGCGCCCGGTGGCAAAGGCATTGGGGGACTCATCCGGGATGATGTACACCCGGGGCTTGGGGACGCCGGCCTCCTGGGCCAACTCAGCCACTATCTGGTGCAACTGGGGGGCTTCGGTGGGGCTAACTTCCTGGGCCCCGTACATCTTCAGGACGATCTTGTCGGAAAACCAGTAGCTGAAGAAGTTCATGCCCAGGGCCAGCAGAAAGGCGAGATACATGCCGGAGCGGCCGCCGATGAGCTTTCCCATGAAGATGAGGAACACCGTCATCCCGGCCAGCAGCAGCACGGTCTTGATTCTGTTTTCCATATGTTTACCCCTATAAAAAATCCATTTATCGCAATTATTCCCCTCCTTTTTTAAAGGGGGGCGGGGGGATTATTAAACATCTAATAATCCCCCTAAATCCCCCTTTAGGAAAGGGGGACTTAAAAACAGCCTTCTGATAGCCTCATTATTTCTTTTGAATATTAATAAAATGTTTAGCCAATCCTGTTAAGAAAATACCAAGATTTTCCGTTGAGATTGACACTTTAAAATCTATTTTATTCTTTGTATTAATATTCCAAAATGTAAAAATATTTCTAAGTGTATCAACATCAATATGTGCATGTGCAATTGAATTTCTAAACTTGTGAATGAAATCTGCTTCGCGAATGGGCTTTTGATCGCATGTTATTACATCGAATAAACCTATAAAGGTTCTTATCGAAATGTTTTTATACTTAGCCTCAGAACTAATCCCATTTATTAGCCTTTTCATGCTTATTTCATCTTTCAGAAAATTATCCCAAAGTTCTACTGGATATACTAAAATGCCATAGCAAAGCATAATCAGGACGCCGGGGTTTGCGTAACCAAAATCGCTAAGTTGAGGCTCCGTCACAATTGAATTTAAAAAATCTCGATGCACAAATAAATAATGCGGTTCGTTCTTTTTTTTTGATTCAAAACTAGTAAGAAATTGACCTGTGAGGAAGCACCACGCCGGGACATCTTGAGGTCTCATAAATTCCTTTTCTTTTTGATAAATTTTAAATTCCGTCCTGGCCCTTGTCAATATCTGGCGCCGGTTCAAGCCTGGCGCCGGGGGCGATAAGCTGTAGAAAATATTCCTGATTCCCCTTGGGCCCTTTGAGGGGCGAAGCAAAGGACCGACTCACTTGAAAACCCAGGGCCCGGGCCGCGGCCGCCACTTTATCCACCGCCTCCCGCTGCAAGACCCGGTCTCGCACCACCCCGCCCTTACCCACCTTGCCCTTGCCCACCTCGAACTGGGGCTTCACCATGGCCAGGATCTCGCCGCCGGGGCGAAGAAACTCCAGCAACTGGGGGAGCACCAGGGTGAGGGAAATGAAGGAGAGGTCCAGGGTGATGAGGTCGAGGGGCTCGGGGATGGCCGCCCGGGGTAAAAGACGTAAATTCTGACGCTCGAACGACACCACCCGGGGGTCGGCCCGCAACGAGGAGTCCAACTGGCCGTAGCCCACGTCCACGGCGTAAACCTTGCTGGCCCCGCCCAGCAGCAGGACCTGGGTGAAGCCGCCGGTGGAGGCCCCGGCGTCCAGGGCCACTTTGCCCGCCGGCGAGACCCGGAAATGCTCCAGGGCCGCGGCCAGCTTCTCGCCGACCCGGCTGACGAAGCGGCGCGCCTCTTTCAGGGTGATGTCCGCGTCTTCGGGCACCAGGGTCCCGGCCTTAACCGCCGCCGACCCTTCCACCAGGACCCGGCCTGCCATGATCAAGGCCTGGGCCTGGGCCCGGCTCGGTGCCAGCCCCCGGGCCACCAGCATTTGATCCAGCCGGGTTTTCATGGGGATTTTTTGGTTCGCTCTTGGTTAATTAGCCGCTCTGGGATCAGATTGGTCGATTCATTATAACCCAGAAATGAATCAGATTCTTAGGCGAGTTCATATTCAACCCGGCAGGGGCGCCGATTCTGAGTGCGGCGGAGGTCAGGAATCCGGATAGGCCATCTTATAGGGGTCGACCAGGCGATCGAAATCCTCGGCGGAGAGGTAGCCGAGCTTAAGGGCGGCTTCCTTGAGCGTCAGCCCTTGAGCCTGGGCCAGCTGGGCAATCCGGGCCGCCTTATCATAGCCGATTACCGGAGAAAGGGCCGTCACCAGCATCAGGGAGCGGTGCAGATAAGCGTCGATCTGCTCCCTATCGGCTTTCAGGCCCACCACCAGAAAGTCGGTGAAATTATTGCAACTGTCGGCCAGCATCTTGATGGACTGGATCACATTAAAGATCAGCAATGGCTTGTAGACGTTCAGCTCCAGGTAGCCTCCGGCCCCGGCGAAGGCCACGGCGGCATCGTAACCCATGACCTGCACGGCCACCATGGCCAGCGCTTCGCATTGGGTGGGGTTGATCTTGCCGGGCATGATCGTGGACCCCGGCTCATTGGCCGGCAGCTCCAGTTCATGGAGGCCGGCCCGCGGTCCGCTGGCCAATAGCCGGATGTCATTGGCCATCTTGTAGAGGGACACGGCCAAGGTTTTCAGCACGGCGCTCACCATGACCAGGGCATCATGGGCCGCCATGACGGTAAACTTGTTGACCGCCGGGACGCAGGGGAGACCGGTGAGGTCGGCCAGGTGCTTGACCGCCAAGGCCCCAAAGTCCCTGGGGGCGTTGAGCCCGGTGCCCACGGCCGTCCCGCCGAGGGGCAGCCGATAAAGCCCGGGCAGGGCCCCCTGGATTCTCTCCAGGTTGTCGTCCAGCATCCCCACGTAGCCGGAAAACTCCTGGCCCAGGGTCAGAGGTATGGCGTCCATCAGGTGAGTCCGGCCGATCTTGACCAGGTCCTTCCAGCTACTGGCCTTATCGTCCAAGGCATTCCGCAGTTTTTTGACCATGGGCAGGAGACGCTCATGGATGGCGGTGGCTGCGGCCAGGTGCATGGCGGCGGGAAAGACGTCGTTGGTGGATTGGCTCAGATTGACGTGATCGTTGGGGTGGACCGGCTCCTTGCTCCCCAAGACCCCGCCCGCCAGCTCGATGGCCCGGTTGGCGATGACTTCGTTGACGTTCATATGACAGGGGGTGCCGCTGCCCGCCATCCAGACGCGGAGGGGAAAATTGTCGTTAAGCTTCCCCTCTATCACTTCCTCGACGGCCCGCAGAATCAAGCCGGCTTTATCTTCCGGCAGCCTTCCCAGTTCACGGTTGGCCAGAGCCGCCGCCTTCTTGACCAGGGCCAGGGCCCTGATCACCTCTTTCGGCATCAAGTCCTCACCGATGGCAAAGTGGAGCAGGGCCCGCTGGGTCTGCGCCCCCCAATAACGGTGCGCCGGGACGTCAACTGCCCCCAGGCTGTCACTTTCCTTCCTGGTTTTACCCGGTTCAGGACCCATGCGGCTCTCTCCGGCAAAGGTTTCAGGCGGGGCTTTCGTAGGCGTTCCCATGCACCAGGCTCCCGATGGATTGTCAAAGGTAACAGGTACTTTATCACGAAGAATTCTTGCTGTGAAGCTTGCGAACCGGCCCGAAATTCATCCTATCCCTTGATTTCATCCATTACGAGTATTACAAAGTTAGCTTATTCAGAAAGATTTCTCCTTTATAATGCACCCGATTGAGAGCCATATCTGACCGCATAAGGCTGAGAATTCGATGACTGACAAGGAAAAAGGCAAGTTCCTCACTCTCTCGGAGTTTCGACATAAAGCCGGAATACCGCTCGTCTGGGCCAAACAACTAGCTATTCGCGGTGAGGTCGAGGCGATCAGGGCTAAGGATGGCTCTATCCGCATAGCGGAAGTAGAGGCAGTGAGGATAAAGGAATTTGTTAAACATCCGTGGGGTAAGGCTAAACTATTCCTGAAAACTTTGGGTCCCGGGCTGATTACCGGCGCCTCCGACGATGACCCGTCCGGCATCGGCACCTATTCATCGGTGGGCGCCCAGTTCGGCTTCAGTATCCTCTGGACGGCGGCCTGGTTGCTACCCATCATGATGGCGATCCAGGAAGTCTGCGCCCGCATCGGCATCGTCACGAGGAAGGGCCTGGCCGGGGTACTGCTGGAGCATTATCGGCGCAAGGTGGTCCTGGGCATCGTAGTCCTGCTCGTTATCGCCAATGTGGTCAATATCGGCGCTGATATTGGCGCCATGGCGGCTTCCCTAAAAATGTTGACGCACTGTAATTTTTCCTTGGCCGCCATATTCTTTGCAGTGCTGATCGTGTTATGTGAAATTTATATCCCCTATCATCTCTACGCCAAATTTCTTAAGTGGCTGACGCTTTCGGTGTTCGCTTACATTATCACCGGTTTTATAGTCAACCCCGATTGGTTCCATATCCTGGGGGATTCATTTATTCCTCAAATCAATTTTAATGAAGAATATATCTTTGCCCTGATCGCGGTCTTTGGAACGTCCATCACCCCCTACTTGTTCTTCTGGCAGACCTCGCAAGAAGTGGAGGAAGGCAAATTAATCAGGTTGGGGTTGGATGGCCCCGCCATTCATCGGCGCATCCGGCTGATGCGCACCGACGTGGCTGCCGGGATGATCTTAGCCAATGTGGTCTTCTATTTCATCGTCCTCACCTCGGCTCAGGTGCTTTTCCGTCACGGCATCACCCATATTGAATCCGCGGAGCAGGCGGCCCTGGCTCTCAAGCCGCTGGCCGGGCAATATGCTTATTTACTCTTTGCCTGTGGCATTATCGGCACCGGACTCCTGGCTATCCCGGTATTGGCCGGGTCCGGCGCCTATGCCTTAGCCGAACTTATGGAATGGGAAGAAGGGCTGGAGCATAAGTTTTATCAAGCCAAAGCATTTTACCTGGTAATCGCTATCTCAGTAATTGTGGGATTAGGCTTAAATTTTATTCAGATCAATCCTATTACTGCCCTTTATTATTCGGCCTATCTTAACGGCATTATCGCCTTGCCCCTGCTGGTGGTGATCATGGTGGTGGGTAGTGATGCCAAGATCATGGGAGACGAAACCCACCCTAATTGGGTGAAAGGTTTTGGCTGGCTTTCCGTGGTATTCATGGCCTTGGCGGTT
>JAPLJC010000217.1 GCA_026388765.1 Deltaproteobacteria bacterium
GGGGAAGTGATGATTTCCGTGGCCGATATCGACCTGGTTTACCTGGGCCTCCAGGTCATCCTGGCCTCCATGGAAACCGCCCGGGGATTTAAACCTGGGGGGGAGGGGCAGTTGAGACCGAACCTTTTTGAAAAGGGTGCATGCTGATGAAATCCCCGGAACCGGCCCAAGTGGAATCCCAGGCCATCAGCGATTTTACCAAGGTCATGCAAGGCGGCGCCTCTTTACCGGCCCGATCTTCGGGTGGCCAGACCCCCCGGATCAACCTGGACCAGGACAACATCAAGAACAGCCTGGGACAACTGGTCTTGACTCTGGTGAAACTACTCCATGAATTGCTGGAGCGCCAGGGAATCCGGCGCATCGAAGCCGGGTCCCTCACGAACGACCAGATCGAGCGGCTGGGGTTGACCTTGATGAAGCAGGCTCAAGAGATCGACCGGCTCCGGCAGGAGTTCGGCCTGGAAGAAGATGACCTGAATATCGACCTTGGCCCCCTGGGCCAACTCCTGTAAGGAGGAACTGCACATGGCCAGACAACAAGGCATCCAGAGTTCCATTCAGAGCACCAACCTGGCGGATCTGCTGGAACGCATCTTGGACAAGGGGATCGTCATCGCCGGCGACATCAAGATCCGGCTGGTGGAAGTGGAACTCCTCACCCTGCAGATTCGCCTGGTGATCTGTTCGGTGGACAAAGCCAAAGAATTGGGGATAGATTGGTGGGTAGCCAACCCGGCCTTTAATTCGCCGGCCCCTTCGGAAGAGTTGGCGGCCTCCCTTAACCAGATCGGCGAACGTTTGGGGCGCCTGGAATCTGCCATGGCGGTGGCCGGCCCCTGAGTTTCTGGGCGACGTTGGGGCAACCCTGCTCCGGGGAGCGGGTGCCGCTACCAGCCCAAGGTCTCGAGGCCGCAGCCGGGTAATGGTAGCCGACAGCCGCAGTGAACCAGCTTCTGCAATCGAGCCGCGTGGGGCATCTCAACCCCGCGCCCTGCCAAAACAGGATCTGAGTCTCTTTTCTGAAAAGCCCTCTCGGTCGACATAAGGAAACTTTGCTCGGCAACAAGTCTTGCCATTATTCGGTTTTTTTGAAATAGAGCCCTGAATTTGAGATCTAGAACCCATTTAGAAAGATTTTGAGCAGCCCGCCGCAACCTCCTCTGGCAACTTCTTCCTAACTGAGTTATTTTGATAGTAGCCTGAACCGTCTACGGAAAAATGTAATACAGGTGCCCCCATGCCGTGGCCCTTCCTCACTTCTATTTGCTTGCCCAGGTGGGACTGGCTTCAGGTAGAAGTCACTTCCTTCTGCAATGCATCCTGTGTTTATTGCCCTCATTCTGTGTATCAGGGCCATTGGGCCAGCCGGCATATGTCCCTGGCAACGTTCGCCCAACTCCTACAATCCTTAGGCAGAACCAGACTGGTGCACCTCCAAGGCTGGGGTGAGCCTTTGCTGAATCCTGACTTTTTTAACATGGTAGCTATGGCCAAACAGGCTGGTTGCCAGGTAGGCACCACGACTAATGGGATGCTGCTTGATTTCGAGAACCTGGTGCGGCTAGTGGGATCAGGAATAGACTTTGTGGCGTTTTCTCTGGCTGGGACCGATGAGAAAAACGACGTCTTCCGTCGCGGTACCAGCCTCAAGAGAGTCTTGGAGAATATTCAGACCCTTCGCCGGGTGAAAGAAAAAATGGGCGCGTCCGGGCCGGAGATTCATATCGCTTATCTGGTGCTGCGCTCCGGCATGGCAGACCTGGCCAGGTTGCCGAAAGTTATCCAGGGATTTGGCGTGAAACAGGTGGTCATTAGTACTCTGGATTTTGTACCTCAAAGGGAACTGGAAGGCGAGACTGTGAAGCCGGATAATACGCAAGAATATGAGGACTTTATAGCCCATCTTAAGGAAATAGCAGAAATGGGTAGGAGTTACGGACTAAACGTTCATCATCAACTTAAAGAGGGGAGCGAAAGGCGGCTCATATGTCCTGAAAATGTGCAGCGGGCGCTCTTTGTCGGCGCAGATGGCAGCGTCTCTCCGTGCGCCTTCGCTAACTTGCCCGTGTCCCAGGCCATTTATGTGGCCAAAGGTGCGGAACGCCCCTACCTGCGGCTTATCCTTGGCAACCTTCATGAGCTTCCGCTTTCGGCCATCTGGCGGCAAAAAGCTTATGCAAATTTTAGACGCTCTTTTTTTACCGGCAAACTCATCTCTCTATGCCAAAGCTGCCTAAAGATGTAAATGGGGCCTAGCTGCAATTCGGCAAAAGTTGCGATAAGCTACCGGCGCCTTTTCAAAAAAAATCCGGGGGCGCGGGTCTAAAACTCGCGCCCCCGGATGATTTGTGGGTGATTATTTACTAGGGTTCAGGCGGTCTTTACTTCGATCTTCCGGGGCTTGGCCTTCTCCATCTTGGGAAGGACCAGGCGCAGCACCCCGTCCCTCATGACGGCCTCGATCTTGCCCTGATCGATCATGCTGCCCACGTGGAATTCGCGCAGGTAATCGCCGGTAAAGTATTCCTGCTCCAGCCTAGTTTCGCCGGCGCCCACGGCCGGCGCCACTTCCCCGGAGATGACCAGGTGATTGTCCTTTAAGTCCACGGTGACTTTAGCCGCCGCCACCCCGGGCATGTCGGCCACCAGGACCAGGACCTCGGTGGTCTCAAAGATATCCACGGCCGGGAGAAAGACCCGGCCCGGGCGGACTCGTTCCGCCTTGGCCGGAGCCTCTTCCTTGGCTTTCGCTTGCAGTTCTTTTTCAGCCATGAGTCGGGCCTCCTTTACGCCACTTTAACTTCGATCTTACGGGGTTTGACTTCTTCCGGCTTGGCCAGCTTGATGGTTAGGATGCCGTCCTTGCAGGTGGCCTCCACTTTATCCGCCTGGATGCGGGCCGGCAACGCCATTACCCTCCGGAAAAAGCCGGATTCCCGCTCGCGGCGGTGGTAATTGACCTGTTTTTCTTCCGTGGGGATCTGGCGCTGGCCTCGCAGGATGAGGCTGTTATCCTGGATGGTGATCTCCAGGTCTGCGGCTTTGACGCCGGGCAGTTCGGCCCGGACAAAGATATGATCCCGGTCTTCGGAGATATTCACCAGTGGGTAAACTCCAACCTGCCAGGGTGACCGCTCCAGGCCGAAGGCCCCCTGAAATAGTCGGTCCATGCGACGCTGCAGTTGCTCCAACTCCCGGCGGGGATCCACTCCCGGCTCTCTAAAGATGATAGGCATAATCATGGTCCTCCATGCATTTCCAAAGTTGGTACTGAACCGTACCAAACATTTTTTAAGCATTGCGGTCGCTTGGGTCAAGGGGGCTAGCGGTTGAAAAGTCGGCAGAAAATGCTATAAATATATGAATAAATTGAGATTTGGAAGGATGGCTCATGGCATTCCCCTGGCAGGAAATCACCTGGGTGCTCCTGGATATGGACGGCACCCTGCTGGACAAACATTTTGACGACTATTTTTGGGAAACCCTGGTGCCGCAAGAGTATGCCCGGCGGCAGGCGCTCCCTTTACCAGAGGCCCGGCAACTGGTCTTTGCCCGCTATAAACGGCAGGAAGGCACCCTCAACTGGACCGACATCGACTTCTGGTCCCGGGAACTGGAACTGGACATCCCGGCCCTGAAGGAGGGTATCCGCCACCTCATCGAGGTCCACCCGGATACCGAAGATTTTTTGAGATTCTTGCAGGAGCAGGGCAAAAAGGTGGCCCTGGTGACCAACGCCCACACCAAGACCCTGGCCCTAAAAATGAACCACACTGGCCTTTTGGGCTACTTCGATGAGGTCATTTCTTCCTTTGACCTGGGAACCCCCAAAGAAGACGTGCACTTTTGGGAAATTTTGCGAGAGAGATTAGGGTTTGAGGCTGACAATACCCTGCTGGTGGACGACAACGCCGAGGTCTTGGCCGCGGCCCGGACCTTCGGCATCAGGTACCCCTACTTCAAGGCCAAATCCAGCTCCCGGCTGGAGGCCGAATCGCACCCGGATTTCCACTCCATCGAGGACTTCCATGAAATGATGGAATGATGGTTCAAAGTTCAAGGTTTAAAGTTCAAAGTTAACTTCGTAAACCAAAGTCTTGCTTTAAACCTTGAACCTTGAACTTTGAACCATTCTAAGCTGCCACCCGTTTAATCCGCGCCCCCAGGGCGGCCAGTTTTTCCACCAATTGGGCGTAGCCCCGGTCCAGGTGGTAGACCCGGAGGACTTCGGTGGTGCCGGCGGCGGCCAGGCCGGCCACCACCAGGGAAGCGCTGGCCCTGAGGTCGGTGGCCATCACCGGCGCCCCCTGGAGCTGGCGGCGGCCCCGGACGACGGCCAGATTGCCGGTCACGGTGATGTCCGCCCCCAGGCGTTTGAGTTCGCTGACGTGCATGAAGCGGTTTTCAAAGATGGTTTCGGTGATCACCGAGGCGCCCCGGGCCACGCTCATCAGAGCCATGAATTGGGCCTGCATGTCGGTGGGAAAGCCGGGGTAAGGGTGGGTGCGGATGTCCACCCCGGTGAGGTTGCCGCCGGCGTGTACCGTGATGCTGCTCTCAGTGGCGCTGAGGCGCACCCCGGCTTCATGAAATTTTTCCAGGACGGCGCTTAAATGAGCCACCGGCGCATTGGTGATGGTGACCTGGCCTTTGGTGATGGCGGCGGCGGCCAGGTAGGTGCCGGCCTCGATGCGGTCGGGCATGATGGTGTAGGTGGCGGGTTGCAGTTCAGGGACGCCATGGATAGTGAGGACATCGGTGCCGATGCCCTCGATTTTTGCACCCATGACGGTGAGGAACCGGGCCAGGTCCATCACCTCCGGTTCCTGGGCGGCATTGTGGATGCGGGTCGTCCCATCAGCCAGGACGGCAGCCATCATCAGGTTCTCGGTGCCGGTCACCGTGGGGGTGTCCAGGGTGATCTCCGCGCCATGCAGCCGTTTGGCCTTGGCCTCCACGTAGCCCTGGTTCAGGGTGATCTTCACCCCCATGGCTTCCAGGCCCTTGAGGTGCTGGTCGATGGGCCGGGCGCCGATGGCGCAACCGCCGGGAAGGGAGACGCTGGCCTGACGGGCCCGGGCCACCAGCGGCCCCAGGACCAGGACCGCGGCCCGCATGGTCTTGACCGTTTCGTAGGGGGCCATCCAGCCGGTGAGGTGGGTGGAATCCACCAGCAGCGGCTCGCCGTCTTCAAACTGCAGCCCCATGAGGCCCAGGAGTCTTTTGGTGGTGCGGATATCGGCCAGGGGCGGCACATTGGCTAACCGGTGCACTCCCGGCGCCAACAGAGTCGCGGCCAGGATGGGCAGGGCGGCGTTCTTGGCGCCGCTGATCTTCACCTCCCCGTTAAGGGGCAGGCCACCTTCAATGACGATTTTATCCATGTTTAGAGCTTACCGAAAAACTGGCTGATGTCAAAAAAGACGGTTTTTTTGGTTTGCCATCATCACAGCTCGGAAATGAGGTCAAGCAAAGAGGGCGATTTAAACTCCTGGCGGAAGTGCTTAATTCTCTTCTCCGCCAGGCTGACGTACTGCGACTCGATCTCGTAGCCCACATAGGGCCGGTCGTCGTTCAAGGCCGCGATGGCTGTCTGGCCGCTGCCCATGAAAGGGTCTAGGATCACTTCACCTGCAAAGCTATAAAGCTGAATGAGGCGGTGGGGCAATTCCACCGGAAAGGGGGCCGGATGGCCGACGCTCCGGGCTGAGATGGCTGGAAAAGTCCAGACACTCTTGGTGAACTCCAGAAAATCCTCTCGGGAGATAGTGGCCGGGCGCCGGTGCGGGTTTTTCCGGGCGAAGCAGCCCTTGGAGAAAATTAAGATGTATTCGTGCACGTCCCGTAGCGTCGGGTTGGCCGGCGAGCGCCAGGACCCCCAGGCGGTGGAAGGGGAGGCGCTGGCCGCCTTGTTCCAGATGATCTCCCCCCGCATGAGGAAACCGGCCTGTCCCATGCCCTGGAGCACGTAGGAATGGATGGGAATATAGGGTTTGCGCCCCAGGTTGGCGACGTTGACGCAGGCCCGGCCGCCGGGCACCAAGACCCGGTAGACTTCCCGCCAGACCCGGCCCAGAAACTCCAGGTACTCTTCCAGGGTGGAGTCTATATCGTATTCCTTGCCGACGTTGTAAGGCGGCGAAGTCACCATCAGGTGAACGCTGTTATCCGGCAGTTCCGCCATCTCTTCCGAGGACTTGCAAATGATCCGGTTTAGATTATCGTCAGGAATGAGTTTCTCTTCGTAGGGAATCTCTTTTCCCTGGGGCATCTGGGCGTAGAGTTTGCCGGCATAAAAGGCCGATGCATCATGGGAGCTGCGGCCCGGGGTGCCGAAGGCGCTGGTGCGGGTCTTTTTCTTGGTGGGAGGGTTTTTCATTGATCCAAGTAGCCTAGGGCGTGCTGTGCACGCCGCACCCTGGCGGCCCTAGGCCGCCCTAGAAAAGCTTTTCCATCTGCAGGCGGGCACGGAGGCCCGCCCCACCGGCAACGGTTGGGCGAAACAGTCCATCCCCTTGATTTTACCTTGGTTTACGCCCCCTGGTATGGTAGGATGATTATACTTGCAGGTCTGAAGGAAGAAAAGGGAAATTATGAATCCCCTGGTACTGGCGGGGTTGGCCTCCACCTCTTTCATTGTGGCCCTTTCCGGGGCCCTGATGCCCGGCCCGCTCCTCACCGTGACGGTGGGTGAGGCGGCCCGGCGCGGTTTCTGGGCCGGACCCCTCATCATCGTCGGCCATGCCCTGCTGGAGTTGGCCCTGGTTTTGCTGTTACTGGTGGGTTTGGGGGCCTGGCTGAATCGGCCGCTCATCCTGGGCACCGTGGGCGTCCTGGGGGCCGGCATGCTGGGCTGGATGGGGTTTATGACCCTGAAGGCCTCTCGTCTGGGCCGCCTGGAGTTTGAGGCCAAGGGCGACTCATCGCTAAACCCGGTGGTGGCCGGGGTGCTGATGAGCGCCGCCAACCCGTACTGGCTCCTCTGGTGGCTCACCATCGGCCTGGGTTACGTCATGTTTGCCATGAAATACGGTTGGGCCGGGGTGGCTATTTTTTACCTGGGGCACATCCTGGCGGACTTCGCCTGGTACACCCTGGTGTCCGGGGCGGTGGCCGGCGGCAGGCGGTTTCTATCCGATGGCCTCTATCGCGGCTTCCTGGCCGGCTGCGGCGTCTTCCTGGTGGGCTTCGGGGGCTATTTCGCCGTCCAGGGAGTAAGGTTTTTTTTGAATTCATAGGGCGAACCCAAGGTTCGCCCCTACGCGGATAAATTTGAGATTTGGAGGCGAAATGATCCAAAAAGGCCTGGAAGTGGGGTTGCTGCAGGTCAATTGTTATATCATCGGCGATGAAGAGACCAAGGAGGCGGTGGTCATCGACCCCGGCGGCGATGAAGACGAAATCCTGGAGGTCTTGAAACATCACCAGCTTAAGTTGAAATATATCATCGACACCCACGGCCATTTCGACCATGTGGATGCCAACCTGCCCCTACGAGAAGCCACCGGGGCGCAAATCGCCATCCACGAGGCGGACGCCCAGATGCTGAGCACTCCTTCGGCGGAGGCCATGTTCTTCACCGGCAACCGCCTGCGTCCGTCACAGGCGGACCTTCTTTTGAAGGAAAACGACCTCATCAGCTTCGGGTTGTACCGGCTAAAAGTCCTGCATACCCCGGGACACACTCCCGGTGGCATCAGCCTGGTTATGGAAGACCACCCCTACGTTTATGTGGGCGATCTGCTGTTCGCCGGCTCCATTGGCCGCACCGACTTCCCCGGCGGCGATTTCGATGCCCTGATCGACGCGGTGAGAACCAAAATCTTTCCCCTGGGAGACAATTACACGGTCTACCCGGGCCACGGCCCCGTCACCACCGTGGGCCAGGAAAGGAAGTATAACCCGTTTTTTTAGAAAAAATAGGGACACTTCCCATTTTTATGGGTAGGCCCTTGATATGGCGGAGATCAAAACAATAAAAATGGGAAGTGTCCCTATTTTTCGGATCTTCATATGGCAGAGAAAACCAAAATAAAAATAGG
>JAPLJC010000190.1 GCA_026388765.1 Deltaproteobacteria bacterium
GTCTACAGGCAACTCCAGGCCGCCAACATTCACGGTTCTCCGGACGGCCCCTGGTTCTTCATTATTGCCAGGAGCGATCCGGAGCGCCGGAGCTTCGACCTCATCGGCATCACCGACACCTCCATGCTGCGCCCCCAGGTCTTCGCCCTCCATGACGGCGAAGTGCAGATCGGCCTGGTCTGCTCCGAGAAACAGGCCATCGACGCCACCCTGGCGTCCCTGGCGGCGGAGGACCCCAGGGTTTGCCCGGTGGCCGACCTCTACTGGAACGCCCGGGGCGGCAGCGCCACCGACGGCGGGTCCTTTATCTTTTCCCTGGAGCCCCACAACGGCCGGCGGGTGCTCTCCTGCCATGACAAGTTCGGCAAACCTAAGACCGTGCCCTGGCATCAGCGCCCCTGGGATGGCGCCGTGCTGGAGATCAGTCTCGAGGAGGATTCCGAGGCGCGGCGCCTGGTCACCGCAGGGTTGGCAGACCAAAGCGGGGAGCAGCTCTACCGCGCCATCCGCGAGCGCACCCCCGCCATCTCCTACGCCACTTTCCGGGAGATCCTGGAGGTCATCACCGACCAGGCGGCGAAAAGCGACGTCCTCAAGGCTGCGGCCATCAATGGGCTGACCCTGCTCCTGGACCGGCGCTACGACTCAGGGGACAAGAAGCGCAGCAATCTCCTCCATCTCATGATGGAGGCCCTGAACCGGATTTTCAAGGATACGCCCGCGGTGGGGGCGAAGCACCGCAGCCGCTACCGCCGGATTGATTGGGACAGCCGGGAGCAACTGGTGGCCCCCCAGCAGGCCGACGCCGTCCTGGTCCTGGACGCCGCCGCCTTTCCCCCGGAAGGGGATGACTGCGACGCCCGGTTGCTGTGCCGGGCCTTCGAGCTGGGCTGGAAGCAATTCTTGACTTACGGCTATCGGGGGCAGCGCTTCCTGGGTTGCGGCTTCGGGCTCAACACCGATGGCGTGATTATTGACGCCTACGGCAGCACCGGCGACTACCTGGCCTCCGGCATCGACGGCATGAGCATCCAGATCCACGGCAACGCCCAGGACCAGTTGGGGCAGATCATGAAGCGGGGCAAGCTGGTGGTGCACGGCGATGTGGGCCAGACCTTCATGTACGGCGCCAAGGGCGGCGACGTCTACATCCTGGGCAACGCCGCCGGCCGGCCTCTGATCAACGCCGTGGGCCGGCCCCGGGTGGTAATCAACGGCACCGCCCTGGACTTCCTGGCGGAATCCTTCATGGCCGGCGACGTCTTCAAGGGCGGCGGCTTCGTCATCGTCAACGGCCTGGAATACGATTCCCGGGGGCGCTTGCGGCCGCAACGCAACCCCTATCCCGGCTCCAACCTCTTTTCCCTGGCCTCCGGAGGCGCCCTCTATATGCGCGATCCCTACCAACAGGTGGTGGACGAGCAGTTGAACGGCGGCGAGATCGTGCCCCTCACCACGGCGGACTGGAATCTGATCCTCCCCTACCTCCAGGAAAACGAACGCCTCTTCGACATCTCCATCGAGCGCGACCTGCTCTTGGTGGACGGCCACCAGCGCCAACCCGACGAGGTTTACCGCAAGATCCAGCCGCTGAAACTGGCGGTCCTCAGCAAGATCGAGGACTCCTGGGAATAGCGTACCCCTGAATAAAAGACGTAGGGGCGAACCTTGGGTTCGCCCCTTTTTTTTGCGCCGGAGCGTGGTTACCCCGGCCTCCTTTGAGCGCAGGGTTACGCGGCGTCCCGGCTGACAGCCAGGCCACTGGGTTATTCTGAATTTTAAGGGATCTTGCCTTCAGACCAATATAGGTATCATCTCCACGCCGTAGTCTTGGACCGCCGCGGTGGGAAGCAAGGCGACCCGGCCCACTCCAAAATCTCCTTCCGAGCCGTAGCCAAGGGAGAAGCAAGCAGCTCCTAAAATCCTGATCGAATCAAGTTATGAAAATTTCAGTAATTTCGCCGCCAAAAATCAGGAAAATCCTGATATCCATTTCGGGAAAGCAAGTGCGATAGTAATACTGGCTAACGGCAGGCTATCAGCATTGGGGCAGGCGAAGATAGACTCCGCCTAACCAATGGTAAACATATTATTCTATTACTTCAATAAGATAGAGGTGGGCTCATGAGTTCAGGCAAAGGTGGCAAATGGTTGGTTATCTTGGGGTGGGTGGTTTTTTCTCTGGCTATGGTCGGCGCCCCGCACCGGGCCCAGGCTGAATCCTCGGACCGGCATACCTTTAAACCGCCTAAAAGCCTGGAGGCGTCACACGTACCCAATGAAGTGCTGGTAAAATTCAAAAACTCACCCACCACCTTTCGCGGCAAGCCCAGCCGGGAGCATTTGCACAGTGTTCAGGGGGCGGCGGCGACGGAATTTGCCGCGGCCCTGCCCAGCAAGGCTCAAGAAGCCCTGGCGCGGGTGCAGGGCCAGGTGGCCCGGGCCCATCCCAGTATTGGCCTTACTAGAGTAAAACTTCCGCCCCAGGTGTCGGTGGCCCAGGCCATTGAGACCCTCTACCGCAGCGGGGCGGTGGAATATGCCGAGCCCAATGGCCTGATTAAACTGCAGGGCACTCCCGGCGATCCGCTATTCGCCAGCCAATGGGCCTTGCCGCAGATCAAGGCCCCCGAGGCCTGGGATATCGTTTATCCCGGCAATGTTGTCCCCACCGGCGGCAAGAATACCATCGTGGCAGTGGTCGACACGGGCGTGGATTACCTCCATGAGGATTTTTATGTTACTGTAGATAATCCTTCGGTTCATCGGTATACACTTCCTTCAGTGCTTCCTCCACTCTATTTTCCAGGAGATCCTTTAACCTCCAACCTCTGGGTCAACCATGGAGAAGAGGTGGACGACCCGTACAACCCTACCGGACCCAAGATCTTTATACAAAACAGCATTGATGACGATGCCAATAATTTTGTGGATGACTATTTCGGCATCAACACCTCCGTGACCCCCAGCACCGGCGATCCCATGGATCCCGCCCCTAGCAACGGCGGCCACGGCACCGCCATGGCGGGGATTATCGGGGCTGTCGGCAACAACGGCATAGGCATGACGGGCGTCAACTGGCAAACCAGAATCATGGCCCTCAGATTCGCCAATGCTGGCGGCGGCACCGTGGACAACGCCATCACCTGCATCAATTATGCGCTGGCGAAGCGGGGGACCGCGCCCAACGGGAAACCCACCCCGCTGGTCATAACCCTGGGCTGGAAACAGGCCCAAAATACCTATTACAACTCCCTGCATGACTCCTTACGCATTGCCCAGGATCAAGGGGCGCTGGTAGTGGCCGCCGCTGGCAACGACGGCGAGGATAATGACATTTTCCCCAATTATCCGTCCAGTTACAATCATGACATCAAAGATTTCCCGGTGGTCAGCAACATCACCGCGGATAACGTCATCAGTGTCGGCGGCTCCGACCAGTTCGATAAGAGGGAAACCAACAGCAGTTACGGCATAGCCACCGTGGACCTCTTCGCCCCCGGCAAAGATATTGTCTGCACCGTTACTCCCCCTGCCACCCCCGCACCCCCACCCATCCATACCACCTTTGGCAGCGGCACCGGGACCTCCTATGCCACGGCCTATGTGGCCGGCGCCTGCGCCCTGCTGTGGGACAGGTACCCGGACAAAGATTGGAAACAGATCAAGGGCCTGATTCTGAACGGCACCGAAGATGGCGCGGCCCAAGATTTTCGCGCCATCTGCGTCACCGAAGGCCGCTTGAATCTGGCCAATTCACTTGACCCGGCCATCGAGAACGCCCCGGCCGTCTTCTCCATCTTCGAAGTGACCCCTGCTACCGGTGATCCTGCCATTGTGCCGGGCCGGGCCGATACCGGCGACCTGCTGGTAATCACCGGGGTGAATTTCGGCACCGGCAGCACCGGCAGCACCATCAGTTTCCTGGGAACGACCTTTCCGACTGCCAGCATCGTGAGTTGGGATAACGAGAAGATCGTGGCCACCGTGCCGGCGGGGTTGCCGAAGGGTACCGGCAGATTGCTGGTGACCAGCGCCGCTGGGCTGACCTCCCGGGGGGCCTGTTTCAGCAATATCTCCCGGGAAAGGCAGGTGCCCAGTCTCATCCTGGCCCGGGGCCTGGCGGCCGGCGCCCAGGTAGGCCGGAATGTCTGGATCATCGGCGGGCGCACTTATTGGGGAATTGTGGGCCACGTCGAGATGTATTCCCTGGATACGTATCGTGCGGTGAGCGACTCGAATTGGATGATGCCGACGCCGGTGAGCAACGCCGGGGCGGCCAGCATCGGCACCAAGATTTATGTGGTGGGCGGCGCCACGGAAGATCCCACGACCACCAACGCCATCCCGGTGGCCAACCTCCAGATCTTCGATACCACCACCCGGACCTGGGAAACCAATCCCCTGCTGACTCCGCCGTTGCCCAAGGCCTTGATGCAATGTGCCGTGACCAGCATCGGCTCCAACCTCTATGCCTTTGGCGGTTTGAAGTTAACCGGCACCAGTACCTATACCGCGGTCACGGACGCCTACGTCTATGACACGGTGGCCCACGCCTGGAGCAGTTTGGCCGTTTTGCCTACCGCCGTGGCCTATGCCGCCGCCACCCCCAACGGCTCGGGCAAGATCTGGGTCATGGGCGGCTCCTCTACCTCTTTGCAGGGGAGTCAGCTGAGAACCGTCCAGGAGTACGATCCCAGCAAGAACCTCTGGACCCCGCAACTCCACCTGGTCAGACCCCGGGGCGGGGCCGCCGGGATCAATTTCGCGGGCAAGGTCTACTGTCTGCGCGGCAGCAAGGGCTACCAAAACACCAACTTTGATGAATACGCCGATGGGGAATGGTATAATCCCGATCCCGCCTGGGGCTATTGGATGCCTTCCATCATGAATTATCTGGGAATCTATCCAACTTTGCCGAGTCCTCCTTCTGGCTTTAACCGACTGGGCTTATATTCGCCTACACCAGGCAAATACGTGGATAAAATCTACCTCCTGGGAGGAGTGCTGGGAACTGCCAACAATCCTTACAAATTCGACTACTCCAACAAGGTGTGGGCCTTCCCCGCCCCGAGCGGCGGCATGGAGTACGTGGGCAATAAGGGGGTCCCGGCAGTGTCGTTGCTCCTTCTGGATGAATAATCCTCGAGCCGCTTAACGGCAGATATTTGTTCAATACTTGGGGCAATTCGACGTCCAGTCGAATTGCCCCGGTTTATCAGCGGTTAAAGGTGGTGGCCGTTACGGGATCCCCCCTCAATTTGCGGCCGGAACCTTTTCGGGCGTAACCCCCTCCCGTTCCATTCTTTTCAGGTAGGCCTCCGGGTTTTTCTTGAAGATGGGTAGGCACTCCGGGCAGCAGAAGTAAACCCGCTGACCTTGATAATCCACGTAAAGATTTTTGTTGATCTTGCCGCCCTGGACCGGGCAGACGGTCTGCTGTTTGCCGACCAGTGGCCCCGATTTATCCAGCAGACCAGCGGTGGGATCTGCCGCCAACCCGGCCCCGGCCAGCGAAAAAGCCAGGACCAGCGCCAGGATCACCGTAATCATCATCCTTTTCATTGCCTTGCTCCTTGAAACCTGGGAAAGCAGGCAGGCATCAGCGCCCACCTGCTTCAAGGGGTTAGGGTCAGTTAGTTCCCATGTGGCCGCGGTGGCCAGAGCCCATACCTCCCTGATTCATCATCTGGCCGGAGCCGTAGCCTCCGGCGTTTTGCGGGTCCGCATAGCCTGAGGCCGGCGGGGCCGGGGCAACATAGCCGGGGGTTGCCGCGTTCGGGTCCGTCTGGACGGGCGCCTGATTGCCGTACATGCCCATCTGGCCGGAGCCCATATGGCCGGAGGAACCCAGATGTTGGTCGTGCATGGAACTCATGTAACCGGAACCGCTGCCGCCGCACTGGGCCAGAGCCCCGGAAGACGGGCTCAGGTTCAGGACCAGGGCCAGGACCAGCCCGACCACAAATATGCTTTTTTTAGACATGATAATTCTCCTGTTTTTTGGTGGTTGCGAGGCCGAATCTCGCCCCCCCGCCCCGCTTAAAGAGACAGGGGACCATTGGCTGGCGCCGGGAGATCTAGACAGACTCCTGGCGCTCAAGAAGGCGCTAAATCCAAAAATTGCCGCGTTTTAGAGGGAGAACAGGAGATTATTTTTGGGCGGATGAAAGATGGAGAAAATGAAGATTTTGGCTACCGGCTTGGTCATTACCGGCTGATAAGGGGTAACTGTCTCGGCCTCAGGGCTTGCAGGGGTGGCGGAGAGGAACGCCAGGCCCGGGCAGGCGCAAGCGGAGTGGGACATCCGACATTGGGAGCTGCTGCCTGGCTGGCAGCAGTCGCAATGACAGGCGGCCATGCCGCAGTGAGATGAGCCCGGCTGAGACATGATCGTCCCCGCCAGGGCCATTAGCGGTAACAGCAAGGAGCAGATGACCACTGCCCAGTTAAGAAGATGACGCCCCCGCATTCTCATCATAAATATTAGACCCTGATTGATTACCGATGTTAGCGTGTTTATATATTTAATCTAAGTATACATTAAATCAATTGCAAGTGTTAAGGCGTTTTCGCTTTCAGAGGCCCCCCCCCAAAAAAATACTGGCCGGGGGGGGAAGCCCGGCCAGTGGGTGAAAAGGAGAAATGGATACGAACTTTGATTAAAGGGGGGATGGGGGGATCCCTAATTGGGTTCGTATTTGCTTTAAATTATATGCAGAATGCGTGCCATATTCTGCTATTATTATTTATTTAATATTTTCAATTAGTTAACCATATCTCCGCCAGATTTCCCTGGGGTTCCGGTGCAATTTTTTTAACTATTTGCGGCCATTATGGGCAACTATCTTAAATTACTTATTATTTTAGGTATAAAAAATAATTTGGCTCCAGGTCCGGCAACAGGATGGTTTTTTCGGCGCCCCCAGGCTCGGCCTTGATGAGCTTCAGCCGGATCGGGTAAAAATTTATTTGACAGGCAGATGATTGTCGTCGTAATATTGGGAAATTTTTCACAATAGGATCAGGGTATGCTCTTTCCGGTGTCCGGCGTCGAGGTTAACCCGCTCGTGCCGCCCCTCATTGCCCTGGTGGTGTCCACCTTCACCTCCATGGGCGGCGTCTCCGGCGCCTTTCTGCTGTTGCCTTATCAGGTGAGTCTCCTGGATTCACCAGCCCGGCATCGCCGCTCAACCAATCGGTTACTAACCTCAGGCCATTTCCAGGAGCGGCTTGAGAAAGTAGTTTCCGGCCAAGGGTCTTTTCCGCCTGGAATTCAGCAATGCTGACGAATAGTTAATTGAGCGGAGAATGTCATGTTATCGTTAAAAAAGATTTTTCTGGTCTTCCTCAAAATCGGCAGCTTCTCTTTCGGCGGCGTCTATTCTATGGTTGCCTTCTTCGAAAGAGAGTTGGTGGATAAGCGCAAGTGGATTACCCAGGATGAGTTCGTGGAGAGCTTCGCCATCGGCCAGATGACCCCCGGACCACCCATTGTCAACACCGGGATCTGTATCGGCTACAAGCTCCGTAAATTGGGGGGGGCGCTGGCCGCCACCGTGGGCCAGGCCTTTACCGGCACGGTGCTGGCTATTCTGTTGGCGGCCTTTTATCTCTATATGAAAGACAACCTCCTGCTGCAAGCGGTGATGAAAGGGGTGGCCGCGGCGGTGGTGGGTTTGCTGGCCTCCATCGTTTATAAGATGTTTGTCCGGCTGGTGACGGATTACCGCAGCGCGGCGCTGGCTGTGGCCGCTTTTCTGGCCCTGGATATCTTTAAACTTAACCCTATCGGCATCCTTCTAGCCGCAGGGGCCTTGGGGCTGGTCCTGTACCGGAGGGCTTAAATGGTCCTGCTGAAACTGGCCGCCCTCCTGTTCCTTGCCAACGCCCTGACCATCGGCGGCGGCTACGCCATGATCCCCATGCTGCAGCAAGAATTCGTCGATCATTATCATTGGCTCAGCAATAAGGAATTCCTCGACGCCATTGCCATCGGCCAGGTGACCCCTGGGCCGCTAACAGTGATGAATGCCTTTATGGGCTTTAAGGTGGGTGGCCTGGTCGGGGCGCTGGTGGCCATGTTCGCCAGTTATCTACCCTGCGTCATCATTGTCACACTGGTTACCAAGTATTACCTCCGTTATAAAGAGCTATGGGCGGTAAGGGCCGGTTTCGCCGGGATCAAGCCGGCGGTGGTGGGACTGCTCATTGCAGTGCTCATCTTCTTGAGCCAGGGTTCTTTGATTAATCAGACCACCAAAGGCATCGCCGTGATCAGCTTTGCGCTGCTTACCTTTACCAAAATCGATCCATCGTTGATCATCATTGGCTCCGGAATTTTAGGGGCGTTGTTGTTCTAACCTATACATGGCGAAGGAGGCCCATCGGTTTATAGGTTCCGGAATTTTTCATAAGTCCGCCGTGGGAGAGGTAGTACGGGCAGAGGGCTTGTGGTCCTCACCCGATAGGCCTTTTGCCCATTTTACCTATAGGGGCCATTAGCCTCAGGCTATTGGCCCCACGCCTCGTAAAGCAAAAATTCTCTAATCCTGCCGACCAAATATGCACCTAAATCCGCTGGGCAGGTTAAACTGTCCCTAGGATCGGGGTTACCCCGCACCTACCTTTCCCGACTGAGGCCGCCATGTTCTGGAAATTTTCCGAAAAAGGCATCGTCTTCTTTCCGGACCCTAACCTCATCGGCACTCCCGCGGATTACGGCCTGGAGTATGAGGAGGTTTACTTCAGCGCCGCGGACGGGGTGCGCCTGCATGGCTGGTGGCTGCCGAAGGCCGGGGCGCCGGTCTTGGTCTGGTTCCACGGCAACGCCGGCAACATCAGCCACCGCCTGGAGAATATCAAGCTGCTGCACGATCTGGCCGAAGTCCAGATCTTCATCTTCGATTATCGGGAATACGGCAAATCCCAGGGAAAGATCAGCCGGGAAGGTACCTTCAAGGATGCGGCCGCGGCCTATCGTTACGTGGCCGAAAGCCGCCAGGTGCCGGCCGGCGACTTGGTCCTCTTCGGCCGCTCCCTGGGCACCGCCCTGGCCACGGACCTGGCCGTCCGGGTCCCCTGCCGGAGCCTCATCATCGAGTCGGCCTTCACCAACTCCTCCGACATGGCCAAGCTCTTCGCGCCCTTCATGTTCGACTGGCGCCCCAGCATCCCCTATGACAACCTGGGAAAAGTTGATAAACTCAAGGTGCCGCTGCTCATCATCCACGGTGCCGACGACGAAATCATCCCGGTGGCGATGGGCCGGCGCCTGTACGCCGCGGCCCGGGACCCCAAAGAGCTCTACCTCATCCCCGGGGCCCATCATAACGACACCTATCTGGTGGGCGGCAGGGCTTATTTTGAGAGATTGAAATCGTTCATCTATCAAGCGAAAACCGTCTAGGGCGGCCTGTGGCTGCCAGGAGGAGGCGGGCACGGCCCCTCCTATAAATCTACGTCCTTTGGCCGCAATGCCAGCCGTAGGGGCGGCTCGCGAGCCGCCCCTACAGAAAATATGACCAAAATACTCAAACGTCAGGCCCTGCTCCTCTCCTACTTCACCCTGGCCTACAACCTGGTGGAGTGCCTGCTGGCGCTGCTGGCAGGCTTCCTCTCCGGCAGCATCGCCCTGGTGGGTTTTGGCTTGGACAGCCTGTTGGAGTCCCTTTCCGGCGGGGTGATGATCTGGCGGTTCTACCCGCACCCGGGCCGCTCGCCGGAAGCTGAGGCACTCCTGGAGCGCCGGGCCGTCAGGATCATCGGCTACACCTTCTTTGTCCTGGCCGCCTATCTCCTTTATGAATCCCTCGAGAAATTGATCTTGGCCGAGCCCCCCTCCCCTTCCCTGCTGGGGATCTGCGTCGCCCTGGCGTCCAGTATCGTCATGCCGGCGCTCTATCTGGTCAAATTCCGCACCGGGCGGTCCTTGGGGAGCGCCAGTCTCAGGGCCGACTCCAAGCAGACCCTGGCCTGCGGCCTGTTGTCGGTGGCCCTGCTCGTCGGCCTGGGCCTCAATTACCTTTACGGCCTCTGGCAGGCGGACCCGATTATCGGCCTGCTGATTGCGGTCTTTTTGGTAAAAGAGGGCCGCGGCGCCGTGCAGGAAGAGAAACTTTGCAGCTGCGCCGCCTGCGCCCTGCCCCCCGGAGAGCCAAACCGCCGCTGACCCGATCAGTCCCTTCTGGCTAATTTCTTTTTTTCCATAAATGAGGAATTTCGAAGCACAAAATCAGGAACCTCCTGATAGGCAGGCCTGTCTAAGTGCGGTAAATAATTATCCTGGGAAGGTGGAGATCCCCGTCGGCGGGGACGAATTTAGGCGCAGCCCGATTAAAGAATAATAAGAGGTGGGTATGGAAATCGGAAAAATTCTGCAGAATTTATCCGGACCCAAGACCGTGACCGTGGCCATGTGGGCCGTCCTGCTGGTCCTGGCCATCATCGTCGGCCTGGCCCTCATGAACTGCGGCACTGCCTGAGCCGGAACGACGCGGGCTATTTTGGCCGGCCTTTCTCCAGGCGTTGGGACACGCCTTTGAGGAGGAGCGGCCAGGCGATGGTGGCGTCGCACAGAACTTCGGCGAAGCGTCCGCCGTCCTCCGGCGAGACGAATTTCCCCCAGGAAACCCCTTCCTTAAAGGTGCAGCCGCTCAAGCCGCCCCAATGGGCCGGCTCCGGGCAGATGCGCACCCCGTAGTGAAACCGCACCTCCGGCAACTCAATCTGCAAGCGGGTTGACAACAATTCCAGGTACGGCGCCACCTGCTGGGCCCAGTTGCGGGGCACGCCGCCGCCGATGGTGAAGATCCCCAGCTTCTTGGCCGCCAGGGCTTGCTGGGCATAGGCCCCCAGGTCCACAAAAGGATTGAATTTCAGGGATAGCGCCCCGAGGGCCGCCGGGAATTCCTGGCCTGCTGCCAGGGCCTGGCGCACCATGTAGCCCGCCAGGTCCAGACCCAACTCCGAATCGGTGAAGGCCGGGATGAACACCGGCACCCCTTTGAGATAGGCATTCCGCAAGATACCCGGGGCGTCGGTGTGCTCCGCCAAATATTTCCCCAGTTCCCGGCAGAGGCCGGCGGAGGACCACACCTGGTCCTGATCCAACTTTTCCAGCACCGCGCGAAAGACGTCCTCGGCATAATCCAGGTTGGCTTCCATCTCCAGGGTGTCATAGATGCGGTTATAGCCCTGCTGGAACAGCGTCCGGTCGGAGACGTTTTCGGGATACTTGTAATGCGCCCGGCCCAGGGTCTCGATGAAGCCGTGGGCCACCAGGGCCCCGGTGGTAATCACCGCTTTGAGCCAGCCGCGATCGATCATCTCGCAAATGAGCAGGCCCATCTTGGCGACGCTCATGGCCCCGGAAAAGGTGCCGATCACGGTACAATCGGGGTCGCGCAGCATGGCCTCCAGCACGTCGGCGGCCTCGCCCAGGTTCCGGCCGCCGAAGGCAGTCTGCCCCATGGCCCGCAGCAGCTGGTCGAAATCCTCAATTTTCTTGAGGTCCAGAGGCTCCAAAGGCGTCAAGCCGTCTTTGGCTCCATCGTGGAAGTCTTCGTGTTTGCGGCGCATTTTAGAAACCTGTTTTCGGTTTTCAGTTTTCCGTTAAAACCCTGTTACTTTAGGTAAGCGTTCAGTGCCCTCGGAATTTTAAAGATCGTTGGCCTATAAATTGCTGCTCGAAATGCATCGAATTCATTTGCCAACTTGTATAACTCTGGTGAAGCGACTTCTCTATCTGGAATATTTGGCCTACCGGACTTCAAGATATGTTCCCTAGGGAAATTTCCATATATTCGACCATGCACCAGTTCATTACGGTCTTCAAAAAGAGCTAAACATGTATCTAAATCTTTTCTCAAATTTATGATCTCTATCCCATCTAATTTACTTAATAATTTATTCGCATGCTTTATCTTCCGACTAATTGGCCATCGCAGTTTATCTTCCCCAAATTCTTCAATATGTCCGAGCATAACACAAAGATTGTCAATATGTTCTTCCAAGAACGCAGAATACAAAGTCACAAAACCCAATCCTCGAATAATGTCTCCATCATCTTTTAACATCGAACTTACCCTTTACTTGTCATTTCATCCGCGAGTGATAAATATAACCTAATGCCTTATAGAGCAGCCGCGCCGCGGTGAATTCGCTCACCCGGTTTCCCGGGATGGGGGCCAGCTCTACCAGATCGAGGCCGATGATGGGGCCGCGCTTCGCCAGGGTTTCGATGATGGTGAGGGCCTGGTAGTAGGTCAGGCCGCCGGGCTCAGGCGTCCCCACCCCGGGCATGATGCTTGGGTCCAGGGCGTCCAGGTCGATGGAGAGGTAGACCGGCCCGGGTATGGCTTTTAGATGGTCCAGGGCCGTCTGCCAGCCTTCCGGGGCGTGCAGTTCTTTCGCCTTGAACATCTTGAAACGCGGCACCACCCAGATCAGGTCGGCCTCTTCTTTGGAGTAAGCGCGGGTCCCCAGCAGGGTCAGGGGCCGGCCCAATTCATAAATGCGGCGTAGGACGCAGGCGTGGGAGAGCTTGCTGCCGTCGTAGGTATCCCGCAGGTCCGCGTGGGCGTCCAGGGCCACCGTCGTCAGGTCCGGATAGCGGGTCTGGGCCGCCTGCACCAGGGCCGTGGTGATGGTGTGTTCGCCCCCGAGGGCGGCGATGAATTTCCCCTGGGAAATCCAGGGCTGCACCAGCCGCCGGATCTTGTCCAGCATGGCCTGGGGGCCGGAGGCCTCCGGGAAAACCGGCAGGGCGGTGGCAAGCTTAATGGCCTGGCTGGGGTCCCAGTTATACTCCTCATCCCACAGTTCCACCTGCCGGGAGGCGGCCAGGATAGCCTCCGGCCCTTCCCGGGTGCCGCCCCCATAAGTGACGGTGGCTTCATAGGGGATGGGCAGGATCACCGTTTCGGCTTCCTTCACCGGCAGCGACCTGACGTCCAGAAACGAGAAATTAGCCATTTTCCGGCTCCGTGGTACTTGGTCGAGAAATCAGCAACTAAACTTCGAGCCTCCCCGAAGATCAGGGCTGAAAGTCCCCCTTTGAAAAAGGGGGACTTAGGGGGATTTAAAAGGATCTTCAGTAGGTTATAAAAATCCCCCCTAACCCCCCTTTAGCAAAGGGGGGAATAAAAAAAGGCTCCTAAATTATACGCGATCTTGGGCAATTAAGTAGTGGGCGCGGGCTCCTTCACTTCCATCTCCTTCAAGCGGCGGTACAGGGTGGCCAGGCCGATGCCCAGGAGGCGGGCCGCCAGTTCCTTGTCGCCGTGGGTCTTTTTCAGGGTCTGGATGATGGCCAGGCGCTCGATCTCCTCCATGGTAACTCCCACCGGCAGGACGATCTTGTCGTCCTCCGGGTGGTGCCGGCGAATATCGTCCGGCAGGTCCTCCAGGTGCACCATATTGCCGGTGGTCAGGGCCACGGCCCGTTCCACCACGTTCTGCAGTTCCCGGATATTGCCCGGCCAGTCATAATTTTTTAGAGCCAGCATGGCATTGGGGGTAAACCCCATGGCCGGACGGTCGTTTTCCAGGCAGAACTTGTCCAGGAAATACAAGGCCAGTAAGGGAATGTCCTCCGCCCACTCCCGGAGGGGCGGGATGGTGAGGTGGATGACGTTGAGGCGATAAAAGAGGTCCTTGCGGAAACGCCCGGCGGCCACCGCGGCCTCCAGATCCAGGTTGGTGGCGGCGATGATCCGGACGTCACCCTTCAGGGTTTGGCCCCCCCCTACCCTCTCGAACTCCCCTTCCTGGAGCACTCGCAGCAGCTACACCTGGGTGGCCACGGGCATCACGCTGATTTCGTCCAGGAAGATGCTGCCGCCGTCGGCCAACTCGAAGCGCCCCTTGCGCTGCTGGATGGCGCCGGTGAAGGCCCCCTTCTCGTGGCCGAAAAGCTCCGATTCGATGAGGCCCTCCGGCAGGGCGCCGCAGTTGAGCTTCACCAGGGGCCTGGTCCTCCGGGGACTCTGGTGATGAATGGCGTCCGCGATAAGCTCCTTACCCACGCCGCTCTCACCCGAGAGCAGCACCGTGCTTTTCATGGGGGCGATCTGGGTGACCGTTTGCATAATTTTGAGGAAAGCCGCGGACCGGCCCATCATGCGGCCACTGGCGCTCCGCTCCTTCAGGGCTTGCCGCAGCCTCTCGTTCTCCACCAGGAGCTTTTGAGTCTCCAGGGCCTTGCTCACCACCTTGCGCAGCTCGCCCATGCGAAAATCTTTGGTGATGAAGTCGTAAATCCCCCGCTTTAAGGCGGACACCGCCTCATCCACGGTGGCGTGGCCGGAGATCATGATGGCAATGGCTTCGGGGCGCAGAATCCGCAAGGCCCCGAAGAGTTCGGTGCCCACCATGTCCGGCAGCTTCAGGTCGATGATGGCCAGATCCACCTCATGGCGCCGCACCTCATCCAGGGCCGCGGCCCCGGTGGCCGCCGAATGGATCTCGTGGCCCAGCTTCTTCAGGCCCGTGGCCAGCGCCTCCCGGGTGGGGGCATCATCGTCGACGACTAATATGACACTCATAGTTCAGTTGCCAGTAGTCAGTGGCCAGTAGCCAGTTAAAGACTTCCTCAGTCGGGTACGCATCGCGCTCCATGGATGGCCGTCGCTACCCGGCCTACATTACTCAAATCTAATGGATCCTAAATCCTCAGTTACCAGTTGCCGGTTGCCAGAAAAACTAACAACTGACTACTGGCTACTGACTACTGCTCACAAACTCTCCATCCAGCCCAAAATCACCCGGGTGATCTCAGCCAGCAGCTCCGGGGGCAGGGCGCCGCCATTGTGCTCATAAGAGTGCCCCCCCTTGGGGATGACGTGCACATCGCTGCGCACCGGCATCCGGCCCAGCACCTCCCCCAACAGGTCCAGGCGGCAGAAGGGGTCCCGGGCTCCTTCGATGAACAGGGTGGGACAGGGCAACTGATAGAGCGGCTGGTCCCGCAGCCTTTCCGGCTTGCCGGGCGGGTGCAGGGGATAGCCCAGAAAGACCAGGCCGCTGGCCCCCACCTCCCGGGCCACCAGTTGCGCCGCCAGACGGGCCCCCATGGATTTGCCCCCCAGGTAGAGCTCCAGGCCCTTGAACTCGTCCAGTTCGGCCACGTACTCCAGGACCAAACGATAGACCCCCTCCAGGGTGGCGTCCGGGTCGGGCCGTTTCCGCCCCTCTTCGGCGTAGGGAAAATTGAAGCGCACCGTGACCAGCCCCTGGCGGGCCAGCTTCTCGTGGAGCCCGGCAATCAGGGGAGAATCCATATTATTATTGGACCCGTGGGCCAGCACCAGGATGGCGGCCATGGTGGTGCTGCGGGGCACTCCCAGGACAGCCCGTATGGTCCGGTCGGCCCCGAGGGGCAGCGTGATAGGTCGTAACTCCATAATATCCTTTAATATATCGTTGGCTGGCAAATCTTCTTTTGGCGGGGCGGGCCTCCGGGCCCGCCTCTGGGCGGCCAGGGATAGACACTCCACCAATTAACATTATAAAATTAGCACGATTTTTCCCCAGTGTCTAATAGCTTTCAGCTCTCAGTTAGCTGTAGACATAATGGTTAAAAGTTAAAGGCCTGCGAACCTTGCAACGTGGGTTAAGCTGTGAGCCGCTAGGACTAACAGCACAGAGCCACAACCAAGGAGGCAGGCCATGGGAAAAAGTGTACTGTATGTTGGGTTGGATG
>JAPLJC010000082.1 GCA_026388765.1 Deltaproteobacteria bacterium
CTTTACGATCCCGGACCAGATGGAGGAGGAAGCCGCGAATCTCCTGCTCCCCCATCTCTTCGGGGGACCTCAGGTAGTGGCTGGCGAAATGGCGGGCGCAGCGCAGGTATGCACTCTGCGTGTGAGGGCTGTAGGCCTTGAGGAGCAAATCCCCTTTCATCCGGTCGTGTAGCTTTCCCATGGTTTTCCTCCTGGTTTGGTTTAAGGAGGAAACTACACGTAACTATCTGGGGATACGATAGAAAAAGGTGGGGTTTTGCTTTTGCAAGGATTGCGGTCTAAGGCTTGATTATGACCATGGAGTCGGTAGGCCTACCCCACGCGAAGCGTTTAGTTCATGGTTTGCATAGGTGAACTTGACGATGAACTCCCACCAAGGCACTTGGTTGAATTGCTCCATTAATTTAAACTAAAAGCATGTCTGACCGCGCCAGGACCCCGCAAGCCTTCCAATTCCGTGGCCTTCATCCCCAGGTCTTGATCGGCACTGCCAGTGATCGCTATGCCGGCTGGATCGGTCAGATTTATTCGAGAGACCGTTATGGAGGGCAGCTAACCAAGCGGAGTAGGATCGTGGCCGGCAGAGCCATTACTGAAGAAGTTTTGCCAATCGCCAGCGTCCAGGAGTACTTTAGCCATTTCTCCGTCCTGGAAATCGATTTCACTTTTTATCGGCTGCTTTTGGATCAGCAGGGCCAGCCATCCCAGAACTACCAGGTGTTGCAGAATTACTCGCGGTATCTAAAAGACGGTGATCGAATCATTCTCAAGGTTCCGCAAATGACCACGGCGCAAAAAATCCGCCGAGGTGAACAATATCTTGAGAATGAAGCATATTTGAACCCGAAGATTTTCACGGCGCAATTTTATGAGCCGGCCGTGAAGCTGTTAGGTCAAAACCTTACCGGATTCATCTTTGAGCAGGAATATCAACGAAAAGAAGATCGGACTCCGGTAAAGGAGATGGCCCGGGACCTGGATAAATTTTTCCAGGCGGTCCCGCGAGATCAGCGCTACCATCTGGAATTAAGAACCGATCTATATTTACGAGACCAGGTCTTCGAGATCTTGGCAAAGCATGGAGTGGGGCAAATTCTGTCTCAATGGACCTGGCTGCCTCCTCTAAGGAAACAGTTGGCCAAAGCCAGCGGCAGGTTTTTCAATGCGGGGCAGCAAGGGGTGATTCGGCTCCTGACGCCTTTAGGGATGAGGTATGAGGATTCTTATCTTAAGGCCCAGCCCTTTGACAGATTGATCGAGGGAATGCTGCAGCCGGAGATGGTATTGGAGACGGTGGAGATCATGCGACAGGCGGTGGAACAAGGGATAACGGTCAATGTTATCGTCAACAATCGAGCCGGTGGCAATGCTCCTTTGATTGCCCAAGAGATTGTCAGAAGTTTTTTGCCAAAGCCGAAGCCGCTGGCCGGGCAGCAATTGAATCTCTGGGATCATTAACAATTAGTAAGGTTCCCCAGAGTGATGATTTTTATTGATAATAATTCAAATGGAGTTTATAAAGATGATGCTTGGATAAAGACTGCAACTAAAATTATCTTAAAATAAGAGGAAGGAGATAATCCCCATGGCGAGCGAAGTTCTGAAGTTAACTGCACAAATTGTAATGTCCCATGCCTCAATGAGCGAACTCAGTCCTACGGAATTAGTTGAGGAAATTAAAGAGGTCTACAATGTCTTGGCGGCTCTGGAAGGTGAAGGTGTAGTCTCTGAGACCATGGCAGCGGAACAGGGCGAAGAAGGCGGAGTGGTGAAGAAACCATCTATACCGCTAAAAGACATCGTTACCAATAAGCACGTTGTCTGTCTGGAATGTGGCAAAAAGATGCGCACCCTAAAGGCCCATATTCGCAAAGCGCACAATTTGCTGCCGAAAGAATATTTTAAGAGATTCGACCTTGACCCCAAAAAGTATCCTCTCGTGTGTAAGGAATATTCAAGCCAACGGAGCAAGATGGCCAAAGATAGAGGATTTGGGGTGAAGGGAGGCAGGAAGAAGGCGGCCAGTTAAGTAGGCGCGCCAATAACCATCCTCTTAACCGGACTGAAAGGTCGAAAAATCGGAGGAGAAAGCTGTGGGAGACAAAGGCAAGAAGGACAAGGGTAAGAAGGAAGCCAAAAAGGCTAAGAAAAACAAAGAGAAGGCCGACAAAAAAGACAAGCCCAGCAATAAGTAGCAGGTCAACCCACATGAGGGGCGGGTCACATCAACCCGCCCCTCTCCCCTCGCCTGGCGCGCCCGTTTTGAGACATCGCCGGCGGTCACTGGTGGCGCTAGCTCTTGCCAGGTCCGGCAGCTATCTCAGGAGGCAAAAATTCCTCGGGTCCTTTTTTTTTTCGGGAACTGGGGACCTAGTTAACCACCAGGGCAAGTTTTACGGTTACCTGGACGGCGGCCTTCTGGGGCTGCGGGAATTGCAGGCTCCGGAAGGTCGCGGCCAGACAGCTTTCAAACCCTTGGTCCGCCAGAGGCGGCTTACCTATCGGGTCAGCGCTAACCTTACCGTCAGTCCCCACCGTAAACACCAGGGTAATTTCCGCCGGCAGCTTATAGCCGCTCTTGACCGCATCTTGACAGCAGCGCGCCAGCTTCGCCAATTCGGCCTCCAGGGCCTGGCGAACCGTGGCCGGGGCCAGGGCTCTCTTGTTGGTCTGGACGTCCTTAATCTTGACGGTCACGGCAGCCTCGGGAGTGGCTGTCCCCGTTGGGGGGGCGCCCCCGGCGGCCGTGTCATAACTGGTTTTGGTTTTGGCTTTCAGGCCCAGGCCCCTCTCGCCCATGGGACCTCCCCGGTAAGCCATGGATGGCATGGGAGCCCCCGGCGGCATGGCGCCGCCGATGGCCAGATCCGAGACCCCTGCCGGCATGGGTAAAGGCTGCTTCACCGTGACCAGTTGGCCGTCGGCCCGCTTGATCTTATCCACCGCCACAAACGAGGTGTAGGGGCTCATCAGGCTGTATTTCAGCCCCAGGGCCGTAACCTCCTTCTCCGCCTCTTTCTTATCCCGTTCCAGGGAGCTGAAATCTACCAGATTCATGATACGCTGCCGGGCCCAGAGGAGCCGTAGGGCGGCGTTATCCTGGGAAGCCTTGGCTTCCTTAAGCTCGAGGCGGCGTTCGAAGGGGCCCTGGGCGGTTTTGCCCCGCACCACGATGGCTCCCCCGGGCTGGCCCCGGTATTTACCCAGCAAGGTGATGGGCCTCAGGGCGAACAAGTCCGGCACCGCTCCCGGCTCCACTTCGTAGGTCTGGAAGCCCTCGAAGGCCACCTTGATGTCGATGAGCACCGGGTTGGCGATGTAATTGCGAAACCTGGCCGCTTGTTTGGCCGCGTCGGCGGCGTTGAGGATCACGAAAGGTTCTCCCAGGCCGGCCCGGGCCATACCCTCAATGAGATGGCGGTTGACCGAGGTGCCGATGCCGAAGGCAAACAGGTTGGCCGCCCCCAAATTCTCCCGGATCAGCTGAAAGACCTGGGGTTCAACGTCCACATAGCCGTCAGTGGCCACCGTGATAATCCGGGAAACCCCCGGGGTGCGGGGCAGGGCCAGGGCTTGTTTCAGGGCGGGGACGATGTTGGTGCCGCCGCCCCCGGGTTTGGAATTGACAAAGTCCAGGGCCTTCTGCTTATTGGCCTCATTGGCCGGCAGGGAACCGGTGGGCGACAGGATCGCCTGACCACTGGCAAAGAGCACGACATTGAAGGAATCCTGGGGCTTCAGACCCTGGATGATATCGCGCATCAGGGCCTTGGCGGTCTCCAGGGGGAAGCCGTTCATGGAGCCGGAGACATCCACGATGAAGATATATTCCCGGGGCAAGACCGCCTCGGGTTCGACCCGGGCCGGTGGCTCCATCATCAACAGGAAAAAGTTTTCATCTTTACCGGGATACAGGAGCAGGCCACTGTTGATCTTGTCGCCGGCCAGTCCGTAACGCAGGACGAAATCTTTATTGCCGGCCGTCTTCTCATCCTTGATGCTGATCTGGGCCGAAGCCGGCCCGGAGTATTTGATCTCAACGTCGTGGCTGGGGCTGGCCAGCTTGGTGAGTGGCAGCCCGCTCATCAGCTCCACGTTCAAGCCA
Source organism: Deltaproteobacteria bacterium (assembly GCA_026388765.1). Classification (GTDB taxonomy): domain Bacteria; phylum Desulfobacterota; class Desulfobaccia; order Desulfobaccales; family 0-14-0-80-60-11; genus JAPLJC01. The sequence goes on from JAPLJC010000082.1 coordinate 4,106, forward strand.
AAGGTGTAAGGCGGGGCCTCTCCTTCATGCAGATAAGGGTTCTGGACCCATTTGTCGGTATCCGGGGCTCCCTCAGCCGTCTTGGTGGTATAGCGCGGCCCCACCACCGTGGGATAGACAAACTCATAGACATTGTTTTCGGGCTGGAGGAGTTCCAGGTAGTTGAGCTCCACCTTAATCTCATCATTCGGCAGGATATTGGCGACGTTCATCTGGAAGACGTTGGGCCGCTGCTGCTCCAGCAGGGAAGTGGTCTTGCCCTCTTTCTTGGCCTGCTCGTAAGTTTCCCGGGCCTTTTGCCGCTCCATGATCTCGGCCTCGATGACCCGCTCGCCGATGGTCAGGCGCATGGCGTGCACTGCCGCCCGGGTCGAGCCCGGGAAGACATAGATGGCCTCCAGGGTTTTTTGGCCGGTGTTCTTATAGACCTGGGTGACCTTAACTTCAGCCACCATGCCGGCAATTTTCACGTCAGCCCGGCTGCTTTTTAAAGGCATGACATCTTTTCCCGGCTCATCGCTGATGACCATGAAGTAGGGCGCCAGGGTCTTATCAGGAGAAGTCCCGGATTCCCCCAGGGGCCGCAAGGCCATGGTGGCCAGACAGGCGAAAAATAAGGCTGACAAAACCCAAAGGGTGCGAGAGGGCCTGAGCATAACGAACTCCTTGGCAGACAGGTACATTATAGGGTGCAGTCGTCCGGTTGTTAGCAATGAAATATTTAAGGCTTCAATTAGTTTAGACCGAGACGGGGAAAATCGGTTAAATTTCAAAGCAAAAATTTTCCAGAGTTAAAGTTAATAACCCGAGCCGAGAAAAAAGACGGCGGAGCCAGAGTGGTCAAACCCTGAGGCCTATCGTGGTCTGATTTTGCGGATTTGTTCCAAAGGATACTGAACTCTAACTTAGATTTAAGACCCGCCCCGCCTTTTCCCGGTGCTTGGGAAGCGCGGGGTTGAACCAGAAGATATTGCGGCCGCGGGTTAAGTTGACGTCGTCGATCAAGTGCCAGCGGCCCTTGCGGAGATGGGCGGCCCGGTAGCCGTAATCCTGCAGGAAGGTCTGGATGGCGGCCTTGGAGGCGCCGGCGGCGACCAGATTCTTTTCTTCCATTTCCACCAGCAATAAGGGTCGGGAGTCGGCCAGGATGCCGGCGGCTCCCTGCAAGGCCGCCAGTTCGGCGCCTTCCACGTCCAGCTTGATGAAGTCCGGTGGGGCCAGCTTTTCTTGGTTGAGAAAGCCGTCCAGGGCGACGGTGGCGCAGGTCTCGCCCCCGGCGGCCCCGGCGGCGGCGGCAAACAGGCTGGCGCTGCTGTCGGCAATGCCTTCGGCGCGGTAAAGCGTGGCCTCGCCGTCGGCGTCGGCCACCGCCAGATTGAAGATGCGGATATTTTTGAAAGGATTCAAGGAGACGTTTTCCGTCAGGCGCGCCAGGGCCGCGGCCCCGGGCTCGAAGGCCACCACCTGGCCGGCCTCCTGTAACCTGGCGGCCGCCACCAGGGAAAAATAGCCGACGTTGGCGCCGATATCCCAGAAGACCTCCCCCGGGTCCAGGAGGCGGGCCACCAAGGCGGCTTCATAGCGTTCGTGGTAATGTCCGAAGAAGTAGACCTTGCGCTGTTCGGCGTCCTCCAGGTCCAGCTTCATCTTAAAGCCCTGGTCCAGGGTTACGGTGAGCAGACGCTCCGACGGCCTGAGGCCGGGATGGAATTTCTCGTAGAAATAGGCCTTACCATCGCGCAGGGGGAATTGGCTCAGGTACCAGCGGAAGAGGGCGCGGCTTACGGATTTGAGGGAGTTTGACATATTAATAGGGCATCCATTCTATTCGTAGGGGCGACCCGCTGGGTCGCCCGTTTGCGGAGTGGGCGTCGCCCACCACTATTTTTCTGGGTGGCACAGGCTTCCAGCCTGTGCTCCACAGGCCGGAGGCCTGTGCCACTTTAAAGACGCATCATTGCAAACACCGGTGCTCCAGACAGGGCAGTTCCCGGCGGAGGCGCGAAAGAAGCTCCAAGTCCAGCCGGGCGTAAATCACCCCGTCGCCGTCCCCGGCCTGGGCCAGGACCAGGCCCCAGGGATCGATGATCAGAGAGTGGCCGTAGCTGCGCCGCCCGGGAGAGTGTGGTCCCCATTGGGCCGGGGCCACCACATAGGCAAGATTTTCGATGGCCCGGGCCCTGAGGAGCACCTCCCAATGGTCCCGGCCGGTGGTATCAGTGAAGGCCGCGGGCAGGAAGAGAAGGTTGGCCCCCCGGCTGACCTGGGCCCGGAAAAGTTCCGGGAAGCGCAGGTCATAGCACACGGCCAGCCCGGCAACCCAGGGGGTGCCCGGCAGGGGCGCAGTCACCACTGCGGTCCCCGGTTGGGTGAAGTCGGACTCCCGGTGGGCCGGGACCCCGGGGAGGGCCACGTCGAAGAGGTGCAGCTTGCGGTAACTGGCCAGGAGTTGCCCCTGCGGGCCGATGAGGACGCTGGTGTTGAAAGGCCGCTCGCCCGGCGAGGCTTGCTCCGGAAAAGAGCCCAGGAGCAAGGTAATCCCTAATTGGCGCGCCAACTCCCGGAACTCCGTCACCAGCGGCCCGTTCAGGGGTTGGGCCGCAGCGGCCACTACCTCCGCCGGACCGTAACCGGCGAAATGCTCCGGCAGGGCCACCAACTGAGCCTCCCGGCGGGCCGCTGCGGTAATCAGGGCCCGCGCCCGGGAGAGGTTCGCCTCCCGGTCCGGGGTGGAGTTGAGCTGTACTGCGGCTACCTGCATGGCTTACCTATCAAAAAAGGGTTAATTGTCTCAAATATCAAAACCTCTATAAAGAGGCGTGATTGAACCGAGACAGTGGCCTCAATCGGAGAAAAAATGGCGAGCAGCCGTCCGCGGCTGTGCTGGAGCAGGCGAGGGCGCCTGCTCTCCATTAAAAGGCCGATTTTGGGGAAATTCCTATCACAGATTTAACGGTAAAGCAAAGCCGGGTCCGGCCATTCCATGAGGCGGGCTGCCTCCTGGGGGCCGAAGGTGCCGGCGGGGTAAGAAAGGGTGGGCGGCCGCTCGGCCAGCAGCGGGGCGTAAATGCGCCAGGCCGCCTCCGCTTCGTCGCCCCGGACGAAGAGGGTCTGGTCCCCGGCCATGACGTCGACGAGCAGGGTCTCATAGGCGTCCGGCAGGGTCCCGAAGGCTTCGGCGTAACGGTAGCGCAGGCGCTGGGTCTTCAGTTCCAGGGGCTCGCCCGGGGCCTTGACCTGAAAATGGAGGTCAAAGCCTTCATCGGGTTGCAGGGTAAAGACCAGGACGTTGGGGCTGCAGGTGGCGGGCCGCGGCTGGAAGAGCCACACCGGCGGGCAGTGGAAGGTGACGGCGATCTGGGTAAACCGGGCTGGGAGCCCCTTACCGGTGATCAAGTAAAAAGGCACCCCGTTCCAGCGCCAATTTTCGATGCCCAGCTTCAAGGCCACAAAGGTCTCGGTGACGGAATCGGGGGCCACCCCGCGCTCCTCCCGGTACCCCGGCGCTTCTCGGCCGCCCACCGAACCCCTGGTATATTGCCCGTAAACCACATCTTCGGGACGCACCGGGGAGACCGCCCGGAGCACCTTGGCCTTTTCGCTGCGGATGGCCTCCGGTTCGAAGGTAACCGGGACCTCCATGGCGGTGAGGGTGAGGAGTTGGGTGAGGTGGTTCTGCGCCATGTCCCGCAGGGCCCCGGTCTGTTCGTAGTAGTTGCCCCGGCTTCCCACCCCGGCGCTTTCCGCCACGGTGATCTGGACGCTCTGCACCAGGTTCCGGTGCCACAGGGGCTCGAAGATGTCGTTGGCGAAGCGGAAGATCAGGAGATTTTGCACCGTTTCCTTGCCCAGGTAGTGGTCGATGCGGTAGATCTGGGGCTCGTCGAAATAGCGTTGCAGCAAATGGTTGAGATTTTGGGCGCTCTCCGGGTCCCGCCCACAGGGCTTTTCCACCACCAGGCGGGTCCAGCCGGGACTGCGGTGCAATTTTGCCTGGCCCAGGCCGGTAATGGCGGGGCCGAAGGCGTCCGGGGGGGTGGCCAGATAAAAGAGGCGATTTCCCGGGAATTTGTGCGTCTTTTCCAGGGCCTTGAGGCGAGCCGCCAGGGCCCGGTAATCTTCGGGAGTCCCTGCCCCCAAGGGTTGAAAAAAGAGGCAGGCGTCGCACCAGGCGTCGGTGTGCCCCGTTTGCGGCAGCCCGGCCGCGGCCAGCGCCTCCCGGGCCAGGGCTCGGAAGCCGTCATCACCCAGGTCTTTCTGGCGAGAGACCCCCACCAGGAGGAGGCGCCTTTCCAGGCCGTACTGCTCACTGAAATGGTAGAGGGCGGGCAGGAGTTTGCGGCGCATCAGGTCGCTGGTGGCGCCGAAGGCCACGAACAGGTGCGGCGCTACTTGGTGGTTGGTCATCTCAGGCCCCTTATGGTGAATGGCGTTCTCGGCTACATGTTAAGGAGCGTTGGCGGGGCTTGCAACCTTTTCTTGGACCTGCTCCCGGAACTCCTGGGGCGTCAAAGCCAGAAACCCCAGGCGACGGCTGAGCCGCACCACCGCCGGCGGCCGCAGCCGGGCCGCTGCCAGGATGTCCTCCTGGGCCAGGACCTCCCGGGTGGGGCCGTCCAGCATCACCTGGCCATCCTGCAGCACCACCAGGCGGCGGGCATAGGTAGCCGCGGCCCACATGGAGTGGGTCACCATGATGATGGTGCGGCCCTGGGAGTGCAGGTCGGCCACCAGGTCCAGGAGCCCCTGCTGCTCCCGGTAGTCCAGGCCGGTGGTGGGTTCATCCAGGATGATCACCTTCGGGGCCAGGGCCAGCACCCCGGCCACCGCCAGGCACTGGCGCTGGCCCTTGGTGAGGGAGAAGGGGTCGTCGTGGGCCCGGTCCAAGAGATGCACCTGGGTCAGCGCCTCTGCCACCCGGCGCTCGACCTCCTGGGGGGCGAGTTCCAAGTGGCGGGGTCCCAGGGCGACTTCCTCCCAAACCTCCTCGGCGCAGATCTGATAGTCGGGATTCTGAAAGACGAAGCCGGAATGGCAACCGCCGGCCCGCCAGACCTCGCCGGATTGGGGCTGAAGCAGGCCGCGCAGCAGCTTCAGCAGGGTGGTCTTGCCGCTGCCGTTGGGGCCCAGGATGGCGGTGAACTCGCCGTCCCGGAAGGAGAGGGAGAAGTCTTTAAAGACTTCGGCAGAGCCGGGATAGGCATAAGTGACCTGGCGCAGGGCCAGGATTTCGGGTCCATACTCCCCTCCCCCTTGAGGGGGGAGGGTCAGGGTGGGGGTGAATTTTTCCCTGACCTCGCCCCAGCCCAGGCCCCTGGCCTGAGCCACGGCCTCCTCCAGGGTGAGGGGCAGTTTGGCTTGCCCTAGATCGTGAAACAGTCCGGGCAACTCCGGGACCTGCAGGCCCAATTGGTGGAAAAGTTCCACCTGCCGCAGCACCTGCTCGGGCGGGCCGTCGGCCAGCACTTCGCCTTGATTGAGCAAGACCAGGCGGGAACAGTTCCGGGCCAGGCGCAAGTCTTGCCCCAAGAGGACCAGGGTGAGCCCCTTTCCCGGAGCCAGCCGGTCCAGGCTCTGGAGCAGCTCCTCCACCCTAATGGGGTCCAGGTCGGAGGTGGGTTCATCCAGGACCAAAAGCTGCGGCTCCAGGGCCAGGACTGCGGCCAGGGCCAGAAGCTGCCGTTGGCCGCCGGACAGAGTGGCCGGGTCCCGGGCCTCCAGGCCGGTCAGACCTACCAGGGTCAGGCTGTGGCCCACCCGCCGTTTGAGCTCCTCCCGGTCCAGGCCCAGATTCTCCGGGCCGAAGGCCACCTCCTGGTCTACCCGGGTGCAGAAGAGCTGGGCCTCGAAATCCTGGAACAGCAGGCCCACCCGGCCGGCCAGCTCCCGGGGGCGGCAGGTCTGGATGTCGGCGCCGGCCACCGCCACCCGGCCCTGAAACTCGCCCTTGATGAGCCGGGGGATGAGGCCCTGGAGGCAGAGGGCCAGGGTGGATTTGCCGGCCTCGCTGGGGCCCAGGATGGTGAGGCGCTCCCCGGGTTGGACCGTGAGGTTGAGGCCGGCAAAAACCGGTTGGGCCGCTTTTTTATAGCGGAAGTAGAGGTTAGTGATTTTGATGATGGGATTGGCTGCTGGCAAAGAGGCACCCGAAATTTTTCACGCCTAAAATGTAGCCGCAGGCGTTAGCCTGCGTTTATTCTGGTCACGGCACGCAGTGTTCCCGCGAACTGCACAGGCTGGAAGCCTGCGCTACCAAAGACATTCATAATAGTAGACATCCAACCACCAAGATTGCCACAAACGGCGCAAGTACTGCGGCCAGGGACGGCAGACCGGGGATAGTTACCAGACCGAAACCCAGGGCCAGACCGACCAGATAACCCCCGGCGGCACCCAGCCACACCAGGGCCAGGCCCAACCGCGGCGCCGGCCCGGCGGGGCAATCCTCCGGGTCCATCTGCTCGCGCCAGGCCAGGTCCCAGCGGCTTACCCGGGGGGCCAGGAGCTTCAGGAGCAAGGGCCCGAGAATCAGGGAGATGAGGCCGTTGTTAATGAAGACCGCCACCGCAATGATGGCGAAGGGCAGGAGTTTGAAGGCCTCCACGCCGAAGCCCACCACCAGGGCGCAGGACAGGGCTCCCAAAATCACCGCGGCGACAAAACGGGGCAAATGGCGGGGAAGCTGCTCCAGCGGGCGGTTTTGCCAGATCTTGTAAGGAAGGTAGGCGGCCAGAAAATTGCCCCAGAAACCGAAGAAACTGCCGATGCCCAGGGTGCCGAAAAAGTCGCCGATGAGGTTGCCGAAGGCCGCGCCCCAGGCCCCGGCGGGCCCGAACAGGAGGCCGAAGACCACCGGGATGACGTTGGCCGGCCGCAGTTCCGTGAGCCCCGGGATGAGGGGGATGCCCTTGAAGGGGATGAGGATGGCGGCGAAGAGGCCGGCGGTGAGCACCGTCAGGACCACCATGGTGGTATAATTCCACATGCGCCAAACTTCCCGCATCCTTGCTCCTTAAAGGTTCAAAGTTCGAGGTTCAAAGTTCAAAGTTGAGACCTCTGCGAAAATGCCCTAACTTGTCATTCTGAGGGAGCGGAGCGACCGAAGAATCTCGTAGGTACCAGCAAAGGCGAGATTCTTCACTCCGCTTCGCTCCGTTCAGAATGACATAAGAGGGACTTTAGCATAGGTCTCAAGTTCAAAGTTAAGTACCTCGCTCCATGATAAAAGCCTTCCCACTCTCATGGTTTGTAGTGACCAAAGGCTTAAGTGAGACTGTCCCTATTTTAGCACAATCAAAACGCGAGCAAGGGAAAGTTCGAATGAATTTGGCGATAGCCTTGGTTAGGCGGAGAGTAAAGAGCGGCGGAACGCCCGCCCCGCCAAACCCAAAACGCGACTTGCGGCTCGGCGGTTTTTCCTTTAGACTTGGTTGATTCGAAGAGAGGCGGCGTGATGACGCCGCCGCAGCCAGGCAGCGCCCCAGGGCGCATAGTCTCCGGGGCCGGGCGGTTGTTCTAGTTTGCTTTAACCGGCAGAAACCTAGGAATCTTCCAGGCCGGGCGGGAAAATCATTACCAAAATTTTAGAGCAAGCAGTGAAAGGAGCCTGAGTATAATGGCAAGAAGAATCGGAGTATACGTTGATTCCATGAACATCATGCGCAGCGGCGGTTACGGCATGCGCTATGAAGTCATCCGCCGTTTCGCCAGCCGGGACGGCGACGAAGCGATGCGCCTCAACGCCTATGTCGCCATCGACGAAGACCGGGCTAACTCGGACCCGAATTATAAGAATACCATGAACTTCATCCTGACCTTGCGGGATTTAGGTTTTAAAGCCGTGGAGAAACCTATCCGCTGGTATACGGACGATTCCGGCCGCACCTACGGCAAGGCCAACCTGGATATGGAAATGGGTCTGGATATCGTCTCCCAATCGGACCGCCTGGATCTGATCTACCTGTTCACCGGTGACGGCGATTTTTGCAGCGTCGTGAGCATGGTGCAAAACAAGGGTTGCCGGGTGGAACTGATCGCCTTTGCCAACGTCTCCGGCCGACTGCGCCGGGAGGTTGACCTGTTTGTTCCGGGCTACCTGATCCCCGGGCTTTTGCCCACCACGCCGCCCTTTGCCGGGGCGCCGCCCTGGGGCGAGGTGGGCAGCCGGGTGCGGGGCGTCTGCACCAAATACTTCATCGACCGGTCCTACGGTTTTTTCCGGTTCATGCACAGCTTCGGCAAATCCTGGGTGACCGACACCCGCCTGGAGGAATCGCCCTATACTTCGGTGTTTTTCATGGAAAAAGACCTGCCGCCGGGAGTCCATGCGGACAACCTCCCCAGCCGGGACTATATCTTTGAATTTACCCTGAGCGAAGGGGAAAAAGGCTTCGTCGCCACGGATATCGAATTGAGTTATAAGTATTAGTAGCCAGTAGCCAGTAGCCAGTGGTCAGAAGGAAGATTGACCTGAAAGTCTTGTCACCGTGAGCGAAGCCAAGGATCTATCCTTTCAAGTTACTGGATTCTTCCCGCAGCTCAGAATGACAGCTGGCAAAGAAGGTTTTGTAATACCCGGAAATACTGACAACTGGCAACTGGCTACTATCAAAAGGAGTCCATATGGCCGAGAAGCTAAAGGTGCTGTTTGTCGCCTCGGAAGGGGTGCCCTTTGCCAAGACCGGGGGCCTGGCCGACGTAGCGGGCACCTTGCCCTACGCCCTGATGGAGTTGGGGGTGGAGGTCAAGGTGCTGCTGCCTTATTACGGCGCGGTGAAGCAGGGCAAGATCCCCACGGCCCCGGTGGCTGAGAACCTGGAAGTGCCGCTGCTGGAACCCCTCAGTTATCCCTTTGACCTCATGGCCCCCACCTCCCCGGATTATCCCTTCTGGTTCGTGGCCCGGGATGAATTCTACGACCGCAGCCAGCTGTACGGCACCCCCAAGGGCGATTATTTTGACAATCTGCAGCGCTTCGCCTTTTTCAGCGCCGCGGTGCTGCCCGCCTGCCGGGCCATGGATTTCAAGCCGGACGTGATCCACTGCCACGACTGGCAAACTTCCCTGGTGCCGGTCTATTTGAAAAACCATTGGGCCTGGGAAGGGCTGAAAGCCGGGACCAAGACCATCCTGACCATTCACAACCTGGCCTATCAGGGGCTGTTCGCCAGAAATAAGTTCTATTTGCTGGGTCTGGACCTGTCCCTGTTCGGCATTGACGGCTTGGAATACTACAACCAGATTAACCTGCTCAAGGGCGGCATCATCGGCGCCGACGCCATCACCACCGTCAGCCCCCGTTACGCCCAGGAGATTCAGACTCCCGAGTTCGGCTGTGGTCTGGAGGGGGTGCTGCGCAACCGCACCGCCGATCTGTACGGCATTTTGAACGGGGTGGATTACCAGGATTGGAGCCCGGAAACCGATAAACTTCTGCCGGCCCACTTCAGCCGGGACGACCTCAAGGGCAAGGCCGCGGACAAGGCCGCTCTCATGGAGGCCTTCGGACTTAACAAGAAGCTGGCCAAGGCCCCTACCCTGGCCATGATCTCCCGCCTGGCCGACCAGAAGGGCTTCGACCTGATGGCCCAGGTGCTGCCCCAGCTCATGGCCCTGGACCTCACGGTGGTCATCTTAGGCACCGGCGATGAGCGCTATCATCGCTGGCTGGCGGCGGAGGCCCCCAAATATAAGGGCAAGCTGGGAGTGATGGTGGCCTTCGACAACAAGTTGGCCCACCTCATTGAGGCCGGGGCCGATATGTTCCTCATGCCGTCACGCTTCGAGCCCTGCGGCCTTAACCAGATCTATTCCATGAAGTACGGCACCATCCCCATCGTCCGGGCCACCGGCGGCCTGGCCGACACCGTCACCCCGGTGGGCAGCCCCACCGAGCCGGGCACCGGCTTCGTTTTTTCCGACTACACCCCCGAGGCCTTCCTGAAGGCCATCCACACCGCCCTGGAAGCCTATAAAGACCAGCAACTGTGGCAGCGCATCATGGCCAACGCCATGAGCCAGGATTTCTCCTGGAAAAAGAGCGCCCAGAAGTATCTGGAGCTGTATAAGCAGTTGGTGTGAATGATCCTGGGAGGGGGCTAAGGCCCGAGGGGACTCTTACAAAATAGCCATTTTGTCCAGTTTTCCGGGTCTGAGTCGGCCCGTGCCTGTAGGAATGGTGCGGGTGCATCTTTAGAAACTGGACAATTAGCGTGATTTTGTCCAGTTATACCAATCAAGGCGGCCTATTGGCCGCCTTTTTAGTGGTGTCGGCATCCTCCGACGATGCACAGGCGGGACGCCTGCGCTACCAAGATAGGGCGACCCAGCGGGTCGCCCTTTTTTTATCATTAACCAACGAGCTTATCGTAGTCGGCATGACTGCCGATCCAAAACCACAATACGCCGTCCTCGATGCCGATACCCAAGGCGCGATAAGAGAGTCCGATACGGACGGACCAAAATCGGCCAATCTGTTTGAAATGCAAGGAGGGATGGCGGGGGTCACTTTTTAGCAGTGTGAAGCTCTTGCCGGCAAGTTGCTGAACCGGCTTGGGGAGAGCCTTTAAGCAGGTCCAGTATTGCGGCGAGGCCAGGTGTTTCAAATTTCGCGGCCCGCGCCGTCTTCCAGAGCCTTGAGGGCAGCCTGTGCCAGGGCGTCCAATTTGCCTGCCTGAACGTCTTCTTCTAATTGGCGGTCCCAGGCCTCCCTCGATCTTATCCATGATTATGATTCTCCTACAAAGAAAATCATAATCCTTTCATAGATTTTATGCAAGAAACGCACAGGCGAGACGCCTGCGCTACCAAGTAGGGGCGACCCAACGGGTCGCCCCTACTTTTTTATATATGGGATTGGGGGTGGGGGTTTGGGGGAGGGGGAAAGGGCCCGCGGCCCTTTGCCCCCACCCCCAAGGTTTTTGTGCCTTACGCCTTAAAGCGCCGCAGGCGCAGGCTATTGGTGACGACGCTCACCGAGGACATGGCCATGGCGGCGGCGGCCAGGGCGGGGTTGAGGGTCCAGCCCCAGAGGGGGTAGAAGACGCCGGCGGCTACCGGCAGGGCCACGACGTTGTAACAGAAGGCCCAGAAGAGGTTTTGGCGGATGATGCGCATCATCTGCCGGGAGAGGTGGATGGCCGCAGGGATCAGGGCCAGGTCGTCACGGATCAGGGTGAGGTCGGCGGCCTCCACGGCGACGTCGGCGCCGGTGCCCAGAGCGATACCGACGTCGGCGGCGGCCAGGGCCGGGGCGTCGTTGATGCCGTCGCCCACCATGGCCACCACCTCGCCGGCCTCTTGCAGTTCCGCCACCTTCCGGGCCTTATCGCCGGGGAGCACCTCGGCCAGGACCTCGTCGATGCCGACGCTCCGGGCCACCGCCGCCACGGTGAGGCGGTTGTCGCCGCTTAAGAGGAGAATCTTCAAGCCCATCTCCTGCAAGGCCTTGACCGCCTGGGCTGCCCCGGGCTTCAGGGTGTCCGCCGCGGCGATGAGGCCCACGGGTTTGCCGGCCACGGCCAGAAAGATGGCGGTCTTGCCCTCCCGGGCGTGCTCTTGCTGCGGCGCGCTGAGGGTTGCGGTGGGAATCTGCCTTTGGGTCATAAAGGCGAGATTCCCCAACAGCACTTCCTGGCCCGTCACCTTAGCCTCCACCCCCAGTCCCGGCAGGGCCTGGAAATCATCCACCTGGGGCAAAATCAGGTGTTTCACCGCGGCGGCGTGGGTCACGGCTTCGGCCAGGGGGTGCTCCGATTTGGCCTCGAGGGCGGCGGCCAGGGCCAGAATCTGATCGGCGCTCCAGCCCTCCCAGGCCTGGAGGTCGGTGACCTGGGGCGTGCCCCGGGTGAGGGTGCCAGTCTTGTCGAAGACGACGGTGGTGAGGCGATAGGCCCGCTCCAGGGGCTCGCCGCCCCGCATCAGGATACCCAGTTCCGCGCCCCGGCCGGCCCCCACCATGACCGCGGTGGGGGTGGCCAGCCCCATGGCGCAGGGGCAGGCGATGATGAGCACCGCCACCATGCTGACCAGGGCGCGAGTGACGGCCGGGGCCGGGCCCCAGAAAAACCAGGCCAGGAAGGTGAGGGCCGCCAGGCCCATAACGACCGGCACGAAGATGGACGCCACCTGGTCCACCAGGCGTTCGATGGGAGCTTTGCTGGTCTGGGCCTCTTCCACCAGGCGGATGATCTGGGACAGCACCATGTCCTGGCCCACCCGGGTGGCCCGGAAGACGAAGAAGCCCCGTTGGTTCAGGGTGGCGCCCCAGACCTTGGCCTCCGGCTCCTTGGCCACCGGCAGGCTCTCGCCGGTGAGCATGGATTCATCCACCGCGGAGCTGCCCTCCACCACCACGCCGTCCACCGGGATCTTCTCGCCGGGTCGCACCAGCACCAGGTCTCCCACCAGCACTTGCTCCAGGGGGACTTCCAACTCAACGCCGTCCCGGCGCACCCGGGCACTGGGCGGGGCCAGGGCGAAGAGACGGCGGATGGCCTCCGAAGCCCGGCCCCGGGTGCGGGCCTCCAGCCAGCGGCCCAAGAGGATGAAGGTGATGATCATCAGGGCGGTGTCGAAATAGACCGCCGGGGCGTGGCCCGCGGCGGCGATGGTGGCGGGAAACAGGGTGACCCAGGCGGAATAGCAGTAAGCCGCCGAGGTGCCCAGGGCCACCAGGGTGTCCATGTTGGTGGTGCGGTGCCGGGCGGCGCTCCAGGCCCCGGTGAAGAACGAGGCCCCGGAATAGAACATCACCGGGGTGGAGAGAGCCAGCAGGATAAAGTTCATGGCCCGGTGGCTGAGGCCGAGGCCGTGCTCCACCGGCGGAATCATGCAGGCCCAGACCGGCAGGCTCAGGATCAGGGCTACCAGGAAGCGGTGGCGGAATTCCCGGACTTCGGCTTCAGGTTCACGGGGCGGGCGCTGCTCCCGGGTGGCGTCCTCCACCTCGTAGCCCGCTTCCTTAACCACGGCGCTCAGGGCCTCCAGATTGGTGGCTTGGGGTTGGTAGCGCACCTTGGCCTGGCGGGTGGCCAGGTTGACCAGGGCCAGTTCCACTCCCGGAGCGGCGCTCAGGGCCCGCTCCACCCGAGCCACGCAGGCGGCGCAGTGCAGCCCTCCCAGGGTCAGGGTGATTTCCTCGGTTTTGGCGGGCATGGGCTATGATCTCCTTTTAAGCCCTCTGTTCGGATCAAGCGATTGTCAATAAACTCTAGATAACCAAAGATGGCAAGATCAATGCCAAAAACAGAGATGACTTAATATTAAAATTATTAAATTAATTTAGTAAGTTAAAATTAATAGTCACCGACCAACAGGCGCTTTTTAAATATATGTTAAGGTTTTTTAATTTAACAAGTGTTTAGGTAGGGCTAATTACCAGAAACCGCCCAGGTCTCGCCTTGCCCGCCCGGAGGAATATTGATACTATAGCGCCATGACCCTGAAATTGACTCCTCGTTTCGGCAAAAAGGCGAGCCTGGCCCTTTGGAGCCTCCTGGGGGTGCTGCTGCTGGCTGCCCTCGGGTGGCTGCTGTTGGGCCAGATGGATTATGACGACCCCGTGGTCCGTTTAACGACGCCGGCGGAGGTGGTAGGGGCCAAGACCCCTCTCACCCTGGAGGCGGGAGACGAGGGCAGCGGCCTCAAAGAAGTCAAGATCACCCTGTCCCAGGACGGCCAGGAGAAGGTGGTGCTGGAAAAGAAATTTCCGCCGGGCGGTGACCCCGGGGAAAAGGTTGGGATCCCCTTCACCCTGGAGCCCAAGGCCCTGGGCTTCAAGGAAGGCAAGGCCACCCTAACTGCTGTGGCACGGGACCGCTCCTGGCGGGAGATGTTTAAGGGCCGGTCTGCCACCCTGAGTCAGGAGGTGGTCATCGACCTGGTCCCCATCACCGTAGCCTTTCAGTCGGTGAGCCACCTGCTCCATGCCGGGGGCACCGGGGTCATCGGCTACCGGCTCAACAAGCCGGGCAAGGAGTCCGGGGTGCTGGTGGGGGGCCAGTTCTACCGGGGCTATCCTAATCCCAAGGGGGGCCAGGGAGAATATGTGGTGTTATTCCCGGTGCCTCAAGAGGGGCCGGCCACGACGTCGGTGGAACTGGTGGCCCGGCCGGGGGCGGGCCAAGAGGTGAAGCAGGCGGTGCCCCTGAAGGTGAAGCCCCGGAAGTGGCGGCACGACAAGCTTAATCTGCCGGATGGTTTCCTGCGCAAGGTGGCCGCCGATCTGCCGGGCTCCAACCCCAGCGATCTCTTGGGGAATTACCTGGAAGCCAACCGGGAGACGCGGAAAAAGAACCATGAAAGGTTTCGCCAGGTCTGCTCCCAAAGTAGCCCGACGCCTCTGTGGTCCGGAGCCTTCCAGCGGTTCCTGGGCAAACCCATGGCCCGCTTCGGGGACCGGCGCACCTATTTTTACCAGAACAAGGCGGTCGACCAACAGACGCACCTGGGGGAAGACCTGGCTTCTCTCGTGAACAGCCCGGTGGTGGCGGGGAATAACGGGGTGGTGGTCCTGGCGGAGCCCGTGGGCATCTACGGCCAGACGGTGGTCCTCGACCACGGCCTGGGAGTCTTCTCCGGCTACAGCCACCTGAGCCAGATCGACGTGAAGGTCGGGGATAAGGTGGCGAAAGGGGCGGTGCTGGGCAAGACCGGCACCACCGGCCTGGCCGGGGGCGACCATCTCCATTTCGACATCGCCCTCCAGGGGGAATTCGTGGACCCCTTGGAGTGGTGGGACGCCCACTGGCTGAAGGACCAGGTGGAGGCGGTGTGGGTCAAGGCCGGGGCTCCGGCCCCGGAGACGCAGGCCACCGCGCCCAAAGAAGGCAAAGGCAAGAAGAAGCCGGGAAAGGCTAAAAAGGTCCAAGCGAAGAAAAAGAAACAACCATGAGTTTTGAGAAGAAAGGACTCAACTAAAAACTCGAAACTCGGAACTCCAAGGGATACCATGATCATCAAAGTCAACCCCCAAAACCCCCAGGAGCGCCTGCTGCGCCAGGCCGTGGCAGTGCTCCTGGGCGGCGGCCTCATCGCCTATCCCACCGACACCACCTACGCCATCGGCTGCGACCTCTTCAATCTCAAGGGCATCGCCCGGATCTACCAGCTCAAACGCCGGCCCACCAGCAAGCCCTTCAGTTTCATCTGCCACGATCTGAAGAACATCAGCGAATACGCCCAGGTGGGCAACTACGCCTATAAGGTCATGAAGCGCCTGCTGCCCGGGCCTTACACCTTTGTGCTGGAGGCCTCCCGCCAGGTGCCCAAGATTCTCCAGACCAGGCGGCGCACCGTGGGCATCCGGGTGCCGGACTATCCCATCGCCCTGCAACTGGTGGGCCTCCTGGGACACCCCATCATCAGCACCAGCGCTTCGCTGCCCGATTCCCCGGTGGAGAGCGACCCCTACGAGATCGAGGCCAGCTTCAAGCCGCACCTGGGCCTGGTCATCGACGCCGGCCTCATCCTGCCGGCGCCCTCCAGCATCATCTCCTTGATCGACGACGTGCCGGAGGTCATCCGGGAGGGCAAGGGGCCGGTGGGCCTCTTCGCTTAAGAGATTTCAGCACCGAGACACAGAGGCCACAGAGAAATTATAAAATGAAGCGATGGGATGGTTAAGTTACGGGTAAGGAAGCCAGATCAAAACATTTTTTTCAGCCATAAACTGTTGAGTTATAGCAGTTATCACCCCTCTGCCCCAGCTTGGCTTATCAAGCGCCTTATCAAAGTGGAGGCCAGAGTGGGTGGGTTGTTAGGATCAAACGGCTGCGGGCTGTTCCTCAAAGGCAATGGCCTATATGGCCATAATTTCTGCTGCCAACTGATCGTCGCGGTTGTGCGTGGAACGGATGGCCTGGTAGGGACATTCGGCCACGCAGATACCACAGCCCTGGCATTTGGCCGGGTCGATGAAGGCGACGTGGGCCGGAGCATCGATCACCGGCACCTGATAGGGGCAGGTTCGCACACAGGTGAGGCAGGCGGCGCACCGGTCCTTGCTGACCTGGGCCACCGACCCGCCCACCAGCATCTCTTGTCGGGACAAGACCGTCAGGGCCCGGCCGGCGGCGCCCCGGGCCTGGGTGATGGTCTCGTCCGAGGCCTTGGGGCCGTGGGCCAGGCCGCACAGGTAGAAGCCCTCCGTGGAAAAATCCAGGGGCCGGAGCTTCATGTGGGCTTCCATGAAAAAGCCATCCCCGTCCAGTGGCAGCTTGAACAGCCGGGCTATCTCCGCACTGTCGGGGTGAGGCCTGATGGCCGCGGACAACACCAGGTAGTCGGCCGGTAAGGTCAGGGTTGTATTCAGCCCCGCATCATGAACGTGGATTCTCAGGCGGTCACCCTCAGGCGTCACCTGGGGCTCCCGATCCGCCTCGAACCGAATAAACTGCACCCCCCGATCCCGAGCCTTCCGGTAGTAAATCTCCTGAAACCCAAAAGTGCGGATATCCCGGTAAAGTACGAAGACCTTGGCCTGAGGCTGCAGTTCTTTGATCTTCAAGGCATTTTTCACGGCGACGCTGCAGCAGATGCGACTGCAGTAAGGGTGCGCTGCGCTCCGGCAGCCCACGCACTGAATCATGGCCACCCAGGGGTCCCGGACGAGGGAGTCTGGCTCCTGGGCCAGTTGATGTTCCAGTTCCAGTTGCGTCAGGACCCGGGGGTGCTGGCCATAAAAGTACTCGGTAGGTTGGTATTCCTGGCCGCCGGTGGCGATCACCGCTGCGCCGTAATTGATATCCGTGGCCCCGTCCGGGCCTTTCAGGGTGCTCCGGAATTTGCCCACGTGGCCGGAGAAACCCATTACCCGGGTATTTTTATAGGCCACAATGCGGGGGTGGCTCTCCACCCGGCGGATCAGATCGGTGAGGAAGGGCTGCATCTCCCGGCCTTGCAGGGTATAGTGCACACGGCGCGCCACGCCCCCCAGGTGCCCGTCTTTTTCCACGAGATAAGTCTGGAATCCGGAGTCGGCAATGGTTAGGGCCGCGGTCAGCCCCGCCAGACCGCCCCCCACTACCAGGGCCTGATGTTCCACTAGGAAGGGGATTTCGGTCTGGGGTGCCTGCCGCCGAACCCGAGCCACGGCCATCCTTACTAGATCCTTGGCTTTGTCCGTGGCTTTTCCCGGTTCCCCCTGGTGGACCCAGGAATCCTGGTTACGAATGTTGGCCATGGTGACGAGATATTTGTTCAGCCCGGCCTGGCGGAGGGTGTCCTGGAACAGGGGCTCATGGGTACGAGGGCTGCAGGCGGCCACCACCACCCGGTTGAGGCCCTGGGCGTCGAGCACTTCCTTGAATTTCTCCAGAGAATCCGTGGAGCAGGCAAAGGTGGTGGTGTCGGCGTAGACCACCTGGGGCAGGGTGCGGGCATAAGCCGCCACCGCCGCTACCTCGATGACGCCCGCGATATTGATGCCACAGTGGCATACGAATACACCGATGCGAGGGCTCTCCTGGGAGACGTCCTTTTCCTGGGGATACTCCCGCTTTCTGGCCAAAGTCCCCCGGACTTCGGCCAGCAGTGTTCCTGCTGTCGCTGCAGCTGCGGACGCCTGGCTGACGGTCTCGGGGATGTCCTTGGGAGCTTGACAGACCCCACAGGTGTAAATGCCTTGGCGACTGGTGGAAACCAGGTCAAAAGGCGGAGTCTCCACGAAGCCCCACTTGTCGACGGCAATGCCCATGATGGCGGCCAGTTCCCGGGAATCGGCCTGGGGCGTAAAGCCTACGGATAGGACCACTAGGTTGAATTCTTCCGTTTGGACCTGGCCCGCCGCGTCAATGTACGTCAATTCCAGGTTATGGGTGCGAGGATCCTGGGTCACCCGGGAGACCATGGAGCGGATGAAGCGCACCCTGTGCTGTTCCTTGGCCCGGTCGCAGTAGCGGTCAAAGCCCTTGCCCTGGGCCCGCAGGTCAATATAGAAGATGGTGGGCTCAATATGGGCGTCGTGTTCCCCCGAAATGATAGCCTGTTTGGTGGCGTACATGCAGCAGGCATAGGAGCAGTATTCCCGGCCAATGCTGGCGTCCCGGGAGCCGACGCACTGAATCCAGGCGATCTTCTTGGGCGATTGCCGGTCTGAAGGCCGTTCTACATGGCCCGAGGTGGGGCCGGTGGCGGAGAGGAGGCGTTCGAACTCCAGGGCGGTGACTACATTGGGGTAGCGGCCATAACCGTATTCCGGCTTTAGTCGGGCGTCGAAGGTCTGGAAGCCCGGGGCTAGGATAACGGCCCCCACCTCCAGGTCCCGTTCCTGGTCCGGCTGGGAAAAATCCACGGCTTGGACGGGACAGAACTTCTCACAGGCCCGGCATGTGCCTTTCTGAAAGTAGAGGCAATTGGCCTTGTCAATGGCGTATTTCAGCGGCACCGCCTGAGGATAAAGCACGTAAGCGGCCTTGCGCTTGGCCAGCCCGGCATTGAAGTAATCCTGCACCTTCTTGGGGCATTTCTCGGCACAGAGACCGCAGGCGATACACTTGGCGGGATCGATATAACGGGCCGACTGTTCGACAGTGACGGTGAAACGCCCCGGTGCACCTGCGATAGCCTTCACCCGGGCCGGCGCCAAGATGTCGATGTTCAGGTGACGGGCCACGTCCGCCAGCTTGGGGGAGATGATGCAGATGGAGCAGTCGTTGGTGGGGAAGGTCTTGTCCAGTTGGGGCATCACCCCGCCAATAGCCGTTTGCCTTTCCACCAGGTAGACGTAAAAACCGGATTCAGCAAGATCCAGGGCGGCTTGGAGGCCGGCAATGCCGCCCCCCACGACCATCACTGCGCCGGTTTTTTCCTTACCTACCGTATTCATTTGCAGCACATTTTCGCACAACGGTTCTCTGGAGGTTTTAATTTTTATCCGGTTAAATCAATCCCTTACGCTGCAACAGAGGGAGGGCGTCCACCAGGTGGCCCGCCAGCCACCGCTTGACGTCCGGGTGGCCCAAGGCCAGGCCTATGAACTCGGTGAAATAGAGCACAGGCAGGTAGTAGTGTCGTGCAAACTTTTGGGAGATGCGCTCCTGAGGCAAGTCCAGGTTGGCCTGGCAGATGGGGCAACTCACCGCGAAACAGTCCGCCCCCGCGGCCAGGGCTCGCTCATAAAGGCGGTGCACCAGGGTATCGATGAGGTCCGGCCGGGCCACGGCCAGACCGCCGCCGCAACAGTCGGTCTTGAAGGACCACTCCAGGGGTTCAGCCCCCAGTACTTG
>JAPLJC010000042.1 GCA_026388765.1 Deltaproteobacteria bacterium
GTTTAAGGAGGAAACTACACGTAACTATCTGGGGATACGAGAGAAAAAGGTGGGGTTTTGCTTTTGCAAGGATTGCGGTCTAAGGCTTGATTATGACCATGGAGTCGGTAGGCCTACCCCACGCGAAGCGTTTAGTTCATAGAGACCATATCTGGAAATTTCTCAAGGCCGGCGATAACTGTCGATCCTGGCAAGATATAATCTATTAACAAATTTTTCAGACGGCCCTTAACATGCCCGGAGGTGGTATGTGCATGTGGCCTCCGCCTTTCCTCTGGCTCGCCATTATCGGGCTGGGATGGCCTGGGGTTCATAGGTCGACGCCCCTGCCAGAATCTGCGAACCAAGGAGGTAGTATGTGCAAAATCTGCAAAAAAGATCCATTTTGAGAGAAATTTGTGCTAATTTGCCTTCAGTAAGACAAGTGGGCTACAAAAAGAGGAACTTCTTCGGGATCGAACCCCGGATGGAAGGTTCCAAAAGTCTTTTTGGACCATCGTGGCCAAGACGGTTGCATAATCTCAGTTAATATGAGGGGACTAAGATTATAATAAAAATAATTCCTCTCAGGAGGCCGGCGGCCTGGATTCTGGATAGGAGAACCAAAGCCGTCCGGCCAAGACCCCTTATATATAATAATAATACTTATTAAATATGTTAGCGTTATTCGAGCCTATTAATATGATCGGATTTGATGATCGACCTCACCTGGGCTGCGCCATGTTGATCGCCGCCTGCCAGGAAAAAGGAATAACAACAACTTTAATTAAAGGGCAAACCCGTTATTTAAGGGATATGTTTGTAAATAATAGCGCGGAAATATGGTCGTTAATACAAGAATTGAAAGAAGATAGCGTAAGAAATTTAAGCATCGTTGACTACAGAGATTCATTATTAATAAATGGAATTACACAATTCCAAGATGAATTAAATAGTTTATATCATTCTATAATTCTTAATAAAAATGCCCGCAATTATTTTAATGCAGATGCAATAATAAAATTTAGCAATCTCCATAATATTTTTGTCAACGTCTATTTACATTATTTAACCAGATTAAACCACACTGACTTATTAATCATTAACCATTATGTTGAGGAAGTTATTAAAAGTAAACCGCGTTTTGTTGGATTTTCTCTCCAGGGTACTTTTGATCCTTTCTCGCGAGCTATCCGAAAGCGAATAAAAGAACTTACTGGACTTCCCATTATAGTTGGGGGTGCTTTTACACCGTTTGTAGACCTTAATAAAATAGAAAAATATTTCTCTGAAGAATATTTTGATTATCTAGTTGTAGGACCTGGTGAACATGCTCTTCCCTCTTTAATAAAAGCATTGGAAAGCAATAAATACCCTGAAAGTATCAGCAATGTTATTTACAAACAAAATGGGAAAATACGATGTAATGATATAAAGAACATTCGTAATCTCGACATTCTGCCCTTCCCGGATTATACCCAGTTTGATTTGGATCTCTATCTAACACCAAACAGGATTTTGCCTCTGCAAACCGCCCGAGGTTGTAGCTGGAGAAAATGCTCTTTTTGCTCTCATCACAAAATTTATCTTGATAATTATGTTAGTTTCAGCGTCGAAAGGGTTCTTGATATTATCCAATATTTGCATGATTTACATGATTGTTCACATTTTGTTTTTAATGACGAAGAATTACCGCCTGGACGAGCCAGAATAATCGGCGAAGCAATCTTGAATAATAACATAAAAAACATTTACATTTATACTTATGGAAGAATGACGAAAGGATACAATAATAACAGACTCCTATCCTTACTCAGAAACGCAGGTTTTGTAACTATTGCCTGGGGAATGGAATCTGGTTGTCAAAGAATTCTTGACTTAATGAATAAGGGAACCGACTTAAATACTATGAGCCAAATTCTAAAAAAGAGCTCAAAACATAAAATAAGCAATCTTTGTTTTATAATACTCGGATTTCCGGGAGAAACCTCGAAAGAGGCAGAGCAAACTATAGAATTTTTAAAAAAGCATGCCGATTGTATAAATGAGGTAATGTATGATAAATTTTCTTT
The DNA here is from genome assembly GCA_026388765.1 of Deltaproteobacteria bacterium. Taxonomy (GTDB): domain Bacteria; phylum Desulfobacterota; class Desulfobaccia; order Desulfobaccales; family 0-14-0-80-60-11; genus JAPLJC01. Next base: position 2,052 of record JAPLJC010000042.1, read on the forward strand.
GAGCCCATATAGTTCAGTGGGAATAAATCCGGAGAAATTTGGCGTAATTATTAAAGAAAATGGCAACTATTCAGTGAAAAGCGGCATGTGTTATAAAGATATCAAAGCCTTTTATGATAAATATCTTGGAATGCTTGACATGAATATTATAAATATTCGTATTGATGAATTAAAATATATATTGCCTGGAAATAATCGCCGAATGTTACATTTCCTGACAGCAAGCCATGAACTCATACCCATCAAAACCTTGTTAACAATGCTAAAGAATAGAATAGTAAATAGTATATTTCCGATTATATTGGGGGAAATTATAAATAACAATAAAGAAATTGAGTTTAAGCCAATAAATATTAAGGAAACCTGGTTTATTAATAAAAATATTTCAAAGGAGAATAGGATATTAAGTGATTTGGAAGAAAGGCTGTTTAAATTATCTGATGGATTATTATCTATAGAGGAAATCATTATGATTATTTCAAATGATTATAATGATAAATACCGAAAAGAAATCGTTCAGAAGAAATCATTAAAGTTTTATCTTGATATTTTTACTAATAATTATGGATTAGGTTTTGCAAAGTCATGGCGCTCATAATTAAGAACTAAGCAAACCAACCCCAAAGGAGCAAATTTCTCAATAAAATGCTAAATCACAACAAAAGCAGTTCGTAAGCCGGGAAAGCGAAGCGCATCCCGCCTTTAGCATTTCACCCCTATATTTTAGGATGTCAAAATCGGCCGCCGTGGGAGGCGATAAAGACACCGCGTAACCCAAGGGGAAAGCCGTTAATACCCCAGTTAAGGGGATGATGAATATGATTGTGTGCCGGTGATCCCATATCACTAAGAAGGTGTACAGTTTGTCCCAGAAATTTATATGCTATAATTTTTGTGCAAAATCCTCCAATGAGGGAATTGAAGGTCACTGCTATCTGTCAGTTACTTACTGTAATATCAAGAGGTTATGATATACTGTCCATATATTGATAGTCACCGTATGCTTTCAGCTCCGCCAAAACCGATTCAGGACTCCCCGACCGATAGCAATCAACGCCTTCATCATCTGATAAAGCTACCCTTACATTGATGGGGATAATATAGCTCCATTCTGTTTTGTGCCGATCCCACTAATACCTCCAACAAATGCTTTTCTCCCTTGATTAGTGCATAAAACCTGGTTGTGGGCTTAAGTGACCAGTATGACATCGGATATTCAAGGCACTGGACAGATGAAAGATTAGTGTATTTATGAATAACGTGTCGACATGACCAGGGACCCAAGCAAAACCCAATTGCCTAAACCATTCTGTTGGTTAATTCCATCGACTGATCCTGGTCCGAAAAAAACAATTCCCTGGCCCAGTATCTCAGACAAACTGGTCCGGGGAACAGACCTGGAAAACCAGAACTGATGCTGGTTTGGTCCAATTGGACCGAATGGACCGGTTCTGGAGAAGTAGGGGGCATACCGAAAACACAATGTTTTCATTGACTGACGATGGCAAACATGCGGTAGGACTCTTAACCTAGATTATGCGGCGAAAATTGATGGAACCTGAACCGACCATTTGATACAAGAAAGTATACTTATCAAAACGGGGTAGGAGTCTGCTTGTTGGATTAACAAGAATGCAGGTACACAAAAAGGACGGTCACCATGGCTGAACTGTTTGAAAGCACTTCTATCAACAGCATGAGGATAGCCAACCGTTTCGTACGTTCTGCGACTTGGGAGGGTTTGGCGGATAAGGATGGCACTGCTACTCCCAGACTCATTGAGATGATGGTGGAACTGGCCAGAGGAGAAGTTGGACTTATTATTAGCGGTCATGCCTTCGTCAGTCCCGAGGGCCAAGTCAGTCCCAGACAGCTGGCTATCTATGAGGAACGTCTCCTGCCCGGGCTTCGGGATATGGTCAGGGCGGTGCATTCAGCCGGAGGAAAGATTGCTCTGCAGCTGGCTCACGGAGGATGTAAGGCGAATTCCGAGCTGAGCGGCTTGGAGCCTATCGGGCCGTCCGCAGTCGAGAAGAACGGCCGGCCAACCTGCCGTCCGGTGGGTAGGGAGGATATTGCGAACGTCGTATCCGCCTTCGCTCAGGCCGCAGACCGAGCGAAACAGGCGGGCTTCGACGCGGTACAGATCCATGCTGCCCATGGTTTTCTGCTCAGCCAGTTCCTCTCGCCCGCGTTTAATAAGAGAACAGACAAATATGGAGGCGAACTCAAAAACCGGGCGCGGCTTCTTCTCAAAGTAGTACGGAGCGTCCGAGAGGCGGTAGGACCAGAATATCCGGTTCTCGTCAAAATCAACTCCGAGGATTTCTTGGATGACGGTATGACGTGCCCAGAGGCCGTGGAGGTCTCAGATATGCTCGAGAAGGCATCCATCGATGCAATTGAGTTCTCCGGCGGGACGATGATTTCCCCTGAAAAGTTCCTACCAGTGCGCCCAGGCAGGCTGAAGACCCCAGAGCAAGAGGTCTATTACCGGAAAGCTGCGAGGCTCTATAAGCAGAAAGTCACAATTCCGCTAATTCTGGTGGGCGGCATCCGCTCCTGCGAGGTGGCCGAGGAGTTAGTCCGGGATGGAACGGCCGACTACATTTCCATGAGCCGGCCACTGATTTGCGAGCCAGGGCTCGTCAAGCGCTGGTGGGAGGGTGACCGCCGCAAAGCGGAATGTGTTTCAGACAATGCCTGTTTCGCCCCTGCCACAGATGGTAGGGGCATTTACTGCGTGACCATGGCTCAGAAGCGAAGCAAGACTAGCTAGTAGTTCGGCATCCCGAGGGGAACATACGCTCATTCCGAGACCGATCTTTCGTTTTTTTCCTCCTTGGTGATCATAGTTGATAATGCAGACTGCTGTGTGTGAATCTGTGTGAGAAAATGGTTCAAGAATATGCCAAAGCCTGCCAAAATCTGAAAAGACAGGCTAAACCGAAGTTCAGTTATTTCAAAGGCTTCCAATAATTTGAGGAGGTTAGGAAGCTCAGGGGCCTTGCTTTGGGAGCAGGAAGCCGGCGGTTCGAATCCGCCCGCCCCGACCAATTTTAAATTGTAATTACAGGATGTTAGCGGAGGGGAGATTTTTGGCCCCGTTCGGGTAAAAAAGTCGGCCCGATGCGGGGGAGGTGCACCAGGCCGACAAAGGTGAGAAAAATGAGGCGAACCTCATGGTGAATATAAGTTAAACACGAAAGCGATAAAAGCAAGGGCAACCTCAAATCTACCTCTATTCCCCCCTTTCCCGTACCGCTGCTTTCCATAGTCAATCTGGTGGGGTGAGATTCAAGGAATTAGAGGACGCACCAATGCGCCAGGGAATCTCCTGGCCAAGGGCAATAATACGATTCGGATATGGGAAGCTTTTGGCTTCCTGATAAGTCCCTAATCATAGCAGTTAACCATGCGTTAGAAGGCACTAGGGACAACAACCTGAGCCTCACTCTCCTTTTTTAGGCAGGGATATATAAAAGGTCGCCCCCTCCTCCACCTTTCCTTCGGCCCAGACCCGGCCGCCATGCCGGTGGATGATGCGCTGGACGATGGCCAGGCCGACGCCGGTGCCTTCGTATTCCGGGCCGCCGTGCAGCCGTTGGAAGACGCCGAACAGCTTGTCGGCATAGCGCTCATCAAACCCGATGCCATTATCCTTGACGTAATAGATGGTTTCCTGCCCTTGGAGGTACCCGCCAACCTCGATAATGGGGGTCTTTTTGGCCTTGGTATACTTGAGCGCATTGTCCAGCAAATTCATCATCACCTGGTTAAGCAGGGAAGGATCCCCCCAGGCCGGGGGCAGGTCTGGTTGCACGGTTAACTGGACCTCCCTCTCCGGCTCTGCGTCATGGAGAAGTTTGAATACCTGCCCGACCATGGCGAACAAGTCGTTGAGGGACTTTCTCACCTGCTGCCGCCCCAGACGAGAAAGGGCCAGCAGGTCATTGATGAGGTTGGCCATGGTCTGGGTATTGGTGACGATGACGTTGAACAGCCTGAGGCCTTCTTCATCCAACTGGGCCGCATGCTCGCCTAGCAGCATGCGGGAGAAGCCCTGGATGGCCCGGATGGGGGCCTTGAGGTCATGAGACACGGAATAAGAGAAGGCCTCCAGCTCCCGGTTGGCGAACTCCAACTCGGCGGTGCGCGCCTGAACGCGCTGCTCCAGCTCCTCATTGAGCCGGCGGATCTCCTCTTCCGCCTGCCGGCGCCTGGCTTCCCGCTCCATGGATTCCATGGCGAAAGAGAGATCTTGGGCCAGGGAGTTAAGCACTGAGACCTCTTCCGTGTTGAAGAAATCGTTCTGCCCGGAATAGAGGGTCAGGACTCCTTCGACCCTACCGCCCACGAACAGGGGAAAAGCGGCAGAGGACCTGAAACCCCGCGCCAAGGCCTGTTCCCTCCAGGGCGCCATGCGGGGGTCAGAGGCAATATCCAGGCACACATCCCAGCGCCCCTCCCGCACTGCCACCCCGGTGGGGCCGCGACCCTCCGGAACATCTTCCATGGTAACGGTAATATTTTGCGGATAATCGTCTATGAGGTCGTATTGCGCCGCCGCCCTGATCAGGCCGGCTTCCCGGTCCACCCGGCCGATCCAGCAGAGCAGGAGGTCTCCTTCCTCCATCATGACCCGGCAGGCCTGGCGGAAGAGACCTTCCTGGGTCTGGGCGTGTACGATAACCTCATACACCCGGCTCAATAACCGGTAGAGCCTTCCCAGGGTAGCCGCCTGCTGCTCGGTCTGCTGGCGCTCCTCTACTTCTTCTTCTAATTGGGCTACCGTTTCCTCTAATTCCTCCGTGCGCTCCTTGACCCGTTGTTCCAGTTCCTCATTCAGCCGGCGCAGGGCCTCCTCGGCCCGTTTGCGCTCGGTAATAACGTCGAATACGGCCACGAAGTGTTCTTTTTTAGGGCTATACACCGAGATCGAAAACCACATTTTCAGCGGCTCAACGTAGGTTTCAAACCTCTCGGGTTTTCCCGTTAAGGCCACCCTGCCGTAGATTTCGAAGAGCTCCGGATCAGACTCCCGTAAGCCGGGAATAACTTCGGAAACCTTTTTCCCCACCACATTCTTTAGCCCAGTCAAGGTTTCAAAAGTGCTGTTGACGTTTAGGTAAGTGAAATCCACTGGCTGATTTTGCTCAAAATGCATCTGGCAATAGGCGAAACCCTCCGCCATGTGGTCAAATAAAGAATGATAATGTTCCTCGCTATCCCGCAAGGCCTCCTCGGCCCGCTTGCGCTCGGTGATGTCACGGTGGATGCCCACAAAACCCAGGGGATGACCGTGCACGTCATGGACCGGCAGACCCACGCTTTCGGCGTGGAACACCGTGCCGTCTTGGCGCCGGTACTCGATTTCAGACAGGGCCTGATTGGCGGGGGCGTCTTCACGGTAGCGCAGGTCCCCTTGCTTGACGTAGTCGGCCGGGTTGGCGTAGAGGATTTCCGTGGTCCGCCCCAGCAATTCCTCCGGCCGGTAGCCGAACAAGGCCGCCACCGCCGGATTGACCAGGGCCATGCGCCGCTCCCGGTTGACGAAGATCACCGCGTCATCCATGGAGTTGAAGATAGCTTCGAACCGAGCCCGGCTAGCTGCCAGGGCCTCCTCGGCCCGCGTACGCTCGGTGATGTTTCTGGTGACCCCGATAAAGCCACTGGGCCTGCCGGCCACATCGTATGTCGGGGTGCAGTTAATCTCCGCAAATATGGTTTGGTTTTTACTTCCCTCCAGTTCGACTCCCAGACATATCAGGGGCTTTCTTTCGGCCAGGCACTCATGCAGCGCGGTTTCCAGCTTATCCCGGCTCTGTGGCGAATAGAAAGAAGCTATTTTATGTCCTAGTAATACCGGGGGCTGTTGACCGACGAAATTTACCGCTTCCTGACTGGAAAAGGTGAGGCGAAGATCGTTATCGACCTCCCAGACCCAATCGACCACAGTGTCAATGAGATTGCGCAAGCGGGATTCACTGCGTTGGACCTGCTGACGGGAAATGACGTTGTTGATCTGAACAAATACATAGGGAAAAAATACCATAGCCAGTAAAATGATTATGTGGGTTACGAGAGTGTTGGCATCGTTCGACAGCATGCCGTCGCTGGGAACAGCAACGCCGGGGAGGTGAATTACCGTCCTCCAGGTAATGGCGAATCCAAGCAAAATAAAGGGAATGACGCCGAAAACCAGCACCAGATATTCTTCCCGAGAAACTGCCTGCCGGTTACCGAGCAGTGTCCTCGCGGTAAGAAAGTACTGTATTGCCAGGAGCGGACAGACAACAAGCACCCGGGCCACGTAGTCGGCTTTGATATCCGTGAAGATAAAACCGAAACTAACGGCAATAAGCCCAATAATCGAGATGTGGAACAGCGCCGGGTACGAAACATTGCGGATACGGCAGACCGCGAGATGGTAAAGAGCAGCGGAGGTTACATAGAGCGAATTGGCGATAACGACAGTCAGGAAAAAAGGCAAGCTACTTCGGCCTGCAAAAAGAATACCGGTGATGCCCCAAAAAAGGGTAGCCAGGGCCCAGGTTGTGGTTCCTCTGGCATCGGGCACCCAGCGTCCAAATAACCAAACCATGGCCGCGGCGATAATGGCAACCGGCGCTCCCAGGAAATACAGTGTTTGGATATCAAGTGGCATAAATTGGATACTACGACATTTTATGGGGGCTTATTCTTCTACTATATCAGTTTATTTCGGCGAAAAGCGCCTTAATTTACGGCCTTAAGTCTGGACCGGAGCCTCAATTTAGTCTAATTCGGAACTTCTCCACCAAATGATGCGGGTGGTATGACATTTTTGCCGTTCGGAGCCCCGGTACCCCCAGATCCTGCTCCCGGTTAATGAATGGCACCTGGGACCAGGAATGCCGGCAAAACTCCTGGTTGATCACCGCATATAATCCCGAAATCATGGGATTGGCCTTCTCGATATGTACTACCGCGGTTTCTTTATTGAGAAGCTCCCCCAAGGTGAAGGCTTCAACATTGCCATTAATCAGGATCACCGCACCTTGCAAGTCGAGATCATGAAAATGTCGCAAACCCGCTTTTACAGCCCCCCATTCCCCTTGAAGACTCAAATCTTCAGCACATTTTTTTTGAGCACACCATTTTTCTGCCAAATATAGACAAGCAGAGAGATGGCTTTCTTGGAGAGGCTCATAGGAAAAGGCAGATGAATGCTGCAGGTGGTGAATATGGTTTCGCTGCGCTTGATACCTATTTCCTGCGAGCTGAATGAGGTCTTCAGATCGATAGACATAATCGAAATGATCTCTTGCAGGTTCGATAAGAAATCCGGGGGCATGAGCCAACTCCGCCACCAGCCGACTATCCGCACGTTCAATACTGGGAACCTTTACCCCTTTTATTTCCCCGAGCCATTTGAGTAGTTTTTCGCAGATTTCAACTCTCGTAGAAGGTCCGATGGGTGGAAACGTCCAACTTCTGCCGTTGGGAGAATCGCTAATAATTAACAGCCAGTGGCGATCAAGTGACCAGGCAAAATTATAGAAATCCTTCCAGATAAAAAGGTTGGTAAAGGTTAGCTCTGAAGTTTCCGGTTGATAATCCCAGAGGAGCTGTCGGAAAAATTCCCTATCCTCCAGGCCGAGAGGCTTGAACTCTGGGAAAAGCGGCTGTTGGCTAAAAGAGTTTCCCATATATCAAAGACTTAGTGGATACGGTGGGTCAAGTCAATTAATACCTCGGAAACTAATCATTGGAGAGGAAATATCAAGAATAGATCCTAAGGCGGCCGCGGCTGGCGCTTACCGCCGCCAGGCCAGGAACCTGGCAAACAGCCGCTTGAGGCCCGGCGTCAGTCTGGTCCGGTTATAGAGATCGCCGGTCTGGCGGATGGCCTCCGCCTGGGTGGGATAGGGATGGATGACGGCGGCCAGGCGCCCCAGGCCCAGGTTGCCCACCATGGCTGTGGTGATTTCGCTGATCATCTCCCCGGCATGCCGGGCCACCAGGGTGGCTCCCAGAATCTTATCGGTCCCCTTCCTGACGTGAATCTTCACAAACCCTTCTGCTTCGCCATCCACAATGGCCCGGTCCACTTCGCTGAGCTGCTTAACAAAGGTCTGCACCTCGATGCCTTGCCGCTGCGCCTCCGCTTCATTCAGCCCGACGTGGGCCACTTCCGGATCGGTGTAGGTGCACCAAGGAATGGTCAGGGCGCTCAGCTTTTTCCGGCCAAAGAACAGGGCATTCTGGATGACAATCCGGGCCGCGGCGTCGGCCAGGTGGGTAAATTGATAAGGCAGACAGATATCCCCGGCGGCGTAGATCTTGGGGTTGGTGGTTTGCAGTCTGTCATTGACCAGCACCCCCCGGCCCTTCCCGGCTTCATAATTCACCCCGGCGGCTTCCAGATTGAGGCCTTCCACGTTGGGGGCCCGGCCGGCGCCGATGAGAATCTCATCCACTTCGATCTCGCCCGGCTTACCCTCGCTCTCAAATTGCACCAGTTTTCCCGTGGCGGTCCCGGCCACCCGCAAAGGTTTGGCGTTGAGGAGCAGAATGATGCCTTCTTGCCGAAACACCCTTTGGATCAGTTCGGCCGCCTCGGCATCTTCTCTGTTCATGAGGCGGTCATATTTGTGGAGCAGGGTCACCTGACACCCCAATCGTTGAAAGGCCTGGGCCAATTCGCAGCCCAGGGGCCCGCCGCCCATAACCAGGAGACGCCGGGGGCGTTCGGTCAGGGAAAAGACCGTCTCATTGGTGAGATAGCCGGTCTCCGCCAATCCCGGCACCTCGGGGCGCACCGCCCGGCCGCCGGTGGCAATGACCGCCTTTTTGAAGCGCAGGGTTTGGCCGGCAACCTCCACGGCATCGCGCCCGGTAAAGCGGGCTTCTCCCAAAAACACGTCGACTCCCAGGTCCCGGAAGCGCCGGGCCGCGTCGTGCCCGCTGATATCGGCCCGGAGACGCCGCATGCGCTCCATGACCACCGGGAAATCGACCTCGACGCCCTCGGGGACCTGCAAGCCAAACCGGCCGGCCTCACGAATGTCGGCATAAACTCTGGAGGAGCGGATAATGGCCTTGGAAGGGACGCAGCCGTAATTGAGGCAGTCCCCTCCCAGCAGATGCCGCTCTACCAGGGCCACTTTGGCGCCCAGACCGGCGGCGCCGGCCGCGCTCACCAACCCGGCGGTGCCCCCACCGATGACCACCAGGTTGTAACGGCGGGCGGGTTCCGGGTTGACCCAGTCCGGCGGCCGGACATTGGCCACCAGGGCTTCATTATGCCGGTCCAGGGGGCTGACCTCCGGTAGCGGCAGGGGTTCGGCTGCAACCGCCGGGCCCCGGGTCGTGGTCTGACCGATTTGGTCTTCCTGGCTATCCATCTGGCCTCTCCAGCTTTTTCTCTAAGTTAATCTCTCTTTGGTGATCGGCCAGATATGCTTTGAATTAAGAAGTCAATTTTTGTCGGGCTGCGGGAGGCTTTGGCGCCACGAGGCAAGCTGCCTGATCCGAGTTGGAGGAAATTGGAGAATTGATCTCAATAGAGCAGATATTGGGCGCGCAGGCGGCGGAAGGCGTCTAACCCGGGTTGACAGCGGCGCTGAATGTCTCGGGGATCATCATTGGCCTTAATGGCCTGAAGTATCTGACGCGAGCCCACCATCCCCAGGTTCCGATCGAGCTGAAATTCCCCCGGATAGAGGCGATACAAAGCGGCAGCCAATTCGAGGCCCAGGGCCGGACTATCCAGAGCGGCCCGGTCGGTCAGGCGCAGGCGCACTCCCTGGCAGTTCCGGCCGCTGAGCCGATCGGACGCGGGCACAAAGGCCACGGGCTCGAAGGCGATCCCCTGGAGCTGCCGCCGGTTCAAATAATCGGCCAGCCGTTTCCCCGAAATCCAGGGCGCGCCGATGACTTCAAAGGGCGTGGCGGTGCCCCGGCCGACACTGACATTGGCTGATTCCACCAGGGCCACCCCGGGGTAAAGTGTCGCCTGCGTCAGTGACCGGAGGTTCGGCGACGGATTGACCCAGGGCAGGCCGGTCTGGTCGAACCAGGCCTCCCGGCGGTAGCCGGCCATCTTCACCACGTGTAATTTGGCGCCGATCCTCCGCTCTCGGTTGTAGAGCTGGGCCAACTCCCCGACGGTCAGGCCATAGCGCACCGGCAGGGGAAAACAGCCGACAAAAGAGCAGAGGTCCGGGTCCAGCATCGGCCCTTGCACCATGGAGGCAGTGATGGGATTGGGCCGGTCCAGCACATAGAAGTCGAGACCCGCGGCCGCCGCGGCCTCCATGGCGTAGGCCATGGTGCTGATGTA
>JAPLJC010000098.1 GCA_026388765.1 Deltaproteobacteria bacterium
CTCGCTGTTCTAATGATGGTTCAGTTTTGAGTTTTGAGTTTCGAGAAAAAGCTAAAGACTGCCAGGTCTTAACTCGAAACCAAAAACTAAAAACTCGAAACTCTATGACCGGTGGGGCAGGCCTCCGCGCCTGCCTCTAAAGCCGGTGCGGTTGGCGGGCACGGAGGCCCGCCCCACCAAAACTTTCTTATTCCCCCGCCCGCCGGGTCTCGCCTTCCGGCCGGGCGAATAAGGGCGCAAAGATCTCCTTGTCCAGGTCTTCTTTGAACATGGCCCGGCCCACTTCGCCCCGGAGGCGGCGCACCTCCCGCATCCCCATGGCTCCCAGGATTTCCAGGAGCTGATTGTTCCAGGCGCCCAGGAGGTTGACGATGCGTTGGGCCCCCCGCTTGACGTTGAGGGCCCCCAGGTCGATGGGGCAGGTGGCTTCAGGGCCGCACTCAGGGCAGAAACGGCATTCCAGGGACAGGAGCAGGGCGATGTCGGCCATCACCGCGTCGGCGCCGCAAATGATGGCCTTGGCCACGTGCTCCGCCAGGGCGATGCCGCCGCCGGCCAGCAGGGTGACGGCATCCCGCCGCCGGTCTGCCACCAACTTCAGGTGGCAGCGGCGGATCAGATCTTTCAGGTGCAGCTGGGCCGCGTCCCCCAGACCCCGGGCCTGATCCGAGCCGGCCAGGTGGAGCACCTCGGCTCCCGCCGCGGCCAGGGCGCTGATGCGTTCAGGGGCCTTACTATCCGCCGGCACTTTGATCCAGACGATCAGCCTGGGATAACGGTTCTTGATGGCCTCCATCTGGGCCACCACGCCGGGATGGTCCGGGATCTCCACCGCCGGCGCCTGCGCCAGGAGCGGGTCGGCCAGGTCCTTAAAATCCGCTGATAGCATCGGCACCAGCTGGCCGGCGGCCGGGAGCAAGTCAGCGCCGAGGTTCTCCCGGGGCAGGAGCGCCAGGGAACCCAGGCTTTGGGCCGCCGCGGCCAGAATCTGACGCATCTTGGGCGGGTCGGCGCTTTGGGATGGTTCCGCCAGCACTACCGGCAAGGGAATCTCCAACAGCGGCGATGGGGTGACCAGCATCTCCCCTTGATCATCGAAGGCCAGAAATATGGGTTTGCGGCCCAGGTCGACGGTGGTTGAGATGTATTCCCGGCCGTGGATGCCGTCCCGGGTGGGCCGGACGATTTCTGACATGTCGGTCCAGAAGGAGTCAAAGCCCTCGCCGGCAAAGACCCCGCCGTAGCCGGCCCCGGAGACCGGGATCTTGCCGGTTTCCGCCTGGTTCCAGGTGACGCTGATAATCTCCGGGGTCCAGTAGTCGTCCCCCAACTGCCGGTACTGAGGATTCATGGCCTTGAAGATCAGTCCCCGGGGGCAGCCCTGGACGCAACGGTAACAGTCCCGGCACATCGAATCGATGGTGTCCACGAACTGGGTCCGGTCGAAGCCGCGTTTGCGGTAGGCGTCCACCGGGCAGACTTCCTTGACGCAGCGGGCGCACCTGAGGCAGCCCTCCCCCCAGTCCAGCACCGTGCTTTTGCCCGGGGGGGCAAAACGAGGCGGCACCTGGCGTATGTGAATATGATATTTGGCAGGCAAAATTTTCTCCTAATCAAACCAGGTTTGTTCTATCAATCCAGGGGTAAAAGGGGAAAAGGGGAAAAAGGTTAAAGTCGAGAAGTTTGTTGTTCCAGGTTTAAGTCGATTAATTAGTAAACTTAAGACCAAAAACGCGCAACCCGTTTTTACCTTTTACCCTCTTACCCGTTTCCCCTTTTACCCCTTGCCTTTCAGGGGGCTTGGGCCCAGGGTTTTTATCCTGGCCTTGATCTCGGTCAGCACTCCGGCCAACGCTTTAGCGTCACCCGGCGTGACCAGGGAGTGCCCCAGGCGGCCGGCTTCCAGGCCGATCTCCTCCAGATAGCCTTGCGCATATTTCACCCGGCCGGCCAGGCGATGGCTCCCCTCCTGGTAGCGGCAGAGGTCTTCAGCGCAACCGATGACCCAGACCAGGTCCACCGGAGTCGCCAGGGTGCGGAGCATTTGGAAGGCCTCGACCTTGCTGCTGCAGGGCTCCGAGAGCAGCCGCAGCCGGGCCTCGCCTTTGCCCCACCTGGCCCGGAAAGATTCCGGCTCCGGCACCGCCTGCTGACAGGCGAAAATTACCACTTCCGTTGACATAGGTTTTTTGCCTCAAAGAGCCGGAAAGGGCCGGCTCAAGCGAAATGCAGGCCAGGGAGGTATGCCCCCCTGGCCGCGAGAAATCAATTAAGTATGGCATTTATCAACCGCAATTGCAACAGATTAAGGATGGTCGCCCCCCAAGAACCCTGGATGGGCGACGGATTCGGTGGGCCTGGACCTTACTTGGTGATCCGGCCCTTCCTTTCGTCAATGTCGCCGGGGTACATCACCGCGTCATGGCCCCGCTCCCGGGTGCGGATACGGATCACTTCTTCCACCGGCAGGACGAAAATGAGGCCGTCTCCGGCCTCGCCGGTGTAGGCCGACCGGAGGATGGCATCGATGACCTCTTCCAGGTTCTGTTCGCTTAAGATGATGTTGACCTGGATCTTGGGCAGCAGATCCACCTGGTAACTGCCGGAGCGGCCCACCAGACTGATCCCCCCCTGACGGCCGTGGCCGCGAATCTCAAAGACGTTCAGGCCCACGATGCCCATTTCCTTCAGGGCCTCTTTAACCTCGTTGAGCTTATCTTCCCGAATAATGGCTTCGACTTTCTTTAACATATCAGCCTCGTATTTTTCTCAGGCATTAAAACCCAACACAATGGGGTTTTTAGCTGAAAGCTGACCGCTGAAAGCTGACAGCTCTTATGAGTAAGCTCTTTCGCCGTGGGCGCTGATATCCAGGCCCACCTCCTCCTCCATGGGGGTGACCCGCAGGCCGATGCTCATATCCAGGAGCTTGGCCACGACGAAGGTAACCCCGAAGGCGAAGACCATGGTGACCACCAAGGCCAGGATCTGCAGACCCAGCTGTTTGGGATTGCCGAAGAACAGCCCGTTGTTCCCGGCCGCGTTGACTTCCATGGTGGCAAAGAGGCCGGTGGCGATCATGCCCCAACTACTGGCCATGCCGTGGCAGGCCCAGACGTCCATGGACTCATCCAGATTGCGGTTCTGGCGGAAGCGGATGGCGTAATAGCAGATGACCGCAGCCACGGCGCCGAGGAGCATGGCGGCCATGGGGGTGATAAACCCTGACGCTGGGGTCACCGCGGCCAGGCCTACCACCATGCCGGTGGCGATGCCCAGGGTGCTGGGTCGGCCGTCCAGCCAGCCCAGGAACATCCAGACCAGGCCCGCGGCCGCCGCGGAAGTATTGGTGGTGAGCAGGGCGTTCACCGCCACGCCGTTAGCTGCCAGGGCGCTGCCGGCGTTGAAGCCGAACCAGCCCACCCACAGGAGGCCGGCTCCCAGGACGGTGAGGGTGATGTTATGGGGTTCCATGGGGAACTTGCCGAAGCCCTTGCGAGGCCCGATGACCATGGCGAAGGCCAGGGCGGAAAAACCCGCGGCGACGTGGACCACGGTGCCGCCGGCGAAGTCCAGGACCCCCAATTCATTGAGCCAGCCGCCCTTGCCCCAGACCCAGTGGGCCAGGGGGTCATAGACCAGGGTGGCCCAGATGAGGCTGAAGAGCAGGAAAGACTTGAAGCGCACCCGCTCCACGAAGGCCCCGGTGATGAGGGCCGGGGTGATCACCGCGAACATCATCTGGAAGGCGGCGAAGAGCCCATGAGGGATGGTCTTGGCATAATCGGGGTTGGGAGCCGCGGCCACCCCGTGGAAACCCAGGAAGTTCAACCCGCCGATGAGACCGCCGATGTCCTGGCCGAAGGCCAGGGAGTAACCATACAGCACCCATTGCACCCCGATCAGCGCCATGAAGGCAAAGCTCAGGGTCAGGGTGGAGAGGACGTTTTTCCGGCGGACCATGCCCCCGTAAAACAGGGCCAGGGCCGGGGTCATCATCAAGACCAGGGCGCAGGAAACCAGTAGCCAGGCAGTATCACCGCTATTGACAACATTGTTCATCGCTCTTCCCTATTTGTCTGCACAATTGTAAAAAAGGCGCAAATAATGCCTATACGCAGGCCGGGGGCTTGGCCCCCGGCCCACGTTGCTCACGGTTCCAGGTTGTTGCTTAGAATTGAAAGGGGTTATTCACCCTGTCTTACATGATCGGCAGATATTTCTCGATCTCGTAAGCGCTTACGTGGGTCCGGAAGGCGTCCCACTCGATCTTCTTGTTCTCGATGAACTTATTGAAGATGTGGTCGCCCAGGGCTTCCTTCACCACTTCGCTCTTTTCGACTTCGAGCACCGCCTCATAGAGGCTGCCGGGCAGTTCCTGAATCTTCAATTTACTCCGTTCGGCCGGGGACAGATGGTAGATGTCCACCTCCACCGGTTCGGCCAGTTTGTAATTTTTCTCGATGCCCTTGAGCCCGGCGGTGATCATCGCCGCGAAGGCCAGATACGGGTTGCAGGCCGGGTCCGGGGCGCGGTATTCGCACCTCGTGGCGGCCTCTTTGCCGGGTTTGTACATGGGCACCCGCACCAGGGCGGAGCGGTTGCGGCGGGACCAGGCGACATAGACCGGGGCTTCGTAGCCCGGCACCAGGCGCTTGTAGGAGTTGACCCACTGGCTGCAGATGGCGGTGATTTCCCTGGCGTGCTTCAAGAGGCCGGCAATGTAATTCTTGGCAATATCCGACAGGTTGTACTGGTCTTTGGCATCGTGGAAGGCGTTTTTCTTGCCTTTGAACAGGGACTGGTGGGTGTGCATGCCGCTGCCGTTGATGCCGAAGATGGGCTTGGGCATGAAGGTGGCATAGACCCCGTTGATCATGGCGATGGACTTCACCGTGGCCCGCATGGTCATGGTCTTGTCGGCCATGGCCATGGCTTCATCATAGCGCATGTCGATTTCGTGCTGGGAGGCCGCCACTTCGTGGTGGCTGTACTCCACCCGGATGCCTAGTTTCTCCATGGCGAAGATGGTGTGGCGCCGCAGGTCGTTGGCCATATCCAGGGGCGGAGAATCGAAATAGCCGCCCTCGTCCAGGATCTCGGTGCCGGTGTTGTCCTGGAAATAGAAGTATTCCAACTCCGGCCCCAGGTACGAGGTATAGCCCTTCTCCGCCGCCTTGGCCAGCACGCGCTTTAAGGCATAGCGGGGGTCGCCGGGATAGGGAGAGCCGTCGGGCTGCAGGATGTCGCAGAACATCCGGGCCACCGGCCGCTCGTCCGGGCGCCAGGGCAGGATCTGGAAGGTGGTGGGGTCGGGCTTGGCGATCATGTCGCTTTCTTGAATACGGGCAAATCCCTCGATGGAGGAAGCGTCGAACCCCATGCCTTCGGTCATCGCCTCTTCCAGCTCGGAGGGGCGAATAGCAAAACTCTTCATGACTCCCAAAATGTCCGTGAACCAGATCTGAATGAAGCTGACTTCTTTGTCCCGGACGACCTTGAAAACGTCTTCTACCGTCTGGCAGGTACAGTGCACGTTAATCCTCCTGAGATTAAAATTATTTGGTTCATTACAGCAATTTTTATACCAAATTGATTTTCTAAGAAAATCAAAAAGTTACCTTCAGACTTATTTACATTTTTGTAGAAAAGAACATTTTTATTGACAAGTTTGTAATAATTGCCCCCGGTAAACCGCTAGTTTCCTCCGTCGAGCAGGCTCCGGCGTTCTGAAGATGCAGGTGAGGAAAGAGTCGGTCGCGGGGAGAATCTGTTTAATACTCCGGAAAACCATAACTTCGACTAACCAAGCCCTCTGGGTTAGCTTACCTTAACCATTAATTATCTGACTGACAATCGACGGGAAGAATTTTTTGCAAAAATTTTAGGGGCAGGAGGTGGATTCGCCCAAAAAAGGCGAGAGAACTTTTCAGGGCTCTCTCGCCTTGGCTGGGAAAACCAGGCCGCGCCGCTCAGGCGGCCCGGAAGCTCCGGGTCTCGATGCTGTATTGCTTGATCTTGTAGCCCAGGATCCTGAGGCTGGTATCCAATAGCTGCGCCGCTTTGCTCTGATTGCCCCGGGTCTGGCGCAGGGCCTCGGTGATGAGCTCCTTCTCCAGTTTCTCCACCTGGGAGGCCAGCCCGCTGCTGGCCGAGGCGCCGGGTTCCTGGCGCTGCAAGGTGGGAGGTAAGTGGACGCTGAGGATGGTGTCCTCGTCACAGACCAGCACCGCCCGTTCGATGATGTTTTCCAGTTCCCGGACATTGCCGGGCCAGGGGTACTGCATCAGCAGATCCAGGGCCGGGGCTGATACGCGTTTGACCGGTTTCTGATGCTCACCGGAGTACTTGTTGAGGAAGTGCTCGGCCAGCAGGGGTATGTCCGCCATGCGTTCCCGCAGGGGCGGCAGA
The DNA here is from genome assembly GCA_026388765.1 of Deltaproteobacteria bacterium. Taxonomy (GTDB): domain Bacteria; phylum Desulfobacterota; class Desulfobaccia; order Desulfobaccales; family 0-14-0-80-60-11; genus JAPLJC01. Next base: position 6,412 of record JAPLJC010000098.1, read on the forward strand.
TAGATGGGAAAGACGTTGAGACGATAGTAAAGGTCCTCCCGGAAGGTGCCTTTAGCCAGCGCCTGTTCCAGGTCCCGATGAGTGGCGGCCAGCAACCTGACATCGGTCTTCAGGGTGGTGGTGCCCCCCAGCCGGGTGAACTCCCGCTCCTGGATGACCCGCAGCAGCTTGAGCTGGACGTTGGGGCTCAGGTCGCCGATCTCGTCCAGGAAGATGGTGCCCCCCTGAGCCAGTTCGAAGCGGCCCTGCTTGCGTTGCAGGGCCCCGGTGAAGGCGCCCCGTTCGTGGCCGAAGAGTTCGCTCTCCACCAGGGTCTCGGGGAGGGCGGCCACATTGACCTTGATGAAGGGTTTATTGGCCCGCAGACTGTTATAATGGACTGCCGAGGCCACCAGTTCCTTACCGGTGCCGGACTCGCCCCGGATGAGGATGGTGGCGTTGCTCTTGGCCACCCGGTCGATCATTTCGAAGACCTGGCGCATGCGCCCCGAGGTGCCGATAATGTTGCCCATCTGGTAGCGTTCCTGCAACTGGCCCTTCAGTTTCAGGTTCTCGTTCTGGAGGCGTTCTTTCTCCCGATCGATAAGCAGGATGTTGTTCACCGTCTGGGCGATGATGGAGGCGATGATGGTGAGCAGCCTCAGGTCATGGTCCAGGTCCAGGTCCCGGTGCAGGCGGTCCACCGACAAGGCCCCGATGGTCTGATGATTGATGTTAATGGGAACGCAGATAAAAGAGATTTCGTCCTTCTCCCGGCTGCCCCGGGAGCGGGTGCGGTTCAGGAATAGCGGCTCCTGGCTCACCACCGGCACCACCGCGGGCTCGCCGGTCTCCACCACCCGTCCGGTGATGCCTTCTCCCAGTTTATAGCGGCCGCGTTTGCGGGCCTCGGCGGTGAGGCCGTGGGCCACCTCGATCTGCAGCTCCGAGGTCTCGGGGTTGAGGATAGAGACAGTGCCCCGGCGCATGCCCATGCGCTGGGCCAGGATCTGCAGAATGCGCTGCAGGGTTCGGGGCAGGGGCCCCACGGTGCTCAAGGTTTCGGTAATTTCAAAAAGTAAGATTAATTCATCCATTGCCATCTGCCTAAAGAATATATTTGGATTATTTATATTTCATTTTCGTTGATTTCATAATAAATTGCAAACAATTTATTACGAAAATGTTATTTTAGTTCTGCAGGTCGGTTGGTGCCGCGGCCGGGCTCCTGGTTGGCGCGGCGCGATCCGGGCCTTTCTCCTTGACACTACCCCGATACGTAGTTAATTTTAGACACTTAGTTACATTTTCTAGTGGGCAGCCTCCAATGCGCGACGGTTTTTTTTACCACATCGGCCACACGATGCTGGGGTTCTTGGATTATATGGGGAAACTGACCCTGTTTTTCCTGGAGGCCTGCCGTACCCTGCCGCACCCGCCCTGGTTCTTCCGCGAAATCATCATCCAGATGTACCAGCTGGGAGTAAAGACCGTGTCGCTGGTGGCGGTGGCCTCATTGGCGCTGGGTTTGGTCCTGGCCATGCAGATGGTTAGCGTCCTGGCCATGTTCGGGGCCAAGGACTACGTCGCCACCAGTGTGGCTTTCACTTTTTTCCGCGATATGGGCCCCTTGCTGGCGGGCATCATGCTGGCCTCCCGGGGGGGAGCCGGCATCGGCGCCGAGCTCGGCTCCATGCGGGTTACCAGCCAGATCGACGCCCTCACCGTCTCCGCCGTCAGCCCCATGAAATATCTGGTGGTCACCCGCATCGCCGCCTGCATGCTCATTATGCCCCTGTTGACCATCATCGCCAATCTCATCGGTATTCTGGGAGGAATGATTATTGGCCTCATCCAGGTGGGGATGAGCTTCGATTACTACTATTCCTTGACCGTCAAATACCTATCGCTGCGGGATGTGCTCCCTGGGGTCTTCAAGACCATCATCTTTGGGCTCATCATCGGCACAGTGGCGGGTTTTCAAGGTTATACCACCACTCAAGGCACTTTTGGGGTGGGCCAGTCCACTAAATCTTCGGTGGTTGTGTCTATCCTGTTGATTCTGGTTTCCGATGTCTTCCTCACCAAACTCATCTTACTCCTCTTCCCCGTATAAAGAGGGGGGGCTGCTGAAGCCCACGGAGACCGGCGCCCCGTTGATCTCCTTCCGGGGGATCGATAAGGCCTTTGGGGATAAAGTGGTGTTGAAAGGAGTGGACCTGGATATAGCCCGCGGCGAGACCGTCGCGATCATGGGCCGCAGCGGCTCCGGCAAGACCGTCTTGACCAGCATGTTGGTGGGTCTCACTATCCCCGATCAGGGTACCATCCAGGTCTCCGGGTTGGAACTCACCCGGTTTAAATCCGACGTCCACTGGCGTGCCCTGCGCCTCAAGACCGGTTACTTGTTTCAGAGCTCGGCCCTATATGATTCCATGACGGTGGGGGAAAACGTCGCCTTCCCCATGGAGCAGCATACCCGGTGGAGCGAGGAAGAGATCGACCGGCGGGTGGCGGAGAAGCTGGAGCAGGTGGGCCTGGCCGGCACCGAGGCCATGGCGACCTCCGAGCTTTCCGGCGGCATGCTGCGCCGGGCCGCCCTGGCCCGCAGCCTGGCCCTGGACCCGGAGATTATTATCTATGATGAGCCCTCGGCCGGTTTGGATCCCGTCACCGGCGCTGAAATCGCCCAATTGATCCGGCAGCTGCAGCGAGGGCTCAAGGTCACTTCAGTGGTGGTGACTCACGACCTGCACCTGGCGGAAATCGTGGCCGACCGCATCGCTCTGCTGTTTGAGGCCCAATGGAGCTTTCAAGGAACCTTTGAAGAATTTCGCCAGTCCTCCCAGCCGGAGGTTTTGCGCTTCCTCCATCGGGAGCCGCCCCAAAAGGATGAATAACGATGAAAGATTCCCGAAGATATGAAACGATTGTGGGCATCTTTGTGGTGGTCTCGATGGTGGTCCTGCTGATCATGGTGTTCATCATCGCCAAGCAGGAAGGGCTTTTTCAGCATTATCTGGAATACACCACGGTCTTTAAGAACGTCAGCGGGCTCAAGGTCGGCTCCGAAGTCCATCTGGCCGGGGTAACGGTGGGCAATGTCAAAGAAATCATCATCAGTCCTGACGGCAGTACCCTGGTGACTTTTAATGTCATTAAGAAATATAGCGACCGGGTCCGGGAGGATTCCCAGGCCTCCATCGGCTTCATGGGCCTGTTAGGGGACAAGAGTCTGGACCTCACCGCCGGCTCTACCACCAAACCACAAATTCCTCCGGAAGGGCCGGTGGCTTCCGTTGAGCCTCTGGACATCACCCAGCTTTTGGCCAAGGCGGGTCCCAGTCTGGAGAGCCTGCAAAAAATTCTTGACAACCTCGCCACCCTCACCCAGTCACTGGTGGGAAAAGAAGGCGGATTGAGTAGCACTGTTGATCAAATCCAGCAGATCTTTGAAAAGATCAACCAGGGCCGGGGGACCATGGGGCTGATCGTCAATGACCCCAAGCTCTACCGGGAGACGATCGACACTGTGGCTGCGGCCCGCAAATTCTTTGCCGACCTGGAGAAGGGCAAGGGGGCGCTGGGAACCATAACCAACGACCTCAAATTCAAGGCCCAGTTGGAGAAAACCATGGGGAACCTGGAAGCCACCACCGGCAACCTAGGCAAGGGTACGGCGGACTTGCAGGAGGCGCTGGTGCGGCTACCGGAAATTTCCAAAAAATTGGAAGATTTCTTAACTGATCTCAAAAAGGCCGGCAAAGGACTGCCGGGGCTGGTGACTTCCGGTGAAACCACGTTCAGCGACATGGATAAAACCACTAAGGCGATGCGGAAGTCCTGGCTGCTCCGGAGCAACGTGCCTCAATCCCAGGAGCATACCATCCGGATGGATGGCGAGGCGGGAAAGAAATGAGCGTGACGGGCTACCGCCGTTGGCTAGTGGTGTTGTGCCTGGTGGGGCTGGGTTGCGCCGGACCCGGCAAGACCGGCGATGACCTGAAGAGCCAGGCGGTGTCCTTGAATGACCAGGGATACGATTATTACCGGCAAAGCCGCTTCAACCTGGCCGAAGGGAAGTTTTTCCAGGCCCTGAAAATCAATCGCCTCATCGATCGCCGGGCGGGGATCGCCGCCAACCTCAACAATCTGGGAGTTATCGCCCAGGAACAGGGCAGTTCGGACCAGGCCGTGGTTTACTTCCGGGACGCCCTGGAAATTAATCGGGAGCTCCTTGACCCCGCGGCCCTCTCTGAGACCCTGAACAATCTGGGGCTGGCCTATCTGGCCCAGGGCAAGGCGACCGAAGCTCAGCAGGCCTATCAGGAGGCCCTGGAAAATGCCCGGCTGTTGCCGCCTGGGCCCTTGCTGGCCTTGTCCCTGACCCACCTCGGGGATGTGGCCCGGGTTCGCAAAGATTATGACCTGGCCCTGGATTACTATCACCAGGCTTTACAGGTGGATGAAGCCCAAAAAGATGCCCGGGGCCGGGCCATGTGCTGGGAGCGATTGGGCCGCACTTTCGTGGACCTGAAAGACTATGCCCGGGCCACCGGCTACTTGCACGACGCCCTGCGGGAGTTACGCCGGCT
>JAPLJC010000009.1 GCA_026388765.1 Deltaproteobacteria bacterium
GAATTGGCGGTAATGGTGAAGGTCTGGCTGTCTCCGGCGTTGAGCGTCACCGTGCCGGAGGGCGAGATGGAGCCGCCGCTGCCGGCGCTGGCGACGATGTTATAGGTGGTGGCGCCCGGGGTAAAACTGGCCGCAATGGTGTGGTTGGCGGTGACGTTGCTGAAGGTGTAGCTAGAAATCGCCCCTTGCGAGACGTTATCCACCTTGACGTCGGCGATCCGGTAGCCGGGGCTGGCGGTGATCTTGAAGTTCTGGCTGCCCCCGCCGTTGACCGCCACCGAGCCGGAGGGTGTAATAGAGCCGCCGTTGCCGGCGTTGGCGGTGATAGTATAGGTGGTCCCGCCCGTGAAGGTGGCGGCGATGGTGTGGTTGGCGGTGACGTTGGTGAAGGTGTAGATGCCGATGGGCCCCTGCGAGACCCCGTCCACCAGGACGTCGACGATCCGGTAACTGGCATTGGGGAGGATTTTAAAGGTTATGTCCTCCCCCCGGATCACCTTCACCGCCCCGCTGGGAGCGATGGTGCCGCCGGCCCCGGCAGTGGCGGTGATGGTATAGAGGGGCCGCAGCATATAGGCAAATTGGATTATGCACTTGTACCAGCCCGAGCCGACGATCTCCCCGTTATCGTTGATATCATTGGCCGTGACCAGCTCCCAATCCGGCTCGTTGAGCAGGGCATTCAAGTCTCTTAACCCGGCCTGCGAGTCATAGATGAAGGCGTGGCTACGGCTGCCGAATTTAGAGGAGCCCACGATCTGGCCCTGGCCGTTGACCCCGAGGGCCGTGCTGTCGGTATTACTCAACTCCTGTATCGCGGCGCCGTTAAAAATGACGGCCCTGGTGCCCACATAACCACGGGTCCCCGTCAGACCGACAACGGTGGGCGAATTCAAGTTGTTGAGGCTGCAGGCCTCGGAATTACCACTCGCAGGACCGAGCCAGTTGACATTGGCGCCGTCCCAGAAGAAGGCCCTGATGGAAATCCCACCATAATACTTGCCCACTATCTTGCCGGCATTGTTGATGCGGTTGGCTAAGGTTTGAGTAGTACCTGCAGTGCCCCCCAGGTTGTCGATCCTTTGCGCCATCGTCGTGCGGTTAGGCCATAAGCAGGCGGAGATATCATTGGATTCCATAGATGTGTTGCCGACGATCTGGTCACTGTTGTTGACCCCATAGGCGCGGCCATAGGGAGACGGAGTGCTGGGGACTTGCAGGTAGCCGAAATTCATGAACCAGTCCAAGTAGATGGGCAATTCTTGGGTGCCGCTAGGCCAGGTGGATTTATAGGCATAGCCCACGGCCAGGTCGCCGTTATCGTTGATGCCGAGGAGTTCGCCATAATCCACCACATCCGAGCCCACTCGGTAAAAGCCAAACTGCCCTTTCTCCCCTTCGCGCCAAATGCAGGGATTGTTATTCAAGTAGGAGTTGTTGACCTTCATGCCGCCGACGATACTGCCATTGTTGTTGATGGCGTAAGCGTTGCTGGCCTTCAGATCCAGGCCCCCGAGGCTGTACAGGACGTATTCCGGAGCCACGGGCGCCCGGTTGGCGACAAAATTGACCCCCCAGCGGTTGCCGGTGTCTAGGGTGCCATCCAGGGACTCCCCGGTGGTGACTACCTGGTCGGTGTACCCCGTGCCGTTGACGTGGATGGTGTAGCTGGCATTAGCCGCCACCTTGGGGAAGGCAAAGATGCCGCTGGCGGAGGTGGTGACGGCCGGGGGGCTGCCGGGGCCGCTGGCGGTGACCGTGGCCCCGCCTACTGGGGAGCCGCAGGAGTTCGTCACCCGGCCGCTGATGATCTCTCCGGCGCCACTGGTATAGATATTGTAAACGGTATCACAGACAGTATTATATGGTGGATTCGCCGCGTCGATATTGGGCAGGTTATACCAGAGGTTCTGACTCCCCCCCCAACCCATGTTGAGGTGATGGTACCAGGCGCCCCACTGGTTACCGTAGCCGTCGCCGACGATGGAATGATAGCCGGAACTTCTTTTGATCCCCAACAGGACCGGATACCCGGCGTCCAGATTGGCGTTGACCATGTTAAACAGGATGGGACGCGGGAGGTTGTAGTCATCATTTTCGTAATATTTGGCGTTGCTGTATCTAAACGTGGACTGTCAAGCACATCTGGCCCGAAGCTGGCCAGCACAAGGAATATAAAGCTCTCCCTTAAAAATCTGCGTTTTGCTAATCCCGCCACCGCCAGATGCCCAAAGATCATATTTATTCATCTATCATAATCCACCACATATTCCAGGTTAATATTTTTGATCCGCCTTGCCATCAGCAATATATCTTGCCAGGAGCAGCAGTTATCGCTTGAGCGGGGAAAATTGCAGATATGATCTATAGATAGGAAGTTTTTAGATTCCTGATAAGTCCATAATCATAGCAGAAAATACTTCGTGCGCTGTATTCCTTGTTGATTCCTTCTGCAGATAAGATAAGAGCCTTCTTGACATCTAATTGATAATGATTATTTATAGAAAAAAAGTATCAGGGAGAATTTTGGCTGATCCTCAAGAGCGTCTGGAACAAACGATCAGGGTGCTGAAGGATAAAGGGTGCCGACTTACTCCTCAGCGCCTGGCGATGCTGCGGATCTTATCCAAGAGCGAAGGACACCCGAGCGCAGAGCAAATTTACGAACAGATTAGAGCCGATTATCCCACCACCAGCCTGGCCACAATTTATAAGACTTTAAGCCTGTTAAAGAATATGAATGAAGTCTTTGAAATTACTTTTGCCAGCGTGGGCAGCCATTACGATGGCAATAAACCCTACCCGCACCCCCATCTCATTTGCACCAAATGCGGCCAGATCCTTGATCCAGAGTTCGGGCCCCTGGCAGGTATTTCTCAAGAAATATCCCGGCAGACCGGCTATAAGATCACCCATCAGCAGTTGATTTTTTTTGGCCTGTGCCCCAAGTGTCAGAAGGCAGGGCAAGCGCCTGAATAAAGAGGAGGTTTTACGATGAAAGACGACGACCGCAAATTCACCACTGCCTGCAGGGGCACGTCGAACCGGGACTGGTGGCCGAATCAGTTGAACCTGAAGGTTCTTCACCAGAACTCTCCCATGAGCAATCCGATGGGCGAGGAGTTCAACTACGCTGAGGAATTCAAAAAACTCGACCTTGAGGCCCTGAAGAAGGACCTCTATGCGCTGATGACCGACTCGCAGGACTGGTGGCCGGCCGATTTCGGTCACTACGGGCCGTTGTTCATTCGGATGGCGTGGCACAGCGCGGGCACCTACCGCGTTGGCGACGGCCGCGGGGGCGGGGGATCCGGCACACAGCGTTTTGCGCCCCTCAACAGCTGGCCCGACAACGTGAACCTCGACAAGGCTCGCCGGCTACTCTGGCCGATCAAGCAGAAATACGGCAAAAAGATCTCCTGGGCCGACCTCATGATCCTCGCCGGCAATTGCGCGCTTGAGTCGATGGGCTTCAAGACCTTCGGCTTCGGCGGCGGGCGCGAGGACGTTTGGGAGCCGGATGACACCTACTGGGGGACCGAGAGCGAGTGGCTTGGCGACAAGCGCTATTCCGGTGACCGGGAACTCGAGAATCCTCTCGCCGCCGTGCAGATGGGCCTGATTTATGTCAACCCGGAAGGCCCGAACGGCAACCCGGATCCGATCGCGGCGGCCAAGGATATCCGGGAGATTTTCGCTCGCATGGCGATGAATGATGAAGAGACGGTTGCGCTCATCGCCGGCGGTCACGCCTTCGGCAAAACCCACGGCGCCGGCACTGCGTCCCATGTGGGGCCTGAGCCAGAAGCGGCCAGTATCGAGGAGCAAGGCCTCGGCTGGAAGAGCAGCTTCGGTACCGGCAAAGGCGACGATACGATCTCCAGCGGCCTGGAGGTCACTTGGACCGGTACGCCAACGAAGTGGAGCAACAACTTCTTCAAGAACCTGTTCGGCTACGAATGGGAATTGACGAAGAGCCCGGCCGGTGCACATCAGTGGCAACCGAAGGGTGGCGCAGGCGCCGGCACGGTGCCGGATGCCCACGACCCGTCGAAGCGTCACGCGCCAAGCATGCTGACCACGGACCTTGCCTTGAGGTTCGACCCCGCCTACGAAAAGATCTCAAGACGCTTCTACGAGAACCCGGACCAGTTGGCAGACGCATTCGCCCGGGCGTGGTTCAAGCTGACCCACCGCGACATGGGCCCGCGCTCGCGCTATCTCGGCGCGGAGGTGCCGGCGGAGGAACTGATCTGGCAAGACCCGGTGCCCGCAGTCGATCATGATCTATTCGACCTGCAGGACATCGCAAACCTCAAGGGCAAGAACCTGGCCTCGGGCCTGTCGATCTCGGAACTGGTCTCGACCGCCTGGGCGTCGGCATCCACGTTCCGCGGCTCCGACAAGCGCGGCGGTGCGAACGGGGCGCGTATTCGTCTGGCGCCGCAAAAGGATTGGAAAGTCAACCAGCCGGCCCAACTGGCGAAGGTCCTCAAAGCCCTTGAGGGCATCCAAAAGGAATTCAACGGCGCGCAGTCTGGCGCGAAAAAAGTGTCGCTTGCTGACGTGATCGTTCTGGGCGGTTGCGCCGGCGTCGAGCAGGCCGCGAAGAATGCCGGTCACGATGTGACTGTGCCCTTCACGCCGGGACGCACGGATGCGTCGCAGGAGCAAACCGATGTGGAGTCATTCGCCGTACTCGAACCGGCTGGGGACGGGTTCTGTAACTACCTCAAAACCGAATACGCCGTATCGGCAGAGGAACTGCTGGTTGATCGGGCGCAACTGCTGACGCTGACCGCTCCTGAGATGACGGTTCTCGTTGGCGGTATGCGCGTCTTGAATGCCAACTTCGGACAGTCTAAGCACGGCGTCTTCACCAAGCGGCCAGAGACGCTCACCAATGACTTCTTCGTGAATCTGCTCGACATGAGCACGACGTGGAAGGCAACCTCGGAGGACGAAAACGTGTTCGAGGGTCGTGATCGCGCAACAGGCGAACTCAAGTGGACCGGCACCCGTGTCGACCTCATCTTCGGTTCGAACTCCCAACTCCGGGCCTTGGCGGAAGTATACGGATGTGAGGAATCCCAGGAGAAATTCCTGCACGACTTTGTAGCGGTATGGAACAAGGTAATGAACCTTGACCGCTTCGACCTCGCCTGATCGTAGTATTAACGTCTTCGAGGGCTTCTGAAGCGTATCCTGGACTGCAAATCGGATGATCAGAAAGCGATAACCGCTACGAGCTGACGAATGTTCTGAACGATTAACGGAGGCTATAGCAACATATGAGGGCGGCGTTTCAATACAGTCTGAAACGCCGCCCTTTCTTTAGGCCCTTACAGTCTGCTGGTCACAGAATCGGAGCCAGGTAAGACTGACCCAGACCGCAACTGAAGTGCCTCTACACCACCGGGCAACTACGACATGGTGGGGAACAACACCCCCATCTTTTTCGTGCGGGCCCCCATGAAGTTCCAGCTTTTCATTCGCTCCCAGAAGCGCCGGGTGCGGCGCCAATTATCTTGCCAAACCCTTCTCTTATCACCGAGCAAGCAAAAAATGCAGATATGATCTCGATAGCCTCCCAGGGCCTTTGTGGGGAGCATGTCTTTTGGTGCCTGCGAGAGAATGAAGCCAGAACATCCGGGGTGAAAGAAAGGAATTCTTCAAGCTTGCTTGCCGTGGTTAAGCGCCAGATCATCTACCTTCTGAACTCGACCTTTAGGTCAGAGAGGAATTGAACTGCTATTCCGCAATCAAAGGAGTTCTCTTCTGGTGGTTCTATGCGCACAACTTTTCCCAAGGCTTTTAAACGGGAAATCTGCCGCATAATTGGAATGGTATCAAGGGTGAAATCTCGTATGTCTCCATCATCAATCGGTAACGGTGGAGGGCATTTAAAAAACATTCCCCCTTGGCTGATATTTTTTAACGCACCCATGCCAGCGGAGGATTTATCCAAATCTGGTGAATGGATTTGGTACGCCATCGGCAAATCCATGTCCAATCTTGGATATTTACGTCTTTCCATACCAGGGCCAATAATTAGGATAAAGTTTTGGGCAATCTTATTAAATTAATTTGTAAATAGCAACCATTTTTAGAAGCGAGAATAGTGAATAGGGGAAAGTCATAGGTTTGGGCGAAGCTCGATAAGCGCTGGCTTGACACAAATTGGGATTATCGGTAGAGGGAGGGAAATTGCAGATATGGGATGGGTAGAGGAAGTTTTCAGGGTCTTGATAAGTTTCTGGTCATAGCAGCAATCTTGAATTCATTAAACGCTATTAAACTTAAACTTTTAGTGTGAGAGGCGCACATTCCATAACCTTGGCACAATATGCCCTTATAGCAGATTAGGACGTGGTTATGTAAGTACATAGAGTGCTCTGGTCGTTTTTAAGCAATTGCCGCTGAGCCGGGTAGCCCCTGGGGGAACTGTACACCGTCCATGAATTATCAGGAGGTCTTAGAGATGCGTCTTTAAGGGGGGATTTATTGTAAGGAAGATTCATGAAGCTGGGGGGAGAAGAAGTCAGAAAAACGTGGATCCGGCATGGAATTGAGTAGTCAGAGGAAAGGTAAGACAGTGTAAAAATGAAAAGAGAAGCCGGCAACCTCGATCTGCTCACCGGGGTGAGTCATCTGAAGGTTCCCGGCTTCCCATGACCACGAAACGGTGTGCAGGGAAATTATGCTCCGGGCAACCTGTCCTTCAATCCGAACTATTAACTAGTTCCCATCCGGAAACTGGTTGTTTGCTGGTTGTGGTTTTAGCGTCGGAAGGGGATTTTGAGCCGATGCCGGGTTAATCAGGGCCTATGATTGCAAATTTAGGTAGTGACTCAGTTTGATTTTTCTCCACCTTGACTCTCCCTCCAATTTCTGCCATATTCAATGTATGAAACGTCCGAGTAAAAAGCTTCCGAAAGACCCTAATAAATTGGCGTATGAGATCGTTCGTATGTCAACGGAGGTCTTGCCGGAAGATTTGGGAGATTCACAGCCGAAAAAGAAGAAGATCGCTGATATCAAAGCGGTTGACAAAAACGAGAAATAACTGTCGGTCAAATTGGCCAAGCTTTGAGTGCTAACTTAGCCAACCCCACCTGCCTTTCACGAATCTTTTCCACCGTCCAATCTTGAACATCTGAAACCTGAGAAGTTAAACGATATGGACAGCTTTTATAAACAGGAATCTTTTCCTGAAATGGGTTGCTTTTCAGGCCAGAATTATCCTTATAGCGTAGCAAGATCATGTTGCCAATACGCCTCCAATAGGAAGCATGTTCTTCGAGGCTAAATTGGGGCCAATTATGTTCTGGTTTTTCCGGCAGAATATGCTCAAGGGTTATTTCTTCCTTATCGCTCTGTAATATATAGTATGGGTCCGGTCGCTTCTGGTGTGCGTTTTCTAATGCTCGTAAATAATACCGCGCAAGTGGACCCTTGGATACCGTAGCATTCTCGAAAGCCTGCTGGAATTGTGTATCGTTCGGAATAAGCCCATTAATTTCTGTCTTTAGCTCCGCAGCGGTTGAAATTCTGCCTATGTATATTTTATTTGCAGCCGGGGCAAGTGTTTCTTCAACGGACCCGCTTCGAGTGCTTGTCGCGATTAATAAACGAACCCCCAGTGAAATAAATATCTTAAATGCATTGAGTGCCTCTTTTGGGGGAAACTTTGCAGCAATCGCTAAAATTACTGGCCGAAAGGGAGCAATGTCAAAGAAATTAATTGTATCAATAGCTGGCAATATTGCGTCTGGGTATGATTTCCAATGATCGTGGTCCCGATAAAAGGTGGCTACATAAACTTTAACAAGATTCTCAACTTTTTTTAGAAATGCTATTGATGCTTGAGGGCCTTTTGTTTCTTGGACCACCTCATAGACCTTATCTTTCCTCAAAAAACCACGAATAACCATAAGCGCATGTCGTAGGAATGTTACAGTAAGGTCCTCTTTTTCTTCTGCTTGGAGTGTTTCCAGGACCATGAGTCTTGCGCCTCAGCTAAGCGTTCATCCCCTGCCTGACTAAAAAGATAGTTCTTTACAAGATCAGCTTGCGTCGTCTTAAGTCCACGATCATTCAATGTTTCAAACATTTTATAGGCATTAGCTTCAGAGGGAACTTGAAGCAAGATTACCTCTGCATACTTTTCAATAAAAGTTACCCACTTGTTCAGAACATCTCCGTGAACTTTCGGATCAAAGGAGGAGACGATTGACTTGACATAATTGGCGGCATTGTCGAAGGCTTCCTTAATTAATCTATGCGACCTGCGTGTAGGTCGGGGAGGAGAATTGACAAGATCGTCATTTAACATTGCACTAAAAAAATCGTTATCAACGAGGTTCATTCTCAACCTGTTAAGCGTAGCTCTCTGACCACGTTCAATATAAACAAGAAAATGTTTTATATCTTCTGTAATTTCAGGTTCAATATTCATAGTCAGAAGATAGCGCCGGATATTGCATAATAATATCGTTATGGTAGCTAATCGTTGTTGACCGTCTATGACCTCTAGGTGTCCCGACACACTAGGGATAATTACGATTGTTCCTAAAAAGTATGCTTGGGTTTTCTCATCGCCTATAGCAGTTGCTAAGTCTGTGAAGAGCGTCATTACCTCTTTTTTTGTACATGAATAGTCCCTTTGATTAGGGGGAACCCTCAAATGGTGTTGTCTTAGTATCTCGCCAATACCTGGTTGAGTGACTGTAAAAAGCGATGGTTTAGTCATCTGAGCCTCCAAGCGGAATAGGAGCTATGAATGCAATAGGTCTGCCAGCGCTTTCTAGCTCTCGTATTGCTGCCAACCGCAATCGTTCCCGAATCCAAGCGGAAAGGTTTAAACCCGCAATACGAGAGGCTTCTTGAAATGCCTGTCGTTCTTCCGGCTCAAGTAGGAGCAACATTTTTTCTGATTTTGCCATAAATCCAACCCCTTTGTCCAACGATTTTTATAAAAATATATATATGAAATATATATTTGTCAATCTTTTTTCTTGACACATATATATGAGATATATATATTATGGTCAAATCAACGGAGGATGCGGCCATGAACAAACTGAGTGACAAGAAAAGGGCTCAAATGCTATCGGTTCTCGTAGAGGGCAACTCTCTTCGCGCCACAGCGAGAATATGCGATGTAGCCTTTAATACTGTTCTCAAATTTGTCCCGGAGATAGGAAAAGCTTGCGCTGAATATCAAAGCAGTGCATTAAAAAATCTGACTTGTAAACGGATTCAATGCGATGAAATCTGGTCATTCTGCTATGCCAAGGCAAAGAATGTTCCCGAAGATAAAAAGGGTCAATTTGGCTACGGAGACGTATGGACGTGGGTAGCCATTTGCGCCGATAGCAAACTTGTCCCTGCTTGGCTCGTGGGAAACCGGGATGCAGAAACGGCCTCTATCTTCATGGAAGATTTAGCATCCAGATTTGTCCATAAGGTTCAGTTAACTACTGATGGTCTGAAAATTTATTTAGATGCCGTGGAGGGAGCTTTCGGTGCCGATATTGATTATGCGATGTTGGTAAAAATGTATGGGGAGAGCGCGGAAGCTAAGATGCAAAAGCGATATAGCCCAGCCAAATTTACCGGAAGTAAAAAAGAAGTCATTGTCGGAAATCCGGAGCGTAAGCATATCTCCACCAGCTACGCCGAGCGGCAGAACCTCACCATGAGGATGAGCATGAGAAGGTTTACTCGGCTGACAAATGGTTTCTCAAAGAAGGTAGAAAATCATGCCTATCAAGTAGCTCTGCATTATATGTATTATAATTTTTGTCGGATTCACAAAACCCTTAGAGTCACTCCAGCGATGGAAGCGGGGATTTCAGATCATGTTTGGAGTTTTGAGGAAATAGCGCAGTTAGCGGATTAATAAAAAAGAAAAAGCGGCCCACAGGCCGCTTTCGAAGGCTCTTTGAAAGACCTTTAAGCCTGCATCTCAAGTGGGTTCATATATTTCATCTTATACCACCTAGTCGCCAAATCTCGATATCTGGCATCGAAAAAAGAATACGGAGATTTACCTTGTGCCTCGTCTTCGTTTTTTCTTTCTCCTGCGGTTCGGCCCTTAAAAGCATATAAGTCTTTCATATAACTAACTATATCAATAACATTAGGTTCCATTGTTATCGCCTCCTTTACGATCCTTCAATAAGGCTTCCAATAATCCTTTGGCCTTTTGAATTTCTTCTTGCCTTGGTCCAGTAACTGTTGCATATATGCTTTCTAATTGTTGAATAATTGCGTCATCAACCATAATCGCTTGATTCTTATCAATTATACTTATATCTGTTTCTTTGCCAACACCGGGGGCTGCTTCTGCTGCTTTTTTTGCAGCATAGACTACATTAAGACATTCTGTCAATTCACAAGATGAGCTATATTTTTGCGCGACGAATTTTTCCATAGCATATAATTGACCAATCCCTATAGCATGAAAACTAATTGTGTCGTAGCAATTTGCTATGCCAGGATTATATAAGGCATAGATATGCGCGCCCGAATCATCTCCTCCTACAACCATTAATTGAAGACCATAATCATATGAGGTTATCTCTTTATCTAAATAACCAAAAATGTCGATTGGAAGTATGCGCATCCCTTTCTCATAAAATGTTTGTATACTAATTGTTCGAGGTTTTAGAAACTGCTCTTCTACTCTCGATAGTCTACTAAGTTGATACCAGGATTTTACTATTTCGACAATTTGTTTTATTTGAGGGGATTTTTTTTGATTCTCTATTGTTAATATACAATCAGGAATAATTTCTATAGGCTTAAGCGCGTCTCCAGCGGTTAGAGCAATACAATATTTAGATAAATAATGGATTTTTGGTTTGGTATGCTCAAATTCGATAGGAGGGTAGGTTGCTTGGAGCATACGATCTGATGCGGCAACGGCTGTCGCACCGTTGTCACATATCGCTGCTATACACACGGTCATAAAATTACCCCCTTCTTCCTAGAAGGCAGGGAAGGGATTTAAATATAAGCCCTAAATTTCAAACTGTCAATCATTTGTGAAAGATTATACATTATCTATCCAAAATTTCAAACACATGCGGAACAAAGAGCCGTTTTTCAAAACATGTGTATCTTATCATCAATGCGTCGCAATTGCAAGAGAAGTATTTCAAACTGAGTCACTACCCAAATTTAGCGGTTAGCCGGGCATTTTTACCGAATTTACCCCTTTTCCGGGCGAAGCTCTCGCCTGGTCGGGTAAGCCGGGGTAAATCCTCCTTATTGCGCTCGGAGCAACAGCCCCAAAACCAGCACATTGTAAGACACGACGGCGCTCCAGACATACTGCTGGAAACCTGGCCATCCCTGCCAGTTGCAGCGATCCAAACCAAAGGCTCGTTTCAGCCGGGAGATGTTCGCTTCGATGCCAGCCAGGAAGTTCCGCAGCTTCTTGTATACCCACAGGCTTTTAACCATATCCAGGACCCCCAGGCCTCGCCGCTTGGCGAACATGACGTCTTTGACCCCCTGGCCTTTGGCCAGCCGCAGATTCTCCTTGGAGGCAAAGCCGCCGTCCGCCGCCAGCTGCCGCGGCGGTCGCTGAAAAATAGCCCTTTGCCGATCCAGCAAGGTTGGAAACATGGCGGCGTCCGCCGGATTGCCACGCTCAATCGTGCAGTCAAGAATCAGCCCGGAGCGCCCGCCGCTCAGGAAGACCTTATGGCCATACTGGGTGTTCCGGCCGTCCTTGACAATCACGTCGGTATGGCACTCAAAAAAGGAGACCACCTTTTCACCCGCGGGCACCTTTTCCCCCCGGATAATCCGACGTCCGGTCTGGTCCAGGACCTGCTTGAGGAGCGACACCGCCCTTTCCAGCCGTTCCAGCAAGATGTGGGCGGCGATGGTTTGCTGCAGGTCCGCCCCCACAAACCCCTTGAGTTCAGTAATGGCCTGCAGGGCATAGCCCCGCACCCGGTGCGCCAGGGACAACAACTCCAGATAAGCCGTAAGCCTCACCTTGTCCTTCTTGGCATTGAGGATACGCAACACCCGTTTCTTGGCCGCCCGTTGATGATCGACAAAGGTGTACCACGGCGCGGGATTCAAGGTCCGGCCTTCCTGGAGCAGGCGGGTGGTCACCCGGATGCCATCCGCCAACAGAGTGGAATCGGTGGGATGATGGATATGGGTTTCCACCACGGTGGAATCCACCCGCACGGTGCGCCCCTTCTCAATATCTTGTTGCGCCGCAAACCGCAGGAGCGCCCGGTTCACCGCTTCCCAGGTCTCGGCGCCGATAGCGCTGATGTTATCCTGCAACGTGGAGTCGCTGGGATATTGCCCCATTTCCAGCCGGGCAAAAGACCGAAAGGCCTGGGAGTCATCCAGGTGAAAAGCCAACTCCTCATAGGTCAATTCCCGGTATTGCTTCAGGATGGCGCAACGCAACACCTGCTCGGCGGTCATGCCGTTGCGCCCGGTATCCTGCCGCCGGTATTTCACCAGATCGCAATAAACCAGATCCAGGATATCCTGGTTTGCATCCAGGAGATGGGCAATGGCTTCCAGTTCCTGGGCAATCTTATTTCGGGGCATGAGATTCAGCAGGTTCAGTTGCGGCTCTTTTTTCTTGCGCATATTCTATCCTCGGAAAATATTCTTGTTAAAATATATCAAGCGGTTACATGATATATCCTGTCACTTTCCGAGAAAAATCGCGAGGGTAAAATGCCCTTTACCAAATTATTTCAGTAAATTATCGTTTCCGGATGGGAACTAACTAAGTATAAGTTGGCCTATCCGGCCTGATTCTCGGGCATTGCGACATTCTCAAATTTATAAAGTCTATTCATTCAGGAGAAGCAATTGGAGGAAGGCAATGGAATTCCTCGATGCCCGCATTACACCCCCATAATGCGTTCCAGCGTATATAAATCCCGAGCGTGCCAACGCAAGAGCCATGACATTTTGAATTGTCAGCCCTTCGTTAAAGCTGACCCATGAACTACCGCGGTTGTTGCTTTTATAAATCCCTTTTCCAGAAGTGCCAGCGTACAGAATATTGGGATGGCGACCATCCACCGCGACACAGGTGACTAAGGTGGTGTCGATGCCAGTGCTTGAAGCGGTCCAAGTGCTGCCGCCGTTTATACTTTTAAAAACGCCTCCCCCAAAGGTTGCTGTGTAAACGACCTCAGACTGCGTGGGGTCAACGGCGATCGCGCTGATCGTGGGAGCGGTAAGCCCGGTGCTGGCGGCCACCCAGGAATTCCCGCCATCAATGCTTTTGAAGAGGTATTGGTCCTCTGTCCCGGCATACAGGGTCGTGGGGTTTTGGGGGTCGATGGCCAAGACGCTAATATTCGCCTGGTCCGGGAGACCGGAATTTTTTGCAACCCAATTGGCGGCGCCGTCGGTGCTCTTGAACACCCCGTAAGTGCTCGCGAACACCCCGTAGTAACCACTTATGCCAGCGTAGACCACTCCTGACAAAACCGGGTCGGTCACCAGGGCACGCACATTAACGTACTCGGGAAGACCGCTATTCTTTTGGGTCCAGGAGGTTCCTCCGTTGATGCTTTTAAAAACCCCGGACCCATAAGTCCCGGCATAGACGGTGTCGGGGTCCTGGGAATCGATGGCCAAGGCCTGCACATAAGGGTTGAACAACCCTGCCTCAATATGAGTCCAGGTCTGTCCTTGGTCGGTGGTTTTAAACACCGCACCGTAGTAAGTACCTGCAAAAACGGTGGCCGGCCGTTGGGGAGCGATGGCCAAGGTACGGACATAGGCGTTGTTTACGCCTCTGTTAGCGTTGTTCCAGAGCGCCCCCCCGTCGACGGACAGGTAGACCCCGGTGCCCACGGTGGCCGCATAAAGCGTGGTCGGAGATGCGGGGTTCACGGCCACGGCGTTGACATACGAGCTTTTTACACCGGTATTGATTTCACTCCAATGGGAGGCCCCGTCAGTACTTTTGTAAATGCCGCCTCCGCCACCGGCGGAGGGTAAGTGCAGCTCTCAACAATTCCAAGTGCCGGCATACAGGATCGCGGGGTTTTGAGGATCAATGGCCAGCGCATGGATGTCCACGCGGCCCGCCAGCCCGGTACTGGCCTCATTCCAATTTTGGCCGCTATTGATACTTTTATACAGTTTGCCCGGAATTTGATCGCCCCGACTACGCATGCCGACATAGAGGGTGGCCGGAGTCTGCGGGTCGATGGCAATGGCCCCGACGCCCCCGGTGCCCGGGTCGAATGCGTAAATTTGCAGCCAGGTGGACCCGCGGTCGATACTTTTATGGAGCGTATTATTGCCGGTCCCAGCATAGAGAGTGGCGGGGGTCTGAGGATCGGCAGACAGGCTTGAGACGTCCGCATTAGCCAGGGAGGTGGGCGTCCAAATATTCCCGCCATCAATGCTTTTGAAGACTCCGCCGTTATCGATGCCCACGCATATGGTGGTTGGCAGGGTAGGATCGATGACGATGGCATTCACCTTATTGCCGGCCAAGCCGCTGGAGTTCCAGTGTACCCCGCCATCGGTGCTTTTAAACAAACCTCCGCCATCTGTCCCGGCATACAGGATAGAGGTATTTTGTTGGTTAATCGCCAAGGAAATGACCGCGGTATTGGTAAGGCCAGTGCTGGCGACAACCCAATGAGCGCCACCATCGGTGCTTTTAAAAAGTCCGCTGCCTTCATTGGTTCCAGCATAAATCACGGAAGGATCTTGAGGGTCGATCGCCAGCACCGCGATATTGCCACCCTCCGGCCCCACCGGGGTCCACGTTGCCGCCTTTGCATCCATGAAGTTTAGGCTCCAAATGATGACGAGCCAGAGCAATACCTTGGAGCTACGAAAAATCTCAGGCATTTGTGACCTCCTTAGCTGAGATTATGCGGCCGCCTTGGCCCCGCAATCCTAAAAAGGTTTTTGGGACCTCTTGGCCGGAAAAAATCTCCCAAAATTTCTGTTCTTGAAGCCGAGTCCTCTCGTCGACGCCATGATAGCACAAGTTTCCCTGAAGGAGTACTTTTTTCCTGAATTTCGGGCCTCCGGGGGTATGACTACTGGCTATCTGCTGGGGAGAGGCGGTATTCAATGGTAGCGAGTATCTTGCCAGGAGCAGCAGTTATCGCTTTAGCGGGGGAAATTGCAGATATGATCTGTAGATAGGAAGTTTTTAGATTCCTGATAAGTCCAGAATCATAGCAGTGATCCTGGATTATGGATAGGAAAACCACAGCCGTTCGGCCAAGAAGTAATATATTTTAAACCGCTTAGCCAGGAGACTTCAGGGTTTCGAAGGCCAATATAAGCAGACAAGTTCATCAGTTGGGCTTTATTAATTGGCTTTGGTTCGAAAGAAGTAAACGTGATAGCGTGGCCTATTCTACCGGGCTAAACAACCTCGACACTTCTCCAAACAAATGGGGTTTGTAGGCTTCCAGATACATCTCCGGAGTGCCGGGGGAAAAATTGAGCTTTCCCATATCGATCCAGAAGTTATTCTTCGCAATGGTGTCGGTAAAATAGATCGCCTTGTTGGTCAAATCGAAAAGGGAGGTCCAGATGGTTGGCCAGGACACTCCGTCAGACGCTATAGAGCCAAACGGTGGCGCTACCGCCCGGATGGCACTGAACAGGCGGGAGATGAGATTCGCGTGGAGAGGCGGAAACGGTTGAGAATTCAGGGTGGACAGGAAAGCTGAAGCCCTGACGAAGCGGTCCGTGGATTCGACATTGCCGGGCCAGGGGAGATCCCCGCCAAATTTCCTGTACCGCGTCAGGTTGTCCATCTGCTGTTTCAAGGGAGGTGCGTTCGTGAGGACGGTGTAATTAGATCCATGATAGACCAGCATCTTACCAGCGATAAACTCGCCCCCGATAAACTCGACCACCGCCGAGTCGCCCGCCGCATCCTCCAGTGCCACGTGGCAGGAAAGTAGGAGCCTTGGATCCTTCGGCTTCATCACAAGCTGGGTCTGGGACATGAGTTTCAAGGCCTCTGTCACATTAGCGGCATTATCGAGAAGATACTGGC
>JAPLJC010000123.1 GCA_026388765.1 Deltaproteobacteria bacterium
CGCCGTGGCCGGCGAAAACCCCTTCTTAAAAAGCCTGGTGCAGGTGGCCCTGCGCCTGGCCTGGGATCAGGCCCAGAAAACTCAGGAGGCCCAAAGCGCCTCCGGATTGCTGACCTTGCCCGGCGCCCCGCACCTCACTCGGAGGTAGTTATGTTTCACACCTTGACGGTGCGCACCGGCAGTCGCACCGAATTTCTGGACCTGACCGGCCAAATTCAGGCAGCCGTCCGGGAGAGCGGCGTCCAGGAAGGTTTGTGCCATCTTTTCGTGCCCCACACCACCGCCGCGGTAACCATCAACGAAAACGCCGATCCGAGCGTCAAGGCCGACATTCTGATGGTTCTGAACCAGATTATTAGCGATAAGGAGGCTTACCGGCATCTGGAAGGAAATTCCCCGGCCCATATCAAGGCCTCCTTGATCGGTCCGCAGCTTACCCTGCTGGTCAGCGGCGGGCGCCTGGTGCTGGGAACCTGGCAGGGCATCTTTTTCTGTGAATTCGACGGACCCCGCTCCCGGCGTCTTCACCTCAAGGTCGTGGCAGATTGATGGAACCGAGGAAGAAATTCTTTGCCGAAGTGCGGCTCAACGGCCACCAACTGGCCGATATCAAGCTGGGCCAGGCCACCCTGCGTGACCGCCAACTCCTGAAGGACTTCCTGGAATACGTTCACATTAAAAAGGGACTGCTGGAGCCCTACGACCCCCACTACCCACTGGTTGAGCCCCGGGAATTGCTGCCGTCCTTTGAAAAGAATTTTGCCGAATACAACTACCTCCCCAGTTTCAGTATGGTCGCCTTCAACCGGCCGCTGTCGTACCAGGAGGAGGTCTTCCAGTTCGACCTGCTGCATCCCCTGGGCGATGACAAGCGCCGGGGCGGCCGGGAAAACCTGGAGAGAATCGCGCCGCACCTGGACCGGGAGCGCCGGGCCGCTTTCAAGGCGCGTTTTACCCCCCGCGATCTCACCGATCTGGCTTATTATGAGGAATTGATGGAATTCCTCAGCCGCATGGACCGGGCCCACGTCATCGCCCGGGACGCGCCTCAGGGCGATTTTCGCCTCCTGGGAGTTTATGCCTCTTTTCCATCGGATCTGGACACTGAACTCAAGTCTTTCGGCCGCAAGCTGGGTAAATTCAAGGCCCTGGACAGCACCTCCTACGAGCGGGAACGAGAGTTCGTCTACCAGTTTCTCATGGAGCTTTACGGCTTCCCCATCGCCGCCGAACGCCGCACCTCCGCGGCCTTGTTCGCCCGCAAGCTGAGCCACCTGAAGCAACCCTACCTCATCAAGGTTTTGGGAGCCTCGGACCGGACCATCACCAGCCTCAGCGGCCTGGAGCAGAAGCAATATCCCCTGGTGGAAAAGACCGCCCTCATTTCTTTGCCTCCGGGGCTGGCGGAGGCCAACCCCCATCTTGGTAAACAGGGCTTTTATCTGGACCCGAAGCGCCGGGTGGTAATCTTCAAGGTCACCTACCAGCAGCACAAATACAACCGTTTCAATGTCCTGGAGGACCGGGCCCTATCGGTGGTCAAACAGGAACTCATCCACCCGGTGGACGGCAGCCGGGAACCCAGTCTTAACATCTTGAAGGACACCCACCGCAGCCTGAAAGAGTTGACCGACATCGTCCGGGGAGAGCACAGCGGCTCCATTTCCTACCAACGCAGCGAACTCATCGTCGCCACCAAGACTCATGAAGACCGTCTCAAGTTCTTGTCAGCCTGGCTTGCTAAGAATATGCGCCGGCTGGGCCGGTATGGCCAGGAGTCCTTTGAGGCGACCAAAAAGCTCCTGAACAGCTACCTGCTCAACCGGGAATACCGGGAGGCCTTTCTCAAACATCCGGACCTGCACCAGGAGGTGCTGCATAAAGTGGCCTATCTCAGCCAGGCCCAGAGGCTTCAGGTTCTGGAAAAGCTGGTCCAGTGGGACGAGAAACGGCGGATGCCGGGGCCCGGCCAGCGCCTGGCTCAGGCCGTGGCCTTCCTGGATGATAATCAGGAGGAATTGACCTACTTCTATCCCGACCTGTTCGCCAAAGGCCTCAGCCTCTGGGAAGAGCTTTTGAACTACCCATATTTCAAGAAACTGGCGGCCGGGCCGCTACCTCCGGAAAATCCCTTCCGGCGCCGGGTCTGGGGCACCTTGACGCGGGGGCAGCAGCTGATCGAGGAACTTAAAGAGCGGCACGGCCTGCTTGAGGAAAAGGTCCTCCATGGCACCCCCTTTCCCCTGATTACCTCCAAACCTCCCCGCCCGCCCTCCCCTTCCGGGTAAGGCTCCCCTGATAATTTTGGAAATCGGCCGGGTCCCCCGGGAAGCAGCTCCAGCCCGGAGAACTAAGATTATCGTTGCTTTTTTGGCCGGTTCATTAAACAATTAAGAAAGGGGGAGTGCCCTGCCCTTCGTTTTGGAGGGATTAAACCACGGGAGGGTGACGGGGTTTTAACCCGCCGCAGAGACATGAAAAAAAACATCATTCCATTTGCCAGGGCACAGCGTTCCGTCAAGGAGGTGGTTGAGAAGTTCAACCAGGACCTGGATGACATTGAGGAGATCGTCATTATTGCCAAGGACCGGGACGGCGAGTGGATCTTCGCCAACTCGGAGCTGGAAAACGAACTGGAATGGATCGGCAGCCTCTATAAGTTCATCAACAAGGCCATCCTGGAAGACGGGGAGGATTTTTAAAGGCGGTTTTCGGTTAAGATAAATAGAAAGGCGGCCCGTCGAGGCCGCCTTTTTTTCATCATCTGTTCCCAGCCCGTGCCTACTTCTTTTTGCCCTTCGTTTTGCCTTCCAGGGCCTCGACGCGCTTCTGCAAGTCGTCGAGCTGTTTTTGCATCTGCTGGCACATGGGAGAGCCCTGGCCCGGCTGCATCATGCAGCATTGGCCCATTTTCCCCTGCATCTGCTTCATCTGCTCCGGGGTCATCATGGGGCAAGTCCCACCCGGCCCGGGCTGGCATGGCAGGGGCGCTGCCTGCGGCTGCGCCGGCGATTTGGCTTCGGGCTGCGCCTGGGTCGGCGCTGGGGCCGGTGCCGCTTGCGGAGCCGCGGGCGGGGCCGGGGTCGTAGCCGGCGCCTGAGCGACGGCCAGGGTGGGAAGCAGCAATAAGGCGGCAATTATCAGAGAGGTAAAGAGTCGTCTCATGAGGAACTCCTTTAACATGATTTTACCCGGTCATGCGGAGATGGGGCGCCGGGCGCACTTTAGGTTTGATGATGGGCAGGGCCCACCCTACCTTAAAAATCCAGGGCGCCGCTTAAATCGGCGGCCACCGGTCCCAGCAGGGTCAAGGCCCACTTATCTGGCTGCAATAGCTCCCGGGCCAGTTCCTGAATCTCGGCCGGGGTGACCTTCAGCAAGCCGTTGACGATATCCTCCAGAGGGATGTAGTGCCCGAAGTTAATTTCATTCTTGGCCAGGCGCATCATCAGGTGCTCCACGTCTTCGGCCCCCAGGTAGATGGAGCCCCGCAGGTATTCCCGGGCCGCCTGAAGTTCTTCGTCCAGGACGGGTTCTTCTTTTAATTTGTTTAACTCCCGGGACACCGCGGCCAGCAAGGCCTTCAAGTTTTTGGGGCTGACGCCGGCAGAGACGCCCAAGAGGCCGGTGTCGCTGAAAAAGCTGAGAAATGAGTAGATGGAGTAGGCCAATCCCAGTTGCTCCCGGATCACCTGGAACAGGCGGGAACTCATGTTGCCTCCCAGGATCAACTGGATCATGGTGGCGGTAAAGCGCCGGGGATCGCCGGCGGCCAGGCTCCGGGCGCCGAGGCAGACATAGACCTGCTCCAGGTCCCGGGCTAGGGGATAAATGCCGGGGTGATAGGACGCCGGCCGGCGCTCCCGGGCTGGTATGCCGTTGGTGAAATCCTGGAAATGCGTGGACACCAGATCGACCAGGTGCTGGTGGTCGACCCGGCCCACCGCGGCCACCACCGTCTCCTCCGGGCGATAGGTAATCCGCCGGTAGGCCAGCAGTTCCTTCCGGCTCACCCCGGCAATGCGGTCGGCCTCCCCGAGGATGGGCCTTCCCAAGGGGTTGTCGCCCCAAAAATTGCGGCCGAAGGCCACCTGGACCTGGTCTTCGGGATTGTCATCCTGGGCGCAGATCTCCTCCAGGATAACCTGGCGCTCCTTCTCCAGGTCCTGGGGGTCGCAGACGGGATGGAGCACCATGTCGCCCAGCAGGTCCACCAGGCGCGGCAGGTGCTCCGAAAGCACCTTGCCGTGGAAGCAGGTCTGCTCCTTGCTGGTGAAGGCGTTGCAGACGCCCCCGATCTGGTCGATCTCCCGGGCGAGGTCGAAGGCGGTGCGCCTGGGGGTGCCTTTGAAGGCCAGGTGTTCCAGGAAATGGCTGAGCCCGTTCTCATCCCGGGTCTCGTCCCTGGAGCCCACGTTGAGCCACACCCCCACGGCTACCGAATGGAAGTAGGGCAGTTCTTCGGAAACTACCCTGAGGCCGTTATCAAGAACGGTTTTTTGTTCCACGTCCGGGTCTTCTATCTCGATCCGATCTACTCGGCCTGCTATCCGGCTCCCGAGGCGTCATGCCTTCCGGCACCGGCAGCAGCGCCCGGCGGGAAAGACGGATCTTGCCCTGGCGGTCGACGTCCAGGACCTTGACATCCAACTCGTCGCCTTCCTTCAGGACATCAGTGACGTTTGCCACTCGCTCATGGGCCAACTCCGAGATGTGCACCAAGCCGTCGGTGCCGGGGATGATCTCCACAAAGGCCCCGAAGTCCATGATCTTCTTCACGATGCCGTGATAGACCTTGCCGATCTCGGCTTCCTCGATGATCTCATTGATCATGCGGATGGCTTCGTCCGCCGCCTTCTGGTCCGACGAGGAGATATGGATCTTGCCGTCGTCCTCGATGTCGATCTTGATGCCGGTGGCCGCCACGATACTCTTCACCATCTTGCCGCCCGGTCCGATGACTTCCCGGATCTTGTCGGGGTTGATGGTCAACACGATGATCTTGGGGGCGTGCTCCTTAAGGTCCGGGGAGGGCGCGGCGATAACCTTCTCCATCTCGCCCAGGATATGCAACCGGGCCGCTTTCGCCTGGGTCAGGGCCTGGCCCATGATCTCCCGGGTGAGTCCGGTCATCTTGATATCCATCTGCAAGGCGGTGATGCCTTGCGCGGTGCCGGCCACCTTGAAGTCCATGTCGCCAATCTGGTCCTCGTCGCCCAGGATGTCGGAAAGCACCGCTACCCGGTCATCATCCTTGATGAGGCCCATGGCCACGACGGCCACGGCGCTCTTAATGGGCACACCGGCGTCCATCAGGGACA
>JAPLJC010000141.1 GCA_026388765.1 Deltaproteobacteria bacterium
AAGGAGGAAACTACACGTAACTATCTGGGGATACGAGAGAAAAAGGTGGGGTTTTGCTTTTGCAAGGATTGCGGTCTAAGGCTTGATTATGACCATGGAGTCGGTAGGCCTACCCCACGCGAAGCGTTTAGTTCATGATCTAGATAAAAAGGCTCTAAAGGAAGGGATGATACCAAGTTGCCGTCAAACAAGTAGGAGCGGGGGTTCCCCGCCCGCCATTCTCCGGTCATCGCTCTACGGGCGGGGAGACCCCGCCCCTACAACCCCGGTGACCAATGTTACATGTTTGAACGCAACTCGGTATGAGAGGGTAAGGCGGGTTCAAGGCTTTAGGGTGGTCAGGCCTTCCCGGATGGCGTAGGTGGTGAGGGCCGCCGGGCTTTGCAGCTAAGTTTTCAACGGCACCCACAAGGACATCTTGGTGCCATGGCCAGGGGCGGAT
Organism: Deltaproteobacteria bacterium; assembly: GCA_026388765.1. Lineage (GTDB taxonomy): Bacteria > Desulfobacterota > Desulfobaccia > Desulfobaccales > 0-14-0-80-60-11 > JAPLJC01. Next base: position 443 of record JAPLJC010000141.1, read on the forward strand.
TCCACCTGCAACCTCCCCCCCAAATACCGCAAACGCTCTCTGATGCTGAAAAGTCCGAGGCCATTAGGGGATGGCGCCAGGGTTTCGGTGCCCAGGTCCACCTCGAGCCCGTCATTGTCGATTTCCACCCCCATACTCGAACCGTTCCGGCTGATAAGAATTGCGACATTATTAGGCTTGGCGCGCTTCACCATGTTGGTCAGTAATTCCCGCAAGAGCTGGAACAGGAGAATGCGAATCTCATCGTTTAAGGGCTTGAGGCTCCGATCCGCCGCCACCTTGATATGCACCCCGTGTTGCTCCTGGACCTGTTCCGCCAGCCATTCCACCGCCGCCTCAAAGCCCAGGTCGTAGAGGATGGGCGGGCTGAGTTCGAAGCCCACGGACCGGGTGTACCTGATGGTCTGCTCAATGAGTTGACGGATTTCATCCAAGGGCCCCACCTGCCCGTTGGCGGCCGATTCCCGCAGGGCTCCCAGCTTGATCTGGGCCAGGGCCAGGATCTGTCCCACGTGATCGTGGAGATCAGTGGCCAGGCGTCGTCGTTCCCGCTCTTCGGTCAGGGATAACTCCAGGGCGACGGAGCGCAGCTTCTCCTGGTAGTCGCCAAGCTTGGCTTCCGCCTGTTTTTGCTCCCCGATGTCCTCCAGCATGCCAATGGCGAACTGCCCTTCACTGCCGGCGCCGCGGAAAGGTGAGACCAACAGGCGGCCCCAAGCCAGATGGCCGTCTTTACCCCGATACTGCTTCTCCACTCGATAAGATTTCCGACTTCCTGACACCAATTCTTGGAAGAGGTCCTTACACCCGGCAACCTCCTCCGGCTGAATGAATTCGGTAAATTCCTTAGAGCGCAGCTCCTCCTGGCTGTAACCCAATAATTCTTGGAGGGCAGGATTGCTTTCGACAATCCGGCCATCCTTGTCCACCAGGGCAATGCCGAGGTTAGAGCCCTCAAAAATCGTCCGGAAGCGGATTTCACTATCCCGGATAAGTTCAATATAGTCCTGGATGATGAAGCCGGAAAGTCCGGTGCTGATATAGGTCTTGTTGGCCTGGACCGCCCGGATGGCCACGGCCAGTTCTTCGAAGGCGTGCTCTTTGAGGACGTAGCCGAAGGCTCCGGCCTTGAGAACCTCCGCCACGAACCTCCGATCGCTGTAAATGGACAGGCCGACCACCTTGCTGCCGATGGCTGCGGCCACCAGCTGATGCACCTGGTCGAGCCCCTGCAAGCCAGCCATGGTCAGATCCAGGATGACCACATCAGGCTTCGTTTCCAGCACCAAACGCACCGCTGCTTCCCCGGTTTCGACTTCCGCCACCACTTCAAAATCCGCTTCTTTATCCAACAGGGCACGCAGTCCCTGGCGAACAATCTCGTGGGCATCGACCAGGAGAATTCGGGTAGTCATAGGGCTTGCCTGTAAATTAAGGTCATTATTCGGGACCTGAGATGTTGCTGGCTTTTCGGCTGGTTATCACTAATGAGCGCTAATATCAAGAAATTTCTCCCAAGCTGGCAGTCCGGCAATTGGGGCCGGAAGATGGAAACCCGCAGACCCGGCCGCTCACGTGGCGCTACCAACTCCAGCCGCCCCTCTCGGCTGCACCTGCAGATCGCCTGCCCTCCCGATCAACTACCAGTACTTTTGAAAAAGCCGCTCTGCATAATATGAATGATCGCCGGTCCCAAAACCACGACGAAAACCGCGGGAAAAATAAACATCAGCATGGGGAACATGATTTTTACCGGCAACTTAGCCGCCTGCTCCTCAGCTTGCTGGGCCCGCTGGGTCCGGAGAAAGGCAGAATGGACCCGAAGCGCCTGGGAGATGCTGGTCCCCATTTTATCGGATTGGACCATCACGCCGACCAAGGAATTGACATTCTGGACCCCGGTGCGCTCCCCCATATTCTTCAGGGCCGTCTCGCGGGAAATCCCGGTACGCAGCTCGGCGTTGAGAAGGGTCAGTTCATTGTGCAGGTCTAGCGAGATGGGACGGACCTCGTCGGCTACCCGGTTTATGGTGGCTTGCAAGGAAAGGCCGGCCTCCATACAGACGATGAGAAGATCCAAGACGTCCGGCAGACCCTTGTCAATCCGGTCTTTGCGCCTCCGGATGATATAATTTAGAATTACCTTAGGCAAATAGAAACCAGCTCCGGCCAGCAGAACGCAGAATAACAGGTTGCCAGAAGTCATCTTGCCATGCATGGCATTGAACAGCAGATAGGGTATGGGCAGGAAAAAAGCCCCCAGGGCCTGGAAGCCAAAATAGATGGCGGTGCCTTTGGGATGGCGAAAACCGGCCTGGATCAAGGAAAACCGGAGTTTGTAAGTCTCCTCTTTGCCCTTAGTGATAAACTTGCCGCACGATGAAACCCCATCCAGGATACGTTTCATCCAGTTGCCGCTGCTCTCCCGCTGGTAAAGGGGCATGGCCTTGGCGGTCGTATTTTTGAACCTATCCTTCACCATCCGCCGGCTGCCGGTATATTGCAAGACCCCGTAGACAAAAAATGTCCCGGTAACGAAACAGGCAGCCCAGACGAGCCAATCGAGTCCTTGCATGGAATCTCCCTTAAACCTTGATCGTAACCATTTTTTTCATTACCAGGGCCCCGAAGATGATGCTGATGACCGCCCCAGTCAAGACTTTGACGCCCATGGGATCCACCAGTAAGGTCATGATATATGGCCGGTTTAGGAAGAAGAGCGCCAGGAAAGTCACGATGGGTAAGCCAATCAAAACCAGGGCCGAGAAGCGGCCTTCGGCCGTCAGGGCCATGACCTTGCCCTTCAAGGTCAAGCGCTCCCGGATGAGATGCCCGATGTTTTCTAAGATTTCCGCCAGATTGCCCCCGGTCTCGGTCTGGATCAAGACCGCGGTGACAAAGTAGCGCAAATCCTGGCTGGCCACCCGTTCCGACATGCGGCGCAGAGCCTGGGAGACACTCAGCCCCAATCGCTGTTCTTCGTAAGTGATGCGCATCTCCTTCCCCAGGGGGGGCGGAATCTCTTGAGCCACCAGCTCCAGGGTCGAAGGCAGAGTGTGGCCGGCTTTAAGAGACCTGGACAAAAGTTCCATGGCCTCCGGCATGCGTTTTTCAAATTTCAGGGTCTTACGCCTCTTCTTCCAGCGCAAAAAGAAGATGGGGAGGAATCCCGCGAAGGGCCCCAGCACCCAGGACCAAAGGCCGACTCCAACCTTCGTCGACAGGATAAAGCCCAGGCAGCCCATGATGCCCACCACGCAGATAAAAACTCCCGGGCTCAGATAAATATCCGCCTGGAGGAGTTGGCGCTGCAAGTTTTCCACCTTACTCCAACCCGTCAGCCAACTCACTATGCTCATCACCGGGCTGCTGCTGTTTTCCTGATAAGCCTTGAAGATCTGGGCCCGAAATTCCTGCTCTCTCTTATTGCTCCGGATCCGTTGATAGATCAGGCGCCGCTTCCGGATGGGCTCCACCACCATGTAATTGAGGTACGTGGCCAAGAGGCAAACTGCCACAAAAACCCCCAGCAACCCCATGACATACATGAGATCCATGCCGCCCATGTTCAACGTTTGACTCATCTGATTCATTGGCATCTTCCTGGCAAAGGCTCGATTTTTATTGTTGTTCCATGGGCCGGCTGGGCGGATTGAAGATCCCGTCAGGGAGCTGGAACCCGAAGAGACGACAACGCTCCACAAACCGCGGACGCACCCCGGTGGCGATAAACCTCCCCATAATCATCCCCTGGTCGTTCAGGCCATGGCGTTCAAAAACGAAGATATCCTGCATGCTGATCACGTTGCTCTCCATCCCCACGATTTCCGAGAGGGATACCATGCGGCGGCAGCCGTCGCTGTGGCGTACCAACTGGATGACCACGTTGATGGAGGAAGAGATCATTTGGCGCATGGCCTTTTCCTGGATGGTAATGCCGGAGAGGGAAATCATGGTTTCCAGACGCAGCAGGGCGTCACGGGCCATATTGGCATGGATGGTGGTCATGGACCCCTCATGCCCGGTGTTCATGGCCTGGAGCATGTCGAGGACCTCGGCCCCCCGCACCTCGCCGACGATGACTCGATCCGGCCGCATACGCAGGCAGTTCTTCACCAAATCCCGGGCGGTGATCTCTCCTTTGCCCTCCACATTGGCCGGCCTGGTCTCCAGGCGGCAGACGTGCTCCTGCTGCAGTTGGAGTTCGGCGGAGTCTTCGATGGTGATGATGCGCTCCGTGGCGGGAACGAACCCGGAAAGGATATTCAGCATGGTGGTCTTGCCGGAACCGGTGCCGCCGGAGATGAGAACGTTCATTTTGGCCACCGCGACGGCCTTCAGAACCTCACCGATTTGCGCGGTCAGGCTGCCTTTTTCGATGAGGTCCTCCAAGGAGGGACGCGACACGCTGAAGCGGCGGATACACAGCATGGGCCCATCCAAGGCCAGGGGCGGGATGATGGCGTTGACCCGGGAGCCGTCGGGAAGACGGGCATCCACCATGGGGACCGACTCATCTATACGGCGTCCGACGTTACTGACGATTTTGTTGATGATTTTCAGGAGGTGATTGTTATCCTGGAACCTTATATCCGACACTTCCAAGCGGCCCCGCCTTTCCACGTACACCTGATTATAGCGGTTTACCAGGATATCCGAGATGGTGGGGTCAGACAGAAGAGGTTCCAGGGGGCCGAGACCCAGAATTTCAAATTCCAGTTCTCGGGCCAAGCGGGTCTTTTCCCCCATATTTAGGGGCTCTTCATCTTCCTCCAGGAGAATCCCCAGGGCTTGTCGGATTTCCCTGGCCCGTATCTGTTCATCCAAATCTTCCAGGGCGCTCAGGTCGAGCCGTTCCAACAAGACATGATGAATCCGCTTCTTTACCTCATAAAGGCGTACCTCCCGACCATCATCCTTCTTGGCGGGGGCGGGCACCACCTTCAGTTCCTTGGTTTCCGGGACCTGTTTCGGTTGAACCGCAGCCAACTCTTGCGGTTTACCCGCAGCCGCTCCCTTCTTACCCTTTGTATGCCCTAACCAGCTCATCTTTAACTATGCTCCATTAGAACAACCAGAATTTCTTTTTTGGAGCCGCGTCCACGGCGCCCTGTTCCAACCCGCTCGGCAGATCCTGCAACACCTGTTGGGCCAAACTCTTCAGGTCGCGCCAGAGCTTGGAGCGCCCCGCGGCGGCCCCTAAAGGCGTTCCCTGATTCAAGGCATTCATCATTAATTGGTAATCACTGGTTAAGGTGGCAAACACGGGCTGCTGCATCATTTGCTCCACGTCCTTCAGTTGCAGGCCGTTGCCCCGATCAAACCGGTTTACCACCAGCTTGATTTTGCGTCGATCCTGATACCATTCCAATAAAGCCGGCCACAGCCTCTTCAGGTTGCGGAGGTCCGGGACGGTGAGACCGGTGAGCATCAACACCATGTCCGCCTCCATGACCACCTGCAGGAAAAAATCATCCAGCCAGTGGCTCAGATCCACAATGGTATATTTATAATGACTGCGCAGGAGCGAAAAAATCTTTGCTATGGCCTCCGGTTCTATGTTTTCCTGCTCCCGAAAATCCGAACAGCCATGCAAAATAAACAAGTTGTTGCCATAGGGTTGCATGATGCGCTGGAGGAAAACCTGATCCAGGTCATTCAGGTTCTGGATCAAATCTAGAATGGAGTAGCTCGGATCCTGGTCCAGGAAATTTCCCACATCCGGGAACGGTCTGCCCAAATCCACCAGGGCCAGACCTTCCGGAATCAATTCCGCCAAGGCCATTGCCAGGTTGACCGCTACCGTAGTGGAGCCTGACCCGCCTTTATGCCCGGTGACCACCAGCACCTTCCCTTTATCCTGGCCCTCCACCACCTGGTGCCGCTTTTGGCTGACCCACACCCGGGTCACCGCGGCTTCCAGATCTTTGCGAGCTAAGGGCAGCGGCAGAAATTCCCGGATCCCCACCTGCATAACCTTGATCAAAAAGTCCGGTTCACGACTATGAGAACAAAGCAAAATCGGCGTCTTACCCAGATCTTGGCTCAGGTTCTCCAGCCACTTGGGAATTTGATTCTCCCCATCCATTTCCACCAGTACCAGGTCTGGCCAGTTCCCCTTGTGCAGGCTGGCATAACTCTGAGGGTCGCAAGTCTGGTCCAACAATTTCAGTTGGGGGAGGCTCTCCAAGACCTTTTGAATTTCCGGCCGCTTGACGCCTGTCCCAAAAAGTACTGAAATAGTTAAATTATCAGACTGCACCTGTCACTCCCCTTCTTTGCGGCCGGTTGCCGCGTTTAATAAGATATCTTCATTTCCGCGGGCTTCTTTTCTTCGCCCTTGAAAGTCTTGTCGTAATGCTCCTTCTCGTTCACCGCGGCGGTGGGCGAAAGCCCCACCGCGGGGGTGTCGTTCAGGCCGGCCCGGGGGTTGAGGATCGACT
>JAPLJC010000159.1 GCA_026388765.1 Deltaproteobacteria bacterium
CCCTTTGTGGCTGAAAGGCGCCGTGATTCAGGAAGAGCAAGGCACCAAACTACGGGCCCTGGAGATCGCCCCCCTGGAAATGGCCTTGCCGCCCTGGCCGGAGAGACTGGACCTGCGCCTCCAGGCCGCCACCGTTACCACGGAGCAACTGGTGAAACTCAAAGAAATCCTGGGCCGCCATGGCGGGCCGGTGCCGGCCTTCCTGCATTTCCTCGACCCCCGGGAAGAAGCCGTCCTGGCCTTGCCCCCGGACCTGGGCCTCACCCCTTCCGCCAACCTGGTGGAGGAAGTCAACCGCCTGCTGGGCTATCCGGCTTTAAGCCTTTAAAGAGTTTCGAGTTTTTAGTTTTTAGTTTCGAGAAAAACCTCCTGGAAAAGTCTTTTAAATTTGGTGACACAGGCGTCCCGCCGGTGCGGCGCAGGCTGAACGTTCATGGCGACAGCGGCCAGCCGCCGGGGAAGAAAATCTCCCCCCCCTTTTTTCAAAAGATGGTTAAAAATCAGTGATTTTCAATAGATAGTCAATTACGAAACCTACCCCAGGTGAGGATCATGTTTTTACTCAAAAAAATCGTCGCCCCGTTCTTCTTTCCCTTGCCCCTGTGTCTGGAGCTGCTGCTTTTGGGTCTGGTCCTGCTGTGGTGCACGCGTCGGCAGAAGGCCGGCAAGATCCTGGTGAGCGTCGGCACCGGCCTGCTATTAATCTTTAGTTTTCCTTTCGTACCCAATCTGGCCTTGCGGCCGCTGGAACAGAGGTATCCGCCGGCGCCGGATTTGGTCGCCGGCCAAACGGAGCCAGATGGCACCCGGGCCGGCAAATGGGTCGTAGTTTTGGGAGGGGGGCACAGCAGCGACCCCCAAATGCCCATTACTTCGCAAATCGGGTCTGCCACCCTATTCCGCGTGGTGGAGGGGGTGCGCCTTTATAAGGCCGGGCCAGGCCGCAAGCTCATTCTGTCCGGCGGTGCGGTTTTCGATCCGGTCCCCGACTCTGAGGTTATGGCCCGGGTGGCGCAGATCATGGGGGTGAACCCCGGGGACATCATTTTGGAATCCGCTTCCCGGGACACGGAGGAGCAGGCCCGCCTTCTCAAACCGATGCTGGGCCGGGATAAATTTTTCTTAGTGACGTCGGCTTCCCATATGCCCCGCGCCATAGCCATGTTTCACAAACTGGGTCTGGAGCCGGTGGCGGCGCCCGTGGGCCATCTGGTGCGCCAGACAACCAGTTGGTCTCCCGGCAGCTTCTTTCCCACCAGCGTGGCCTGGCAGACAGCAGAAATCGCTTTTTATGAGTATCTGGGCCTGGCCTGGGCCAGGTTGCGGGGTGCCATTTAGGGCAGAAGCGGGCCCCTCAGAGAAAACCGGCTAAATTGCCTTGGGACGATTGAAAATTTTTATAAATTAAATTTTCGTAAAATATTGCTTTACAAAGCTTTAAGAAACTTGGTAATAAAAAAATGTTGGATCATTAAAAACGTCAACCATGCCATTCCAAGGAGGTAATTGGGATGGCACGGACCAGCCCACTGATGCATTAGCTTAGGAAGTGGCTTCCTTTAAAGGGGGACCCTTGCTGCTTTGGTCCGACCTTTGGCGCCGCCCGCCCCACCGACGGTATCTGGACCTCCAAGACCGCCCCCGACGGCTCCGCGCCCAGGTCTTCTCCTTACTGACCCTGGTCTTGGGCCTGGCCTATCTTTTTTGGCTCAGCCGCCTGGCTGTCAGAAACAGTGCTGCCGCCTATTTCCTTTTCCTGACGGCCGAGAGTCTCTCCTTTCTGCTCCTCTGGCTGCTGGTCTTCGATGTCTGGCACCTGAGGAGCCATCGGCCCGAGGGCCTGAACCCCGACCGCCGGTGGGCCGTGGACATCTTTGTGCCTTGCTCCAGCGAGCCCTTCGAAATCATCAGGACGACTCTACAAGCCATCAAACGCATCACTTACGAGGGCATGGAGGTCTACGTCCTGGACGATGGCGCCTCCCGGCAGGTGGCCCGCCTGGCAGAGTCCCTGGGCTGCCATTATCTATCCCGACCGGGCTCGGGCCTGCCTTTGCAGGATTCCAAAAGCGGCAATCTCAATTTCGGCCTGCAGCATAGCCGGGGGGACTTGATCCTGGTCCTGGATGCGGATCAGGTGCCGGTCCCGGAGATTATCCAGCGACTGGTGGGCTTTTTCGACCTGGAACGAGTGGCTTTCGTGCAAAGCCGGCAGTCCTTCTTCCTGCCCGAAGGCGACCCATTTTATAACGCCGACCGGGTCTTTTATGAGACCATGCAATTGAGCAACGACCAGGCCAATGCCGTGGTCTCTTGCGGCTCCGGGGTGGTGTATCGCCGCCAGGCCCTGGAGGAGATGGGCGGCTTTGCCACCTGGAACCTGGTGGAGGATTTTACCACCACTTACGAGCTCCTGAGCCGGGGCTGGAAGTCCATTTACTTTCCCTATGCCCTCTCCCGGGGGCTGGCCCCAACCACTCTAGCGGGGGTTTATCGGCAGCGCTTCCAGTGGTGTCTGGATACCATGCGCCTCTTCTTTTGGGACAACCCCCTGTGGAAACGGGGATTGAAGTGGCCCCAGAAGCGGCATTTCCTCATCGTCATGCTCAGCTATCTGGTGAGCGGCCTGGCCTTTCCCGTTTTCTACTCCCTGCCCCTGCTCGTTTACCTCCAGGGCTTTTCCTTCCTGGAGGGCTACGAGCTGCCATACGGGGTCCTGCGCCTCGCTTATCTAGCGGCCACGGTCTTGATGTTTTATTACCTCTTTTTCCACCAGGAGCCATTAAAGCAGTTCAAGATGTTGTGCAGCCTGTTCCCGGTGCACGCCCTGGCCATCGGGGCGGCGCTGTTCTATCCTCCGGGCCGCAAGCCCGCCTACCGGGTGAATAACCAGCTGCCTTTCGCCGAGACCGGGCGCTGGTGGCATTGGGCGCCCCATGTGGGGTTGATCATCCCGCACCTTACCCTGCCCATCATCTCCATGTGGCAGGGTTGGGCTCCGCCCGGGCTGGTCTTCTTCAACTCCATCTTTTCGGCGGGGATCATCTGGATACTGGGGGACCTGGCACTGGCAGTGGTGGAAAGGCCCAGATGGAGTCCCGCCATGGATCCGAGGCGGGTTTATGGCTAGTCGCTGGCGTTGGCTGATATGGGCGGTTCCCCTGGGCTTGGTGGCCTCGACCTTTGCCCTTTCCTGGCATCTTGACCCGGATTTCTGGCGCTCCCCCGCTTCCCTAATGCGGCTGGCTCAGGAGGCGGGGCAGCGAGGGGACCAGCCCCGGGCCCTGGAGCTGGCCCGGAAGGCCGTGTCGCGGGAGCCCAAAAATGCCGACTATAGTCTCTCCCTGGGGCAGATTTGTCTGGAGGCCGGGCAGCCGCAAGAGACCCTGGATCTTATCCGCCGGCTCAATCCCCAGGAGGCCAAGACTTCCCGGGGATTGAAACTTCAGGCCCTGGCCCTGGATCGCCTGGGAGACCGGCAGGCCGCACTTAAGCTGCTGGCCGGGGGGCTTGAGGATAACCCCGAGGACGCCGAATTGCTGGTGATCGCCGCAGCCCTGGCGGCCCAGGGGAGCTATGATCGGCCCTTGGCCATCACTTATTACAGCGCCTCTACCAGTTGACCCGGACCCCCCCGGTCCGGCGCCAGTTGGTGGACCTGCTGGTCTCCCTCGACCGCTTTCCCGAAGCCATTCCCCTCCAGGAAGAGGAAGCCGCCCAGTTCCCGAACGACTCGCAGGCCCTGCACCTCCTGGCCTTGCTCCATTACTGGCAGCGGGACTACCAGGCGGCCGGCCCGATTTATCAGCGCCTGCTGGAGAAGGCCGCCGGGGACGCGGCCCTGCGCCTGGAAGCGGCTCGCAATGCCGAGGCCGCCCAACAGATCGACCAGGCCTTAACCCACTATCTCTGGCTTTACAGCCGTGATCGGGGCAAGAAGGAATATGGCGTGACCCTGGCCCGGCTCTGGTCACGCAAGGGCAACCATGCCGAGGCCGCGGGCATCTTGGCCCCGCTGATGCTGGAGAACCCGGAGTGCGAGCTGCAGCGCCAGTACGGCCTGGAGCTCTTGCTCATCGGCGATCTTAAGGAGTCCCTGAAGGTTTACCAGGCAGCCTGGAAAGCCGGGGACACCCATCAGGAAACCATCGTCAACCTCGCTCGCCTCTATGCCCAGAAAGGGAACTTCGGCCAGGCCGCGGCCATGTGGGATGAGGCTGGGCGGCGGCAGCTCCTGAAGGGGGAGTTGCACTGGGAAGCCGCCCTTACCTATTCCTATGCCCGGCGCTTCGGGGAGGCCCTGGAGGCCCTCCAGCCCTTGCGGCGTCAAAACCCCAATGACCCAAAACTGCTGCTCTTTTCCGGCCAGCTAAACTTCTATCAAAAAAATTGGGGCCAGGCGGCCCATTACTTCACCGCCTTCCTGAAGCTGAACCCCAAGGATGTGGAGGTGCGCCGGCAACTGGCCGAGGCCCTCTCTTTTACTCCCGAAGGCCGGGAGGTGGCCATCAAGGAATATGGCGAGGCCTTAAAACTCCAGGACGACCCGGGCCTGCGCCTGCGGCGCATCGGCCTGCTGCTCGAGGACCGGCGGTGGGACGAGGCGGCCCGGGAGTTGCAAGACTGTCCCGTCCCGGAAGAACCCCGGCTCATCCTGGAGCAGGCCCGGCTCCTGGTGTGGCTGGGAGATCTGCCGGGAGCGCTGTCCCGCTATGAGCTCTGCTTGCAAAAGACTCCCCAGGATAGCGGGGCCCGCCTGGAGAAGGCCCGGGTGTTGATCTACCTGGGGCGGTCTCCGGAGGCCCTGGAGCTGCTCAACCGCCTGCGCCAGGAGCAGCCCCGGGATAGGGTGGTGGTGGCGGCGGCGGTGGTGGCCTATCTCTCCGGTAAGGATTTTGCCAAGGCCCTGCTACTGGCCGGCAAGGAATTGGAACCGTTGGCCGACCTGTCCCCGGAGGACCGGGCCCTGGTGGCGCGCTGCTATTTCCATTCCCCGGACCCCAAGCACCTGCGCCATACCTGCGACCTGCTGCTGGAAAACCTGCGGCATAACCGCTATCACCATCCGACTCTGCTCATTATGGCGGCCCTTTTGCCGCGTCTGCCCCACTACGAAGACCTGGACTACCTGATGGACCGCCTCCCCGGCGCCCAGGGGGGTGGGCGACAAGCTGTCGGCGCCACCCTGGCTTACTTCGACGGCCAGTTGGGCCGCCAGGGCGGCAAGCTCAGCTACCTGCTGCACGTGCTCCAGGGATTCCGCGGCCACAAATGGCCGGACTCGCCAGGGGAACTCCTGGGGCTGGCCTGGCTGGCCACGGAACTGGGGGACCGCCAGGCCGCGCTCGAATATTACCGCCGGGCTCAGAAGATTCGGCCCAACGACCGCCAAATCACGCAACTGTTGCTCCAATGCCAACTGTCCCGGAAGGATTGGGGCCAGGCCCTAAAAAACCTGGAGAACCAGGCGGATAATCCGGCCGCGCCCCTGGAGATGGCCCGCATCTACCTGTTGCGGGGCCAGTACGAGGGGGTCAAGGCCGTCGGCGAGCGGATTCCCGCCGACGCCCCGGACCGGGTAGCTTATCTCCGGCTCCTGGTGGAGGCCTGCCGGAGCGAGCACAGCTATCCGGAGGCCATGCAAGCCCTGGCGCAGCTGGAAGGGAAGATTTCCCAGACCGACTATCTCATGGAAAAGGCCCAAATCCTGGAGGGTCTGGGAGATCAGGGCGCCAAGGACCTTTATGGCGAAATCATTAAAGGCCAGCCCGACTCCCAGGCGGCCCGGGTGGCGAAGGCCCGCCAGGAGCGGACCGGGAAAAACTGGGGCGGGGCTTACCGGGCCTATGAGGCGGCCCTGAAGGAGGCGCCCCAGGACATCGCGCTGCTGAATGAACTGGAGTACGTGCGCCAGCAGATGCGGCCCGAGATGGCCTCCCGGGGCTTTCCCTATTACCGGGGCGAACGCCGGCCCGAGGAAGCCTCGCGACCCTGGCAGTTCTCCCGGTTCGGCCGGGAGCCCGGGGGGCTGGGTCTGAGCAACTATCTGCCGGGCTTTTTGAGCGACGTGCTCCCGGTGGTGCAGCCCGAAAGCCTCTACTTTACCGACAGCAACAAGCTCTACGGCTGGATCGTCCGCCTCTCCGGCGGCTTTTGGGTCACCAAGGTGCTGCCGGCCCGGCTGGGTCTGGAATACCGGGAGTACAACCAGGACAACCAGGGGGTCAAGCAGGGGCTGCTGAATTTGGGGTTCACCACGGTTTTCAATCAGCAGACCAACGCCGCCAGCCGCCTGCGGCGGCTCGACACCTCCTTGGGTCTGGGTCCCCTGTCGGTGGAAGACCGTCTGCGCCTCAGCGGCGATCTGATTCTGCGCCGCTATTGGCGGCGGGATGACTTCGGGGTGGTGCAGCAGGGACAACAGCGGGTGGATGTCACTTTTCCCATTCCGCATTTCCTCTTCCTCAACGGCACCCGCGCCACCGCCTTTACGACCACAGAAGACCGCAACCGCCTCCTGGGATCCCTGGAGCTTGGTTTTTCGCCGACCTCCCGCACCGAGGCGGCCCTGCGCTACAGCCGCCGGGACATCTTCGACCAGGAGTCCTACCTCTACCCCCGTCTCTATCAATCAATCCTGAACCTGAATGAGGCCCGCATCACCACCTACCAGCAGGTGGACCTGTCCTATACCCACCAGTTCAAGCCCGGCCTGGATTGGCGGGGCATCGCGGCCGGAGCCTTTTATTCGGACCAGAACCGCCGCCTCACCTTGTACCAGGGGTTGGCCTGGCAAGCCATCCGGGAGCCCCGGATGCACCTGGAACTGACCCCCCATTATTATCTGGCGGCCTACCGGCAACAGCATGAAGCTTATTTCAGCCCCCACGCTTATAACGCCGTCGGCCTGGGGCTGGACTTCGACCGCCAGATCTTTCGCCTGCCCACCCTGATCCTCCAGGGCACGGTCCAGGGGGTGAACCAGCACGGCGACTTCGGTCCGGCCCTCCAGGGTATGGCCGCCCTGGAATGGGAGTTCGTTACCAACTTCTACACTGATCTGCACTTCTTCTATTTTAGGGAGTGGGTGGATAACTACCGCCTCATGACCATGGGGGTGTCATTTAGGTGGAAATTCTGAGATGGTGGTAGGGGCGGCTCGCGAGCCGCCCCTACAGGCAAAATTGCTTATGGCTTTAACGTTCGCTAAGCGCAAAACTTTGAGGCTTGAAGACTTCGACTACTCGCAACCTGGGGCGTATTTTGTCACTATCGGTGTGAGAAATAGGCAGTGTCTGCTTGGCTCCATAGCCGATGGTGAATTGAGATTGAGTAGATATGGTTTAATGGCGGCCCAGTCCTGGAGCTGGTTAGCATCGGCGTATGATTATGTTCACCTCGATGAATGGATAATTATGCCCAATCATGTGCATGGCATAATCTTCATCAATCAGCCCTGTAGGGGCGGCTCGCGAGCCGCCCCTACAAGCGAATTCAAGATCAAGCCATTAGGGCAGATAATAGGCGCTTTTAAAACCATTTCTACTAAACAAATTAATATTCATCAGCAGACGCCAGGAATTCCTTTTTGGCAGCGGGGCTTTTATGAGCATGTGATACGCCATGAGGAGGCTTTAAACAGGATTAGGGATTATGTTGCGACAAACCCCACCCGCTGGGAACTGGACCGGGAAAATTCCCAGGCCAGCGAGAGCGATGATTTTGATGTCTGGCTGGGCAAGTTTCAGCCAAGGCCGACCAAACATGACCTGATGTTGTAGGGGCGGCTCGCGAGCCGCCCCTACAGGGCTAAAATTCTTACAGACGACGCGCTGGGTATGAGCCGAATCCTTAAAAACGAGAAAAATCGTTTCCCTTGGCTGGCCCGGACGGCCAGGGGCTTGGTCGCGCTCGGCCTGCTGGCTGCTTTATCCCTAATGGCCGGCTGCGCTGAAGTTACCCGGCCCAACCCTTCCGATCTCGAGCAGGAGGAGGTCCAATTGACCGCGGCCCGGCGCCATCCCTACCAGACCTGGTCCGGCGAAAGGGTCTCCCGGGTCTTTCTCCACCTATTGCCCTGCCTGCCCCAGGTCCACGGCCGGACTTACCCCTTCCTGGGATTCAACTGGTGGGTCACCGCCGCCGGCAAGGTGGCGGTGGACCAGGTCTGGCGCCCTTCGCCGGCGGCTGACGCCGGTCTGAAGCAAGGGGATATAATTTTAGCCGTCAACAATTGGCCCATCCCCGCAGAGGCCGCGGCCTGGGACCGGAATATCAAGGCGGTTCGGGATGTTTTTAAGAATTTTCTCTTCTTTGTGCCGGTGGACAGCTATGAGACGGTCTATAAATATAAACGCAGCGAACGTCGGGTGCAGCATTACGTCTATATGTGCCTTCCAGGTGAGGTGCTGCCGGCTGTGCTGCTGGACTTGAAGCACATTGACATGGAGGCCCGGGGCCGCTACCTCACCGGCCCGGTGGAGCTTTTAATTCAACGGGAGGAGAAGAAATTTGGCCTGACCCTGTATCCCCAGCATCTGCCGGCGGAATATGCTATTTTGCTGGACTCTAAAGGCACGGATATTAATGCCTACGCGGCGTTAGGCAAGATTATCGTGACCCAACGCTTTGTCAATTTTTGCCTTAATGATGATGAACTGGCTTTGGTCATAGGTCACGAGTTGGCCCATCAGGCCAAGGGCCATTTGATCCGGGGGGCGGCCCATCGGGAATTGGGAAAATTTGCCGGAGCCGCCGTAACCGCCTTCAGTACCCTGTCCCTCAACCATCTGCTGGACTGGCGGCATTCCATGGTTTCGCCGGATGTCCGCCAGGTAGCCGGAGATGCCGTGGTCAGCGTCTTTTCGCAGGATGATGAAAGGGAGGCGGATATCTATGGGGCCTGGTACGCCTTTCAGGCCGGCTACGACCTCGATAAAGGGCTGGCCGTTTGGGAGAGGCTGGCGGCGGTTAAGGATCATGATCCCTTTGAAAGCAACTATTTTCTCGATTCCCACCCCGCGCCCCTGGAGCGGCTGGCCGCCTTGAAAAAGGTGACCCGGTATTTTCAGGCCGGGCGGGCGGCGGAAGTCTTTCTGCAGGCCAAAGACCTCAATCGCCGACCAGCCCCGTAAAAAAGCGGTCAGCCGTTACCGTGATAGTCCTCTGTAGGGGCGGCTCGCGAGCCGCCCCTACGGCGTTATAGGCAGGGTCAGCGTCACCCAGGTCTCCCCCGGGACGCTGTCCACTCGAATTTCGCCGCCGTAGGGAGCCAGCAGGCGCCGGGCCATAAATAGCCCCAGGCCGGCATGGTCGTTTTCCCCGTTCCTCTTGGTGGTAAAGAAGGGCTCGAAGATCCGGGGCGCGACCTCCGGGGGAATCCCCGGCCCGGTGTCTCCCAGTTGCAGGAGCAGTTGGCCGCCCTCAAAGGCCGTCACCACCGTCAGGCGCCGGCGGGCCGCGCCTTCCATGGCTTCCAGGGCGTTTTCCAGGAGGTTGCGGAAACTCTGGCTGAAATCGAGGTAATGGCCGTGAACCGGCGGCAGGTCATCCTGGAAGTTGAAGCGCTTTTCCACCCCGTGCTTGAAGAGGGGATGGGACTGATAAAGCTCCAGTTCCAGCCGGTAAAGCTCATTCAAGTCCAGCGGCATGGCGTCTTCGGCTTCTTCATGGGCCCCCTGCCGGACTAGATTGCGTGCCAGTTCCTGGATTTTTTCCAACTCCTGGCGAAACTCGCGGATCTTTTGCACCCGGTAGCGTTGTAAGGTCTGCAATTTGTCACCGGCGGGGTGACCGATCTCCGGCAGGATTTTCAGCTCTTCCAGGGACTTTTGCTCCAGGAGTTCCATCTGAAAGAATAATACCTGCAGGGGGGTGTTCATCTGGTGGACGATCCCCCGGCACCGGCGGCCGCAGCAGGAGTAGCGGTAATAGCGGACCAGTTCCTCGAAGCAGCGGTCCAGGAGGACCGCCGCGTCGGGGAATTCGGAGGCCGTGAGGCCCGAGGATCTCGGGTGCCGGGTCCGGCTGGCTGGGGGCGCCGGAACTGGCCGCCTTCTCATTTCCGGGGTAACACCGGCCGCCAGGACTGCTTGCGGGCGCAAATCTTTTGACAAGTGATAGCCTCTGCTGGTTAAGGGAGAATTCGCTGCCCCCGCCTCGATCCTCCGGAAACTCTGGAAAAATAGCGACTGTTTCGGGGCGAAGGCTGCTTTTTCGCTTTCTTACCTTGGCTATCGGACAATTTCGGACAAAACTTTAAAACAATGATTCCGGCGGGTGATATTCCCCGTCAGCCAACCGGTGGCGCCGGTCTCCTCAG
Source organism: Deltaproteobacteria bacterium (assembly GCA_026388765.1). Classification (GTDB taxonomy): domain Bacteria; phylum Desulfobacterota; class Desulfobaccia; order Desulfobaccales; family 0-14-0-80-60-11; genus JAPLJC01. Next base: position 10,322 of record JAPLJC010000159.1, read on the forward strand.
GCGCAGCGCCGGCTAAAGCCTGCGGCTACAAAGATCTCTTTAGGGCAACTCGGAAACTCAGAATGGTTTCAAGGGCAGGCGGATGGTACAGGTGGTGCCGCGGTCCACTTCGCTGGCGATGTCGATCTCCCCCTGGTGCTGATCGATGAGCCCGCGACAGATGGTGAGACCCAGACCGGTCCCCCCTTCTTTGGTGGAGAAAAATGGGGTGAAGAGGGATTTCAGCTGTTCCGGGGCGATGCCCAGGCCGGTGTCCGCCAGGGCGAGGACCAGTTGATCTTCCCGGACCGCGGCGCTCACGGTGAGCACCCCCCCATGGGGCATGGCCTCCAGGGCATTTTTAAAGAGGTTGATGAAAACCTGGCGCATCTGGCCGGGATCGAAGGCAAACTGCGGGATCTTCTCCGAGGTCTGCAGTTCAAAAACCACCCCCCGCTCTTTGAAGCCGGCCTCCATAAACGCCGCCACCTCCTGGATGAGGGCCAAAATGTCGCCGGGGTTCTTCAGGGTGGGGGCGGTGCGGGTAAAGCTGCCCAAATCGGTCAGGAACTTCTCCAGGCGCTGCACTTCCTCATGGATGATCTTGATCTTGTGTCGGGTCGCTTCGGGTAAATCCTCCTGGCGCTCACACTGCTGGGCGAAACCGCCGATGGTGGCCAGGGGATTTTTGATCTCGTGGCTGATGTGGGACACCATCCGGCCCAGGGTGACCAGACGCTCATGCCGCAGGAGTTCCTCTTCCAGGCGCTTCCGTTCCCGGAGGTCCCGGAAATAACCGACGATCCCGACCTCCAGGCCATTTTCCCGGAGGATGCGGGCGGACAGCCAGATGGGCACCAGGGTGCCGTCTTGGTGGCGCGCCTCGGTTTCATAATTCTCCAGGATGCCGACGCCACCGTTAGCCGGGGAGTAGATGAGCTGCTTGATTTCATGAGCTAGTTTTCCCGGGTACAGGTGGTTGACCTTCAATACCCCGATGACCTCTCCCGGCCGGTAGCCCAGGATGCGGGCGGCGCCTTCGTTAAAGATGAGAATGTTGCCCAGCATGTCGTTGACGATGATGCCGTCCATGGCGGCCTGGACCAACTGGCGCTCCAGCTCATCCAGGTGCCGCACCTGGGACTCCAGGTTAAACATGTGGGTGACATCCCGGAAGGTGCACACCGTCCAGGTCCCTTCAGCGTCGTGCGCCAGATGGTAGAAGACGCCTTTGTAAACGAATTTCTGGTTGTCCGCCTCCCGGGTGAGGAAGTGGTGGACCGAGAAATAAGGCCCCAGGTCCAGGGGGCAAAAACCCATCTCTTCGCCGGCGGTACCGGTAAAGGGGCTGCCCAGCTTAACGCAGGGCTGGCCGGAGACCTGTTGCCACTCCAGGCCGAAGTGCTCCAGGAAGGAGGAACTGGCGTAAACAATGCGCCTCTCCTGGTCCAGCACCAGGGTAAAGAGGTCTTTCAGGCTGTCCAGCAGGCGGTTGAAGAGTCCTGAGGGCGGCCGCCGCGGGGGATGTTTACCTTTGGGAGTCATCAGTTAATAAGTATTCCCTAAATATCCTGAATGCAAGACCTATTGGGCCGAAAACCGAACTTCCTTCTGTTTAAGTGCTCCCAAGGGCGACGATGAACCGGTTAATACCAGGTTCTTAGCGGCTGGTTAATGGTCACAGGGGATATGGTCTTAAGTTAATCTTAGAAAAAATCGGTAAGATAGGGATTGGTAGTCTTTTCTTGGCCCAGAGTGGAGGTGGGGGCTTCCCCGTAGTCATGGCCCGGCCAGACGCGGGTGTCGTCGGGCAGGGGCATGATCTTCTCCTCCAGGGAGGAGATGAGCTGGGTCAGAGAGCCGCCGGGCAAATCCGTGCGGCCCGCGGCCCCCACGAACAGGGTGTCGCCGGTGAAGAGATGGCCCGGGAAATAGAGGCAGATGGAGCCGGGAGTATGCCCCGGGGTGTGGAGGACCAGGGCCTCGTGCCTTCCCAAGGGCAGGCGGTGGCCGTCAGCCACCTGGAGGTCGGCCCGGGTCAGGGGCCGGAAGCCCTCAGCCCGGGCCTGAGCCTGCATCCCCGGGCTACTAAAGAACTCCCAGTCCAACTGGTGGATGACGACCGCGGCCCCGGTGGTTTCAGCCCAGAGGTCGTTGCCGGAGATATGGTCGGCATGGCCGTGGCTGTTGACGAGCCAGCGCAGCCGCCAGCCTTTTTGGTGCAGGCGCTTGAGCAGGGCCGGGGCCGGGCCGCCCGGGTCGATGAGGAGCGCCTCCCCGCTTTCCGGACAGGCCACCAGATAGGTGAAAACCCTGAATGGGCCCACGGCTTCGGTGAAAATATTTAGGGGCAACGGCTAGACCTGTTACCTTAAAAGTTACAGGGCACGGCACGTTGTGCCCCTACAAGTGACTTAAATCTGCTCCAGGAGACTTTGAGCCTCGTCTCCTGAACCCGTCAGACAAATCACTTCGACAAAAAGCTGAAGAGCATCTGCTGGGTGCGCATGGCGTAGATCATGGCCTTAATGCCGCGTTTCTGCGCCTGCTCGTTCTCGTCCTTGACTTGCCGCATCAATTGGGTGTACATGTCCGGCTGGCCGGCCTCCAGCGGTTGGGCCTTCTTGAATTTCTCCTCGGCGGATTTCAGCAGGCGCTCCGCCTGGGACTGTTCATCCGCGGAGAGCTTCTGATTGATGGCCTCCTGCTGCTCCTCTTTGGGGGTCAGGGCCCGCTCCTTCTGGTCCTGGCCGCACTCCTTCTGCAAGATGGCGAACAGGGACTTGGCCTCTTTGGCCATGGACTTGGCCTCCGCGGTGTAGCGGGCAGTCAATTTCTTTTCGGCGTTATCCAGCAGGGTTACGGCCCGCTTGTAAATGATCTTGTGATCCGGACCGCAAGCAGATTTTTGGTACTGAGGCTCGGTTGGGGTCGGGGTCTGAGGCGGCGTCTGGGTCTGGGCCAGAGCCGAACCGCTAAACCCGAGAACCAGGAGAAGGGTGAGCACTAGGTGCACATAACGGGACTGGGTCATTGGTACATCCTTTGGTTAATGGAGTTTATAGGTTTCCATGATGGCCCGGTGAAACCGGGGCCGGTAGATCCAATCAAAGGCGGTTTCTTTGCCTGGGAAGAGTTGCAAGGCCTGGGACCGGATGTTTGCCACCACCTGTTCAGCCTGCTCCAGGGTGAAGCTACCGGCCCGAATTTCAGCCAGGGCCAGGTCCACCAAAAAGCGCAGGCACCTCAGGTTACGGTTCTCTTCCCGGATGGCGTGCCGCCGGGAGCTATCAGCACCTTGGGACAACGAATTTCACCTCATCTCGATTCGTCGGGCCGGGTTTAAAACCCGCCCCTCCTCCCCGATGGTGATTATTCTACCGTGGGTTTTTTGTCCTGTAAAGGAGAAAGCCGGACCTCCCGGGGGCTGGGGGCCTCCCCCGCAGGGGCGCTGGGCAAGGGCACCGGCGGGCCTTTGGTTATCTCTTGGGCGATACCCTCTTTGGCCTTTAGGATCGGCGACACCTTGGGCCAGTCGATCCGCTCGGTGAGTTGATATTGCTGGACCAAGTTATTAAGGTACTCCATGGGCTTGAAGCCGGTTCCGTAGATATCTGGATGCACTTCCAGATAGATGCGGCCCTCGGGGGTGACGGCCAGCTTGATGGGCCGGTAGATGATCTTCACCGGGGTGCCTACGGGCACCTGGGGAAAGAGCTGGGAGATATCTTGGGGCAGCATGCGCAGGCAGCCGTGGGAGACAAAGGAGCCCACACTCCAGGGCCGGTTGGTGGCATGGATGCCCACCCCCTCGGCCGAGGTCAACATAAAGTACTTACCCAAGGGATTCTTGGGCCCGGGCGGCACCTTTTCCACCACCTCCAGTCCCTGGTCCTCCATCTCCTCCTGGATGGACGGCGGGACGTTCCAGACGGGATTTGTGCGCTTGTCGATGATCTTATAAGTACCGGTGGGGGTCGGCCAGCTGGGTTTGCCGATAGCCAGGGTATAGCGCCGCTGGTAGGCGCCGCAGGCGAAATGGTACAACAGCAGCTCTGGGAGGTTGATGACAAAGCCGTTGTCCACTTCCGTCGGCACGATGTGCATGGTGTTGATTTTCAAGACCTGGCCCTTTTTGATCCTTTGGCCTTTTATGCGGTTCTGCCGGATCACCACCGTAGCCTTTACCCCTTTTTCCGCGGCCAGGATGGTTATCGGGGGTTTACCCGTGTACTCGCATTCCTCTTCCCCGCCCGCCACCTGGTGGTAGAGCGGCGGCGGCGCCGGGACGCCCGCCGCCGCGGTAGCCAGCCCCAGAAAAATAATGACTATGGATAACGACCACAAGCGCTTCATGCTAATAGTCCACCTCTGCTTCATAAGGAAAATGATCGGAAGGATAACGGTTATCCTGATGATCGGTGACGATAGCCACCCGGCGCACCTGAAAGGGCGGAGTCACCAGAATCCAGTCGATCCTGGCCCCTCGGGGCGATCCGTCAAAAAAATGCTGGGTGGTGGCTTCCTCCCCCGGGGCGTGAAAGGTCCGCCAGGTATCAAGGAAAGGCCTGCCATCCTGGCTTAATTCCTGGAAAACGGGCTGATTCGGGGCTTCGTTGAAATCCCCCGCCAGGATCAGGGGCCGGCCCCGCGGGACAAAATAGTCCCGGATCATCCTGGCCCCTTCGAGGCGGGCCGGCGCCGAGATATTGTCCAGATGGGTATTGATGAAGTAGAAGGGTCCGGTCCGACCCGCTGCCTGGAACAGCCCGAAGGTGGCCAGCCGGGGATAGGCGCTCCCCCAGCTGAGGCTGCGATGCACTTCGGGGGTTTGGGACAGCCAGAACTCCCCGCTCTCCTTAACCACCAAACCCCCGGCCCGATAAAAGATGGTGGGATACTGGCAGGTTTCGTCCACCTGGCGATGGGCCGTCAGGGGCAGGTATGCCGCTAGTTGGGCCTCCAGGAACCGGAGCATGGGCACGGTGCCTTCCTGGGTGGCCAGCAGGTCCGGAGTGTGCCGCCGGATGAGGTCCGCCACCAAATCCTTGCGGAACTGCCATTCGTTGGCCCCGTCGGTGGGGTTGGCGAACCTGAGGTTAAAGGTCATGACCAGCATGGCGGCCTCAAGCAAACCCGGCCCGCAGGGGCTGCGGGAAGAAGAGTTCCTGGGAGGTGCGCAGGAAATAGGCGTCGGTCATGGAGGATAGAAAGTCCCGGACAATTTCCGCCGGCTGGTGGGACTCCAGGTAAGCGGGCTCCATGGGGGCCAAAAAGTCCGTCCAGATAGGAGAGTCGCGCCGGGCCGCGGCGACGTCCGCCAGAAACCGCTGGAACAGGCGGTCGAACAGAGCCTCGATCTTGGGGGTCTCGGACTTGATGCGGGGACTGTCATAGATGCGCTGGTAGTTAAATTCCTTGAGCTGCTTCAGCAAGGCCCCCACCTCGGGACTGTAGCCCACGTAGTTCTTGTCGAAACTGTGGCTGATGAGGTCCGTCACCAGGGCATAGACGATGGCCCCGTTGGTGCGGCCCAGTCGGGCGACCACCTCCGCCGGCAGTTCCTCCCGGTGTACCAAATTCAGGGTGATGGCGTCTTCCAGGTCCCGGCCGATATAGCTGATGGTGTCCGCCAGCCGGACCACGCAGCCCTCCAAGGTCATGGGCTTCAGGGAGAGATTAGGGTCGGCCATCTTGGTGCGGATCTCCTCCTCCAGGTCGGCGAAGGTCTTGTCCTGCTGGGGAGCGAGGCGCTCCAGGTGGGTCTCTCCATCGTGGCTCAGGATACCGTCCAGTACCTGGAGCGACAGGTTAAGCCCTCGGCCGTTTTTCTCCAAACGGTCGAGAAACCGCACTCCCTGAATGCTGTGGAGAAAGGGGCCGATGCCGTGGGCCTGGCAAATATCCGACAGGATGCGCTCCCCGTCATGGCCGAAGGGCGGGTGGCCGATATCGTGCCCCAGGGCAATGGCCTCCAGCAGATCTTCATTCAGGCGCAAAAACTTGCCGATGGTGCGGGCGATCTTGGAGAGGAGTTGCACGTGCAGCACCCGGTGGCTGATGTGCTCGTGATCGACCAGATAGAAGACCTGGGTCTTGTCGATGTAGCGGGTGTAGGCCCGGGAGTGGAGGATGCGGTCGGCGTCCACCGCGAACTCCTGGCGGTGGCCCCGGGCAATGCGCTCCTCGAAGCAGCGGCGGCTGGCCTGGACGGACCGGCTGGCGTAAGGAGAAAGCCAGTCATCCTCCTGCCGGTCCAGAATTTGCCGCAATTCCGCTAGTTTGACCATTCAAGTACCCATTTTCCCAAATTTTAATCATAACACAGGACTTATTGCCTCTCAATAGTTTGCCGTGAAATGGACCCTGGATTTCCCGGATATCCTGGTTATATTATGGTGAAACCGAACCCAATAGGTGCAGGGAGGGAGCCATGGTCAAAGTCTTGTTGGAGAGAACCATCCGGGGAAAAAATGTTGGTGACGCGGTGAGACTGATGCGGCAAATGCGGGTGCTGGCCATGCAGCAGCCCGGTTATATTTCCGGGGAGACCTTGCATGCGGTGGATGATCCCAACCATTACCTGGTGATCAGCGCCTGGGAGTCTTTGGAATACTGGCAGGCCTGGTTCAACAACCCGGACCGGAAAAAACTGCAGCAGGAGGTCGACGCCTACCTGGGCTCGCCCACCATTATGCGGGTTTTCACCTATTAGCGCCGCGCTTCATCCTGCGCGGAAAAGCCGGGGTTGCCCCGGCTTTTATTTTTGGTGGGGCGCCCCACCGCGCTGCTCCCGGGAGGCCGGGATACCGAGAATTTTTTTGCATTATGGTAAATGTGTTGATAATATTTAAGTTTCGAGAATTTTGCCGGCGGTGGTGGCCGGCGCGGCGAGCCAGGTCTGATGGACGGCTGGGCTTATTTAGAAGATTTCCTGCAATACCTCCGAGTGGAGCGGCAGCTGTCGCCCCACACCCTGCGGAGCTATGCCCTGGACCTCAGCCAGTTTCTGGAATTTTTGCAAGAGAGCCGGGCAGACACTTCCTTAAAGGAGGTGGCCTACCCGGACCTGCGGGCCTTTCTGGCCGACAGCCTCAAGGAGCGGCGCAAGTCCACGGTGGCCCGGAAGCTCTCGGCCCTGCGGACCTTCTTTAAGTATTTGCAGCGCCAGGGGGTGGTGGACGGCAACCCGGCGAAACTGGCCCCCAGCCCCAAGCTGGAGAAGCACCTGCCCCATTTTCTGACGGTGGACGAGGCCTTCCACCTGCTGGATACCTCCGGCGGCGACAGCTTCGGCGCCTGCCGGGACCGGGCGATTTTGGAAGTCTTTTACGGCGGCGGGCTGCGCCTGTCGGAGGTGGCCGGGCTCAGCCTAACAGACCTGGACCTGAAGGAAGGGGTGCTGCGGGTCTGGGGCAAGGGATCTAAAGAGCGCCTGGCCTTCCTGGGGAAGCCCGCCAGGGAGGCGCTGGGCGCTTACCTGCCTCGGCGGCAGGCGCTCCTGGACGGCGCCGGGATGCCGACGCCGGCGGCCCTGTTCGTCAACCAGCGGGGCGGGCGTTTGAGCAGCCGCTCGCTGGCGCGCCTGGTGGGCAAGTGGGCTAGGGTGGCGGGCTTATCCCAGGCCCTGACGCCCCACGGCCTGCGCCACAGTTTCGCCACGCATATGCTGGAAGGCCAGGCCGATCTGCGCACGGTGCAGGAATTGCTGGGACATAGCTCCATCTCCACCACCGCCCTGTATACGCACCTGAACCTGGATTATTTGATGGAGGAATACGACAAGGCGCACCCGCGGAGTAAATGACGGGGTAAAAGGGGAAAAGGTTAAAAGGGGAAAAGGAAAAACACCAAAACCAGGCCTTAACCTTTTCCACCTTTCGCTTTTTACCCTTTTTCCCCTGCTATTCTAACGCAGTTAAATAGGAACACTCTTGATGGACTATAATAAGGATAAATTTCGGGGTACAACTATTTTAATGGTGCGCCGGGGTGATAAAGTGGCGGTGGCGGGCGACGGCCAGGTGAGCCTGGGCGACATGGTCATGAAGCATAAGGCCCGCAAGGTGCGCCGCCTTTACCACGGCAAGATCGTCGCCGGTTTTGCCGGCTCGGCGGCCGACGCCTTGACCCTGTTCGAGCGCCTGGAATCGAAGCTGGAGGCCCACCAGGGCAACCTCACCCGGGCGGTGGTGGAACTGGCCAAGGACTGGCGCACCGACCGGATATTAAGGCGCTTGGAGGCCATGCTGCTGACCGTGGACGCCAGCGGCTGCTTTCTCATCTCCGGCACCGGCGACGTCATCGAGCCGGACGAAGGGGTGATGGCCATCGGCTCCGGCGGCGCCTACGCCCTGGCCGCGGCGAGGGCCTTAATGGCGCACACTAAGTTAAGCCCCAAGGATATCTGCCGTGAGGCCATGACTATCGCGGCATCGCTGTGTGTTTATACTAATAATGAGATTGTGATTGAGGAATTGTAACCATTGAATGGGGAAGTGAGTGAAACCGATAAGGTGGACGCCTCATGCCTTGGATAACCTGGTCGACCGTGAAATTAACCGGCAAGAGGCAGAAAAGACTCTGGCCAATCCAGAATTTATATTGCCAAATCAGCCGCAAAGGTCGTTGTTGATGCGCCGTTATTTTGATCTGGTCTTGCAACAGGAGATGTTGCTTATAATTGTATTGGAAGATACCAGCATGGAAAGAGTGGTGGTAACCCTGTTCAAAACCTCGCAATTTAACAGATATTTAAAGGAACCGGGTTTATGAAAATAATCTACGATCCTGAAACCGACTCATTGACCATAACCTTGCGGCAGGAGCGCATTAAAGAAAGCGCTGAGGTGCGCCCGGGGGTGATTGCCGATTTCGGTTATGATGGCGGCATTGTTCGTTTGGAGATTTTGCAGGCTTCAAAGGTGGTGCAGAATACCAGGGAGATTCAATTTGCGGTGAATGATTAACTTGACAGGTGGGGCGGCCGTCCCTGGCCGCCTTTCTGAGGTCGGCGGGCGGGGACGCCCGCCCCACTAAGGTCCGCCCCACCATTAAAAATAAGGAATTGGTGGGCAGTGCCCACCTTACATCTTATTTGCTTTTGGCTGACAGCTGATAGCTGAAGGCTGACAGCTTCACAAAAGGACTGGTAAACATGGAATGGATGAAGGCCTTCCGCCCCCCCGGGGATCAGCTCACCCCCCGGGAGATCGTGGCGGAGTTGGATAAATATATCGTCGGGCAGGAGAACGCCAAGAAGTCGGTGGCCATCGCCCTGCGCAACCGCTGGCGCCGCCAGCAGATCCCCGAGGCCCTACGGGACGAAATCGCCCCCAAGAACATCATCATGATCGGCCCTACGGGCGTGGGCAAGACCGAGATCGCCCGGCGTTTGGCCAAGCTGGCGCAGTCGCCGTTTCTGAAGATCGAGGCCACCAAGTTCACCGAAGTGGGCTACGTCGGCCGGGACGTGGAGTCCATGGTCCGGGACCTGATGGAGCTGGCGGTGAACCAGGTGAAGGCCGAAGAGCGGGACAAGGTCCAGGCCAAGGCCGCCGAAGCGGTGGAGGAGCGCCTGCTGGAGCTGCTGCTGCCCGGCCCCGTCCCGGGCCAGGAGGGGGAAGGGGAGTCCACTGGCACCCGGGAAAAATTCCGGGCCATGCTGCGGGACGGCAAGCTGGAAGACCGCTTCGTGGAGCTGGAAACCACCCAGCGCAACACCCCGGTGGTGGAGATCTTCTCGGCCGCCGGTATGGAAGAAATGGACTTCAATTTCAAGGACATGCTGGGCAACATCTTCCCCGGCAAGACCAAGCAGCGTAAGGTCAAGGTCTCGGAGGCCCGGGAAGTGCTGCTTCAGGAGGAGTCCAGCCGCCTCATCGACATGGACCGGGTGGTGGAGGAGGCCCGGCGCAAGGTGGAGCAGCACGGCATCATCTTCCTGGACGAAATCGACAAGATCGTGGGGCGGGACCACGGCCGGGGCCCGGACGTCTCCCGGGAGGGGGTGCAGCGCGACCTGCTGCCCATCGTCGAAGGCACCACGGTGACCAGCAAGTACGGCATGGTGCGCACCGACCACATCCTGTTCATCGCCTCCGGGGCCTTCCACCTGTCGAAGCCTTCGGACCTGATCCCGGAGATGCAGGGGCGCTTCCCCATCCGGGTGGAGCTTCAGTCCCTGGGGGCGGAGGAGTTCGAGCGCATCCTCACCGAGCCGGAGAACGCCCTGATCAAGCAGTACCAGGCCCTGCTGGACACGGAAGGCATCCGCCTCACCTTCCCGCCGGAGGCTATCCGGGAGATCGCCGCCCTGGCCACCAAGGTGAACGAACGCACCGAAAACATCGGGGCCCGGCGGCTTCACACCATCATGGAGAAGCTGCTGGAGGAGATCTCCTTCACCGCCCCGGACCTGGGCGAACAATCGATCACCATCACCGCGGAGTACGTCCGGGAGCGGTTGGCGAATTTGATCGAAGACGAGGATTTGAGCAGATACATTTTATAGCTGTCAGCGGTCAGCTATCAGCTGTCAGCTAAAACCAATGATCCAAACCGCCGTTTTGCTTTCGCTGAATGCTGACAGCTGAAAGCTGAGAGCTTCCTATGACCGAAGAATACATCAAAAAGGCCGAAGTCCTGCTGGAGGCCCTGCCTTACATGAAGCGCTTCCAGGGCCAGACCGTGGTGATCAAATACGGCGGGGCCGTCCAATTGGAGCCGCAGCTCAAGGCCGCCTTCGCCCGGGACATCACCATGCTGCAATACCTGGGCATCAACCCGGTGGTGGTGCATGGCGGCGGTCCCCAGATCGGCAAGGTCCTGGCCCAGATGGACATCCCCACCCGCTTCGTGGGGGGCCAGCGGGTCACCGACGAGCGCACCATGGACGTGGTGGAGATGGTCCTGGCCGGCAAGGTCAATAAAGAGATCGTCTCGCTCATCAATACCGCCGGGGGCAGCGCGGTGGGGCTAAGTGGCAAGGACGGCCGCCTGCTCCTGGCCCGGAAGCTCAAGTTCTACAAGCCCCGGGAGGACGAGCCGCCGGAGATCATCGACATCGGCCTGGTGGGAGAGGTGGTTTCGGTCAACACCGCCCTGATTCGCACTTTGCAGCAGCAGCACTTTATCCCGGTGATCGCTCCGGTGGGAGTGGGTGATGCCGGGGAGACTTACAATATTAATGCCGATATGGTCGCCGGGGCGGTGGCCAAGGCCATGAAGGCGGCCAAACTTATCCTGCTCACCGACGTGGCCGGAGTCTTGGACGAGAACCAGCACCTGGTTTCCAGTCTGGACCGGGACCGGGCCCTGGTCATGATGGATAAAGGCACCATTACCGGGGGCATGATCCCCAAGATCACCTGTTGCCTGGACGCGATCACCGGCGGCGTCGGCAAGGCCCATATCCTGGACGGCCGCACGCTCCATTCGGTGCTGCTGGAGATTTTTACGGATACCGGGATCGGCACGGAAATAGTTGGGTAGTAGCCAGTAGCCAGTAGTCAGTAGCCAGTTAAGGACTGAAGCTGGCAACTTTAAGAATCTGTAGACATAATGGTTAAAAGTTAAAGGCCTGCGAACCTTGCAACGTGGGTTAAGCTGTGAGCCGCTAGGACTAACAGCACAGAGCCACAACCAAGGAGGCAGGCCATGGGAAAAAGTGTACTGTATGTTGGGTTGGATG
>JAPLJC010000168.1 GCA_026388765.1 Deltaproteobacteria bacterium
TCTGGTCCCTGGCCCTCCCCCCAAAAACTATTATTTCTTCACCAAGGCGAAGCGCGGCCGGCGGATGGATTCGTGGTGGCAGATCGGGCAGCGGGAGGGGATGGTAAGGCGTTCCCGCTTTTTAAAGGCAAAGCCGCAATGTTTGCACACCGGGGGGGTCATCTGAAACCGGTAACCCGGCCCCGGGGCCCGGGCGAGGTGGCTCAGGTGGTCCAGGACTTCTTTTTCCGGCAGGGAGAGGCGCTGGGAAAGTTCCAAACTGGAGAGGGTTTCCTCCCGCAGCAATTCCCTGATCATTTGGCGTATGGTGTTCATAGTGGCACGTTAGCTAGATTATAATCACTTTGACTCGATTTTAACCAAAACCGAAAACAGAAAAATCGCCTTTCTATGCGTTATCTCGTCGCGGGCACAGGGGCACTGGGCTCGGTCTTCGGAGGGCTGTTGCAGCACTCCGGCCACAGCGTGGCCTATCTAGGCCGGGGCGAGCATTTTGAGCAAGCCAAGGTTCAAGGGCTGAGCCTTGACGGCATTTGGGGAGAATTCCACGTCGGCCCCATTACACCTGCGGGGCTACAGGCCCAAACCCCTGAGACCTACGAGGTCATCCTCCTGTGCGTTAAGTCATTTGCCACCCGAGAAACCTGCCGCCAGCTAAGGGGCAGGTTGGCCCCCCGAGGCCTCATCATTTCCGTGCAAAACGGTCTGGGAAACCTGGAGATCATCGCTCAGGAGTTCGGGGCCGAGCGCACCGTCGGCGCCCGGGTCATTTTCGGGGCCCAGGTGACCAGGCCGGGCCTGGTGACGGTCACGGTGTACGCCGCCCCGGTCTTGCTGGGGGCCCTGACCCCCGATCACCCTCCCGGAAAGCTGGCCCAAGTGGCGGCTGATTTAAATCGGGCCGGCATTCCCGCTGAGATCGTGGACCAGATCGTGCCGCATCTGTGGGACAAGGTCCTGTATAATTGCGCCCTGAATCCATTGGGGGCCATACTCGGCGCTCCTTACGGAGCCCTGGGGGAAAACCCCGAGACCCGGGAATTGATGCGGTTGATTATCGCTGAGATTTATCTGGTGGCCCGGGCCAAGGGCGTCGGGCTGCATCATGCCGACGCGGCCGCTTATTTCCGGCACTTTTTAGAGAACCTGGTGCCGCCCACCGCGGCCCATTGGCCCTCCATGTGGCAGGACCTGCAAGCCGGGCGGCGCACCGAAATCGAGGCCTTAAACGGCGCCATCTGCCGTTATGGGCGGGAGGCGCGGGTTTCCACGCCATACAATGACGCAGTTAGCCGCCTGGTTCGGTTTAAGGAAGATGACGCGGTCCACGCCGCCGCTTCGAATGGCAGATTGCCGAAAGGGGAAAATCAAACATGAAGGAGTTGAAAACTGGCCAATTATGCCCTTGGTGCCGGGAGGAGCAGGTGGTGCGGGTTCACCGCCAGGGCTGGATGAACTGGCTCCCGAAGAGCAAGTACTACCATTGCCATGCCTGTCGCTCCCGGTTTCTGACCATATCCGGCTGGGCCATTCCGCTGCCGAGAAAAAAAACTGTCAAGGAAGAGGACTGAGGAAAGAAACGAGAGAACCCCTTACCTATCAATCCAGTTCTCTTAAAAAAAGCCCCTCACCAACACCCTCCCCTTACCCCAACCTGTCCTTTAGAGATGACCAGGCGAATTTAAGAAGATCTGGTGAATGCCAAAACTCATTTCGTTTTGCAGAGTCGCGGCGAACCCCGCGCTCGGCCACCCCTGGCCACCGGCCGCCCTCCAGGTGTTAAAACGCCGGGCCCCAGGCTGAACGCCTGGTTGCTTTTTAAGGGCACGGCAGGCTGTGCCTTGACGATAATACTCGCCGATCGGAAAAAGTTTTTAGCAACCGCGACAAGGCGCCCTGGCTGAAATTAACAGGAGAGGCTGACGGTTTGACCTCCTCCATCCTTCATTCCAGCTGCCGGTGGGCCGGAGCCTGCCTTGCCAAAATTATTTGGTGATCGGGCCGCAGGCGATGCGAGCGCCGGCGTTGCCCGCCGGGTCAGTCATGTCGTCGTCGGCCTTCTCATGGATCACCAGAGAAGTTCCGCTGGGCTGAAAGAGGGAATTTTTCCCTTCTTTCAAGGTGACCAGGGTGTTCACCGCTGTGGCGCTGCCGCGACCGTCGGGGGCCACAGTCAGGTTGGGAAGATCCCCGGCATGGGGGCCCTGGGGATTCTTCAAGCCATGGTGCTTGCCGGAGGGGTTGAAATGGCCGCCGGCGCTTGCGAAGTCAGGGCCCGCGCACGCCCCCTTTTCATGGATATGAAAGGCGTGCACGCCGGGCGGCAGATTTTCCACCCGCAGGTCGATCTTCACCCCCTCGGCGGTCTCAGTCAGGGTGGCTTCTCCCACTTTTTGCCCCTGGGCGTTGACGAGGGTCGCCTTGGCCGTCTGAGCGGCGGTTTCGCCGCAAGCCCAGATCAGCACCGCGGCCAGGGCCAATGCCGGTACCATGATTTTTAATTTCATCTGACCTCTCCTTTGGCTTTCTATTCTGGGATGCTACCTCTAATTTAAGACCCCCGCGGCCTCAATCCACTTCCGGAAGTCAAAAAAGCCAAATATCAGAGGCGGTACCTCAATATATTAGGGTAGAGGGAAAAGGGAGGTGGCCCCGGGGAGAGGAGATAGTGGGGTTCATTTACTTTTGATAATTAGGAACATTTTTCCGAATAAGCTAGATATGACAAATTTGGCTAGTTTGCTTAATGACCGGGAGTGGGAACAAAAAATTGAATCTGGCGGTAAAACCATTATTGCAAGTTATATTAATTATATATGTAAACTAAGGTCTAAGGCGCCCCGGGGTCGGTAAAAAATATTGAACTAGAGGCTGTTGCTGGTCCAGGCAAAAGATATTGAAATAATAGATAAAATAGGATAAATAATTAGTGGTACAATTAATGCACCATTTATTTAGCAGTATATGGACCCTATTAAGGTACCCACATCCCCCCCTTAATCAAAGTTCATATACCATTTTCTCCTTTCACCGACTGGCCGGGTTCCTCCCCCACCCGGCCAGTTTTTTTGTCTGCGATTTAGAGCAGCCAGATAAAATTATCCCGGCGGTTAAAATTTTTTAGGCCAGGAGAGATCAGGGATTCACCGGCTTCGCAGGCTTTTGGAGCTTAGCCGGTAAAGGATTTTAAACCTAAACCGGAGCCGAAAAATTCCGGAAGCAACATAATAGGTTGATTATACAGACAATTATAATTTAATAAAAATATGGCACAATTGCTGCATAGACACTACAATGTATATATGAACGATTAAGGTGCTATCCCTCCCTCCTTAATTAAGTTCATAACCTCTCTCCTTTAGCTGGCTGGCCGGGTACCCCCCCCGGCCAGCATTTTTTTGGGGGGAAAGAGGGCAGATCCCGGAGGCGGGAGATTTTATCTTTCGGGGGAGGTGGCCGGATTGGCCTGCAGGCCCGTGATCCTCTGATAGCATTCCTCGGCGGTGAGACGGCCGGCGAAATAGTCCTGCAGGGCCACGACGAAGGGATTGGAAGCAAAAAAGCGTTGCAGTCCCAGGCGGTCTCCCAGGTCGGGGAATGACAGGGGGATTTTAAAGTGGGCCGCCAGTTCCCGGAAGACTTCCAACTGTTGGATTTCCGCCTGACGCATCTGGGCTTCCGCCTGAAACAGCAGTTTACGCACCCGGCCCTGGTATTCCTCCCGTTCCCGATATTCCCGGCCTTTATGCTTCAGGAAGTTGAGGTGCTGATGCCGGGCCAGGCTGCTATAAGAAATGACTTTAGCCATCGCGGTGTTTCTTCCCCTGTTGGAAAAATCGTCATTCGGCCTTGCAGATTCAAGGTAAAAAGGTTAATTTTTTTGGATATGAAAAA
This sequence comes from Deltaproteobacteria bacterium, assembly GCA_026388765.1. GTDB lineage: Bacteria > Desulfobacterota > Desulfobaccia > Desulfobaccales > 0-14-0-80-60-11 > JAPLJC01. The sequence continues at coordinate 3,895 of JAPLJC010000168.1, forward strand.
ATTAGAGAGACCCAACTTCGCCAAGATGGGGGGCCTGCTGCCCGCCATCGCCCAGGACGCGGTTAGCGGCGAGGTCCTGATGCTGGCCTTCATGAATGAGGCCGCCTGGGAGGCGACCCTGAAGACCGGGGAGGTCCATTATTTCAGCCGCAGCCGCAACCAGCTCTGGCATAAGGGCGGCACCTCCGGGCACGTGCAGCGGGTTAAAGAGCTCTTCCTGGATTGCGATAACGATACGGTGCTTCTGAAGGTGGAGCAGGTGGGCGGGGCCGCCTGCCACACCGGTTACCAGAGCTGCTTTCATCGCCGGCGCCGGGGGGACGATTGGGAGGTTGTGGGCGAGCCGGTTTTTGATCCCAAGAAGGTATATGGGGATGGATAAATTGCGACCTGCGGCGGGCGAGACGCCCGCCCTACATAATGTAGATCCCAAGGAGGTGTAGGGGGTGGATAAACTGCGACTGGGCCTGCCCAAGGGCAGCCTGGAGAAGGCCACCCTGGAGCTGTTCCGCCGTTCCGGCTGGCATATCCAGGTAAACGGCCGGAGTTATTTCCCGGATATCGACGATCCGGAGATCAGCTGCTCCATGTGCCGGGCCCAGGAGATGAGCCGCTACGTGGAGAACGGCACCCTGGACTGCGGCATCACCGGCAAAGACTGGACCATGGAAAATGACGCCCAGGTGACGGTGGTGGCGGACCTGATGTACTCCAAATCCAGCCTCAATCCGGTGCGCTGGGTGTTGGCGGTCCCGGCTGATTCGGAAATCAAAAACTTGCGGGACCTGGCGGGCAAGAAAATCGCCACCGAGTTGCTGAACTATACCAAGCGCTATTTTGAGCAGCGCCAGATTCCGGTCAAGGTCGAGTTTTCCTGGGGCGCCACCGAAGCCAAGGTGGCCGCCGGGTTGGTGGACGCCATCGTGGAGGTGACCGAGACCGGCAGCACCATCAGAGCCCATGGCCTCAAGATCATCCATGAACTGTTCCAGAGCAACACCCAGTTCATCGCCAACACCGAGGTGTGGGAAAAAGACCCGGTCAAGCGGCAGAAGATGGAGGGCCTGACGGTGCTGCTCCTGGGGGCGCTGCGGGCCGAACGCATGGTGGGCCTGAAGATGAATATCCCGGAGAAGCTATTGAAGAACATCGTGGACCTGCTCCCCAGCCTGCTGGCCCCCACCATCGCCAGCCTCTATGAAACCGACTGGTATTCGGTGGAGGTGGTGGTGAACCAGTCCGAGGTGCGGACCCTCATCCCTCGCCTGATCCGGGCCGGAGCCCAGGGCATCGTGGAGTATCCGCTGCATAAGGTGATTTAAAGGGCAAGTTTGCTGAGCCCAGGCTGGAAAGCCGGTGCTACCAAAGGATAAAAAGGCAGGGTCTCTGGGACCCTGCCTTTTTTTCTGGGGTCGCAAAAACTTGTGACAGTCTATTTTTTCTGGGCCTTCTTCTCCACGGACTCGATGAACACCGGGTCAATGTAGTAACCCAAGCTCTTGGCCTTTTTCAATTCATCCACGGCTTGGCTGTATTTCTGTTGGTTTTCGTAGATCATGCCCCGCTGATAATGGGCCTTGCCGAACTTGGGGTCAATTTCCAGGGCCTGGTTGAATTCCTTCATGGCCAGGTCGTTCTGCCCCTTGGCGTAATAGACCACACCCCGGTAAGTGATGAGGGTGGGATCTTTGGGCTTTAATTTCAGGGCGTCGTTAAAGTCCTTAAGAGCCTGGTCATAACGGCCGTTCTGGCAGTTTTCCATGCCCCGGTCGACCATGGCCTTAACGTCTTGGGCCAAGGCCGGGCCGGCCAGAAGCGCCAGGATGAGAGAAAAGACGGTCAAGTGTAGAGAAAGACGGGTCACTGTATAAGACCTCCTATGAAAAGTCATTAAAGTTATTTGAGAGAGGGAATAAGATTGAATTTCCCCTCACGTTAACCATCTTCCCCCTTGGGGGCAAGGGAAAAATCGCCACATCTCTTGTTAATTAGACGCCAGAAGTGAGACTCGGTTAAAGTGAATTCGTCGGACGGCTGGCGAGCCGCCCCCAAATGTTTACGTCCTGGTTAAGCTGCTGTTATTTATACTGGAGCCAACCGAAAACAGAAAACCGAAAATTGTCTTAAACCGAGCAGAGGCGGCATTCCTCGGCGAATTCGTGGGACAGGGTGAGGGCCTCGGCCTCAGGGGGCAGGCTCAAAACCTGGCCCGGTTTCGAGCCGTAGCGATAGACGGTAATGCCCTTGAGCCCCAGCTTAAAGGCCAACCAATAGGCTTGGGAGACGTCCGCCACGGTGGCGTCGGGGGCCAGGTTAATGGTCTTGGAGACCGCGTTTTCCACGTGACGCTGAAAGGCCGCCTGCATCCGTACCTGATAGTCCACGCTCACCTCGAAGGTGGTGGGGAAGAGCCGCCGGATCTCCTCGGGCAGTTCCTGAAAGGGCCGCACCCGGCCGCTGGCGAGGGTTAGGGGCAGCCAGTTCGCTTCCATCAGGCCGAACTCGCGCAACTTTTGCCGAAACAGGGGATGGACTTCCTCGAACTCTTCCCCCTCCAGGGCCCGGCGCCGGTAGGCCACGGCAAAGAGGGGTTCGATGCCGCTGGAGGCCCCGGCAATGATGCTGATGGTGCCGGTGGGGGCGACGGTGGTCACCGTGGCGTTACGCCGGGGCTTTTTGCCGTCCTTGAAATAGCGGCTGCGGGGAAAATTGGGGAAAGGACCGCGCTCGACGGCCAGGGCTTCGGAGCGGGCCACGGCCCGGGCCTGGATGCGGGCCATGATCTTTCCGCCCAATTCCAGGGCCTCCGGGGAGTCGTAGGCCACCCCCAGTTGGATAAATAGGTCCGCCAGGCCCATGACTCCCAGGCCGATCTTGCGGTTGGCGTGGGTGATCTTCGTGATCTGGGGCAGGGGGTAGTGGCTCTGGTCGATGACGTCATCCAGGAAGCTGACCCCCAGGTCCACCAGGCGGTCCAATTCTTGCCAATCCAGGTCTTGGTCCTTGACCAGGCGGGCCAGATTGATGGAACCCAGGTTGCAGGACTCATAAGCCAGTAGGGGCTGCTCGCCGCAAGGGTTGGTGGCTTCAAGGCGGCCGACTTCCGGGGTGGGGTTGTCCCGCTCGATGGCATCCGGAAAGATGAGGCCCGGGTCGCCGGTCTCCAGGGCGTAGCGGCAGATGAGGTCAAAGACCTCTTTGGCCCGGGAGCGTCCCACTTCCTGCTGGGTCCGGGGGTTGATGAGAGGATAGGTCGCGTCATTTTCCACCCGCGCCATAAAGTCGTCGCTGACCGCGACGGACAGGTTGAAGTTGGTAAGCATCCCCGGTTCGCTCTTGGCCTTGATGAACTCCAGGATGTCCGGGTGATCGACGTTGAGGATGCCCATGTTGGCTCCCCGGCGCCGGCCGCCCTGTTTCACCACTTCGGTGGTGGTGTCATAGATACGCATGAAGCCGACCGGACCGGAGGCCACCCGGCCGGTTGAGCGCACCTGGTCGCCCCGGGGCCTGAGATGGGTAAAGGTAAAACCGGTGCCGCCGCCGGATTGGTGAATCAGGGCCATATCCCGCACCCCCTCCAGGATGGAACGCATGTCGTCGCGCACCGGGATGACGAAGCAAGCGGCCAGTTGCCCTCCCGGCAGGCCGGCGTTCATCAGGGTGGGGGTGTTGGGCAGGAACTTCAGGGAGCGCAGGGCCTCGTGAAAGGCCGCGGTTTGGCGGGCCACCGCCTCCGGGCCGCCGTAGCGCGCTTCGGCGGCCGCCACCCCCCGGGCCACCCGCAGAAACAATTCTTCCGGCGTCTCAATTACCCGGCCGTCGGGGTCCCGCCGCAGATAACGATCCTGTAACACCCGCAATGCAATGGGCCGGAAATCAAGCAGGGTTGGTGCGGTTACCATGGAAACCCTTTTGAGGGCGGTTTTCGGAAAAAGATCCGCAAGCATCTGTAGGGGCGGCTCGCGAGCCGCCCCTACAAATCATTCCTCGATGATCCCCCATTTCTTGGCCCGCTCCAGATAGGGGGAGGGGAAGACAGGGGTGAAGTTTTGATAGACTGTGACCGGGTAGCGGGCCCCGATCTTGCGGGCCGCCTCTTTCAAGCCGATGAGCAGTCCTTCCAGATATTTTGCGGGAAACGACAGCACCAGCTCATCATCCTGGGTCATGGAGAAGATGCGGTCCCCCAGGCCGGGGATGGACACCAGGAATTCGCCCCGGCGGTAAGGGCCGATGAGGTACGAGGCGCATTCCACCCTACCGCCGAATTCGCCTTGCACCCGTTCCCCCAGAATAAAGGTGGCTGCCTGGATGAGACGGACGAGTTGGGCCGGGTTGCCATAGACTACGATGACATCGGGCTGCAAGGCCAGGCGCTCCAGGGGGCAGAGGTAGATGGCTCCCACTTCTTCCGGTTCAAAGCGGGGCATGGCCGCAACTTCCTTCAAGGCCGGCCCCAGGTCCGGATGAAAACCCACCTCGCAAAAGAGCTGGCCCAACTCCAGGATGGGGTCGGTGGCCGGGGTGAAGCCAAAGGCCAGCATGCCGGGGATGCAAATCAGGTCGTCTTTGGTCAGGCCCACAGGCCAGCCATAAATCCGGGCCAGGGTAACGCCCTGGCAGATGGTGACCCGCTTGCCGAAGACCCGGGACGGCCGCCGGGTTTTTTCGGGTAGAGCGGACGCCTCTTTCAAAAAGGCCACGCCAAAAGGTTCGGTTTTGAGGCGCAGGGCTTCCTTCAACTGGGTCGCAGCAGCCTTAAAATCCATAGTCATTCCTTTGATCCGGTTGGTGATCCCGGACAAAATATCCCGAGATGGCAAGAAATTAAGAATTTATTCGCCCGGATGCAAGCGCATTGCCGCCTTTTCTTTTTGGGGAAGGCTTGATTACAGGATAAAATAGCCGCTATGGAAACTCGGACCGATTCCTTCCACACCTTGAGTTCTGGGGAGGTTCTGGAATTACTGCGGACTGGCCCCGATGGCTTGAGCCAGGCGGAGGCTCAAGAGCGCCTCAGCCTTTATGGCCCGAATGCCCTAATGACAGGCAAAGAAATTTCTCCCTGGCGGATTTTCCTGCGGCAATTCCAGAATCTTCTCATCGCCATCCTCATCGCGGCCACGGCGATCTCCTTTCTGCTGGGGGAAACCTTGGACGCCTGGGTCATCCTGGCCATTGTGCTGGCCTGTGTTTTTTTGGGGTTTATCCAGGAATTCCGGGCCGAGCAGGCCGCTGCGGCCTTGCGGAAGCTGGCGGCTCCGGAGGCCACGGTGGTGCGGGAAGCGAGAGAGATGGTGCTGCCCGCCAGGGAGGTGGTGCCCGGCGACCTGCTGGTGCTCCATACCGGCGACCGGGTGGCGGCGGATGCCCGCCTGCTTACGGTGGTCAACCTGAGGGCGGATGAGGCCCTGCTCACCGGAGAGTCCACCGCGGTGGAGAAGGACCTGGCCGCGGTCCCCTCGGCGGAAACCGCGGTAGCCGACCAGCGCTGCATGGTGTTCGGGGGCACGGTGATCACCTACGGCCGCGGCCGGGCCGTGGTCACCGCCACCGGCATGGAGACCCAGTTCGGCCGCATCGCCCAACTCTTGTCTGAAGTGGAAGAGGAGCGCACGCCCTTAGAAAAGCGCATGGTCGCCATCGGCCGGGTCCTGAGCGTCATCTGCCTGGTGGTGGCCGCGGGCGCCTCAATTTTGGGGGTGCTCCGGGGCCACGGCTGGCTGGAGATGCTCATCTGGGGCATCAGCCTGGCGGTGGCCGCGGTGCCCGAGTCGCTGCCCGCCGTGGTGACCGGCGCCCTGGCCATCGGCACCACCCGCATGGCCCGGCGTCATGCCATCGTCAAGCGGCTGCCCGCCGTAGAAACCATGGGCTGCACCACGGTGATCTGCACCGACAAGACCGGGACCCTCACTAAAAACGAGATGACGGCCCGGAGGCTGTTTCTGGATGGCCGGGAAATTGAGGTGACCGGCTCTGGTTACCAGCCGCTGGGCGCCTTCATTGCGGGGCAGAAAGAACTGGCGCCGGCCACAGACCCGGTCCTGGCCATGGCGGCCCGCATCTCTCTGCTATGCAACGACGCGGCCCTGGAGGAAATTGACGGTACCTGGACGGTGCGGGGCGACCCCACCGAAGGGGCGCTGCTGGTCCTGGGACGCAAGGCGGGACTGGATTTCGGGGAATTGCAGCGGAATTTTCCCAGGATGGCGGAGATTCCCTTTTCCTCGGAAACCAAGCGGATGAGCACCTTCCATGAGGCGCCGGATGGGGTTCTCATGTGCCTCAAAGGAGCCCCGGAAAGCTTGCTGCACCGGGCTACGAAGGTCCTGACTGCTCATGGGGAACGCCCCATCACCGCTGATTACCGGCGACAGGTCGCCAAAGAGGCGGGCCGGATGGCCCATGAGGCCCTTAGGGTGCTGGGTCTGGCTTATCGCCAGGTGAAAAAGCTCCCCCAACTTACCCCCGAGGCTGCGGAAGTTAACCTGGTCTGGGTGGGGCTGGTGGGGTTGATGGACCCGCCCCGGCCTGAGGCACGGGAGGCGGTGGCCCACTGCCACCGGGCCGGCATCCGGGTTATCATGGTCACCGGTGACCACCCGGACACCGCCGGGGCCATCGCCCGGGAGGTGGGCCTGGTGCCTCCGGACCAAAAAAAGCACGTGGTCCTGACCGGGGCGGAAATGAACCTGCTGAGCGACTCGGAACTCCAGGAGGCCCTCAAGGAGACCCGGGTCTTCGCCCGGGTGGCTCCGGATCACAAGCTGCGGCTGGTGGACCTTCTCAAGGGCCAGGGGGAGGTGGTGGCCATGACCGGGGACGGGGTCAACGACGCCCCGGCCTTAAAGAGGGCCGACATCGGCGTGGCCATGGGGCTCACCGGCACCGAAGTCACCAAAGAGACCGCGGCCATGATCCTGGCGGACGACAACTTCGCCAGCCTGGTGGCCGCGGTGGAGGAAGGCCGGGCCATCTTCGACAACATCAAGAAGTACCTGGTGTACCTGCTGAGCTGCAACGTCGCCGAGATCCTGGTGCTCACCGGGTCCTTCTTCCTGGGCCTGCCTTTACCTCTCATCGCCTTGCAGATTCTCTGGGTCAACCTGACCACCGACGGCCTGCCGGCCCTGGCCCTCGGGGTGGACCCCAAGGCCCCGGATATCATGAAACGGCCGCCCCGGCCGCCGGACGAAGGAGTCTTCACCCGGCCGGTGAACGTCCTCTGCGGGGTCATCTCCCTTTACCTCACCGCCGTCCTCATTCCCCTGTTTGCCTACTATTATTACTGGAACCCGTGGGCCCTGAGCGCCACGGAACAGGTGTTGACCGAGGCCCAGACCATGGTGTTCATCACCCTGGTGCTGGCCGAATTGGTGAACGCCTACAATTGCCGCTCCGATTACCTGTCCCTCTTCAAGGTGGGCTTCTTCTCCAACAAGTTTCTCCATCTCTCGGTGCTGCTGTCTTTGCTGATGATGGTGGCGGTGATCGAATGGGAGCCGCTGGCCCGCCTGTTCCATACCACGCCGTTGCGCTGGCAGGACTGGCTGCTGGCCGCAGTTCTGAGCCTCCTCATCGTGCCGGTGGTGGAGGCGGCCAAGTGGTGGCTGCGGCGGGGCAGGGGGAAGGGGAGGGGCTAGGGGAAAAAATTCTTGGAGGGAGGGCCAGGGTTATAAAATCTTGGGTTAAAAGGTGAAAAGGTGAAAAGGGAAAGAGAATATCAGGCGAGTTTATTGCGAAAGTCCTATCAATGGCGACTTCAACCATATGGGGGTGGGGGTGGCAAAATTATTTAGTATTATAAGATAAATTGTCCCCTTCTCCCAACCCGTATAAGGGGAAGGGTGGCACAGGCTTTCAGCCTGTGCCGCACCGGTTGGAAACCGGTGCCACCAAATTCTAAAAGTAGGGGCGACCCGCTGGGTCGCCCCCTGTTGTCAACTACGATAACTAACGTTATTACGGATCTAGTCCTCAGTGTAGTCGCAAGTCTCGTAATATTTCAATCCCCGGTGTCCTCGTCCTCGTCTCCTGGCTGGCTCTCTTTTTCCTGCGGGATTTCTTCTCGTTGTTGGTTCTCCTCTCTTAGCTGGTTCTTGTCTTGTGGCCGGATTTCCTCTTCCGGACCGATCTCTTCTTTCTCCGGGGTCTCTTGGATGCCCTCGTCAACTTCGCCGACTTGCTCTTCACTGCTCCAGTCTCTTTTGCCCCGAATTACAATCAGGGTTTTCCTGGGCTCGGCCCAATCGAATAGTCTTTTAATGTAAGGTTCTTCAACATGGATACAGCCATGGGTGGCCCATTTGCTTTTTTCGCCCTGGTCGGGCACCCCACCTTCGTGAATGGCTCGCTTGGCTTTGAAATCGATAAATATTGAGTAAGACATAGGTTGCTGGTATTTGCGGGAATAATAATTTGCATCTTTCACTTTTACCACATAAGCCCCGGGTGGTGTCGGGGTTTCATCATCTCCGCTCAGTATGGAAAATGAGAAGAGTTTTTGTCCTTTTTCGTAAGCCGCCCCGGACTGCCTGGGTTGGTCAATCCAAATTACTTTATCATAGTGCTTAAATACGTTGACGGCACCTGCAGGCAGAGCAGAGATGATGCTAAATAAAATAATGCCAAAAAATGTATATCTTTTCATCAGTTTATTTATCTTGATATTATCTCTAAGCGCCCCTCAACTGCGGTAGCTGGCGTTGATCCGGATATAGTCCTCGGTGTAATCGCAGGTCTCGTAGTAGTCGGAAAATTCGCCGTTATTCAGGTCGATGGTGAGGGTGAAGGCCCCGGCCTGGATGACCTTTTGGGCCCGGGCTTCGGCCGCGGGCCCCAGCCCGCGGCCTTTTTGAGCTACCAGGACGTCGCCGTAGGCGATTTCCACCTGCTCGGGGTCGAAGCGGGCCCCGGAACGGCCCAGGGCCGCCATGATGCGCCCCCAGTTGACGTCCTCGCCGGCCATGGCGGTCTTCACCAAAGGCGAGAGGGCCACGGTGACCGCCGCCTTCCGGGCCTCGGCCGCGGTGGCCGCGCCCCGGACCTCCACCCGGAACTGGTGCCGGGCTCCTTCGGCGTCGGCCACCACCTGGGAGGCCAGATCCCCCATGACCTGGTTGAGCATCTCCCCCAGCGCCGCCATGGCCGGGCCATCAACGGTGATCGCCGGATTGCCGGCCCGGCCGCCGGCCAGAAAGAGCACGGTATCATTGGTGGAGGTATCGCCATCCACGGTGATGCGGTTGAAACTCACCGGCAGGGCCCGCTTAAGCAGGGTCTTCAGGACCTTGGGAGTGGCGGCGGCGTCGGTGAAGATGAAGACCAGCAAAGTCGCCAGATCCGGGTGAATCATGCCGGAGCCCTTGGCCATCCCCGCCAGGGTTACCACCTTACCGCCGATCGTCTCCCGCAGCAGGGCGGTCTTGGGCCGGGTGTCGGTGGTCATGATGGCCTGGGCCGCTTCCTGGAACCCCTTGGGGTTGAGGCGAGCCGTTAGTTTGGGGAGGGCCTGCTTGATTTTGGCCAGCGGCAGCGGCTGGCCGATGACCCCGGTGGAGGCGGGCAGCACCAGGCGCTCCGGTATCATCAGCAGTTCGGCCGCACCCCGGGCGCTCTCCCGGGCGTCCGCCAGGCCTTCGGGACCGGTGCAGGCGTTGGCGTTGCCGGCGTTCACCAGGATGGCCTGGGCGTGGCCGCCGCGCAGGCGCTCTTGACTGAGGACCACCGGGGCCGCTTTGACCAGGTTGGCGGTGAAGACCCCGGCCGCGGCGGCGGGTTCATCCGCCACCATCAGGGCCAGGTCAGGGGCGCCGGTCTTTTTGAGGCCGGCCGCGGTGGCGGCAAAACGAAATCCGGGAATGATCATGGCTCACCTCTCAGGAAAATTTACCACAGAGACGCAGAGGACACAGAGAAAAAATTAGAACACCGGCCGGAGGCCGGTGCCATTAATAAGCTTCCGCTTGGGAACGCCTATAATGTAGGACAGGCGCCCTCGCCTGTCCTACATTAATGGCCGCCGCCCCGGCGGCCCCCAACCCTATCACTTCATGGCTTCCAGGCTGATGGGCTGCCTTAGAATAGTTTTCAATTTCTCCGGCGCGGTGCGCCTGGGATCGCTTAGATAAATTTCGTGGTGCTTGCCGCAGAAATGGTAGCCCTTCTCTTTAATAAAGGCATGCAGGCGCTCGATGCTGGCCGCCTCCTCGCCGTAAGGGCCCACATGGAGAATCTGGGCGGCCTGGCCTTCGTCATAAATCTCCAGGCGCAGCCTCTCCAGGGCCGGCAGAGGCTTTTTCTTTTGGGCCGCGGTCACCGCCAGGTCAAGCACTTTCCTGGAAACCGGTTCCGGTTGCGGGATCATCAGGGTCCAGCGCCAGTCATCCCGGCGGTCCGGGTCAAAGTCCGCCAGCAGCATCCACCACAGGCCCTCCAGGGGCGGCACCATGTAATCCAGCCCCTGCGCCTGCTTGAGCATGAACTTGAGGGTATAGGAGGCGGTGTAGAGGGCCTCGATGCCGGCCTGGAACTCCGGGTTGAGGTTGGGGTCGCCGGAGCCATTCAGCATCAGAAATTTTATGGGCGGGGCCAGCACCAAGACCGCCTCTTTGGCCGAGGCGGTGTAGAGAGGCTTATATTCTTTTTTCAGGTCCAATTTGCTCATAAAGATTGCCCCCTAACAACATGACCGGGTTTAATTACAGGGGGAAAAGGGGAAATGGGGAAATGGGGAAGAGGGGAAAGGGTTAAAAGCAAGGATTTTCGAACCTTTTCCCCTTGTCCCCATTTTCCCATTTCCCCCCAGATTACTTCCCGCAGCACTTCTTGAATTTCTTGCCGCTGCCGCAGGGGCAGGGGTCGTTGCGGCCGGGCTTCTTCTGCTGGCGCTGCTGGGGTTGCGCGGCGCTGCCGTTGCCGTGGCTGAAGTACATGGGTTGTTCCTGTGGCCGGGCCTCTTCCGGAATTTCCTGGTGGGGCTTGACCTGGAGGTGGAAGAGGGCGCCCACCGTTTCCGCCTCGATGCGGTGGATCAGGTCCATGAACATATCATAGCCTTCCAGCTGGTATTCCCGCAGGGGGTCCACCTGGGCATAGCCCCGGAGGCCGATGCCGTCCCGCAGGTGGTCCATGGAGAGCAGATGGTCTTTCCACTGATTGTCGACGATCTGCAGCATCACCATCTGCTGGAGCTGGGGGAAGAGTTCCGGGCCGATCTCTTCGGTCTTGGCGGCGAAGCGCTCATTAACCTTGTCGCTGAGCAATTCCCGCAGGTCTCCGTCCACCAGATTGCCGAGCGGCGCCCGGAAGCCGAACTGGCGCTGGAAGGCAACGCTCAGGCCGTCCAGATCCCATTCTTCCGAGAGCTTGTTGCCGGTGTATTCCTCCACCAGGTCCTCCACCAGCTCTTGAGCCATCTCCAGGATGTCTTCCTGGAGGTGTTCACCAGAGAGGATTTGGCGGCGTTGGCCGTAAATCACCTCACGCTGTTTGTTCATGACGTTGTCGTATTCCAGGAGGTGTTTGCGGATTTCGAAGTTGTGGCCTTCCACCCGCTTCTGGGCCTTTTCGATGGCATTGCTCACCAGGCGGTGTTCGATGGGCTGGCCGTCGTCCATCCCCAGGCGGCCCATGAGGCCCTTAATGCGGTCGCTGCCGAAGATCCGAAGCAGGTCGTCTTCCAGGGACAGGTAGAAGCGGGAAGATCCGGGGTCCCCCTGGCGGCCGGAGCGGCCCCGGAGCTGGTTGTCAATTCTCCGGGATTCGTGGCGCTCGGTGGCCAGGATGTGGAGGCCGCCGGTCGCCACCACGCCTTCGCCCAGGACGATGTCGGTGCCCCGGCCGGCCATACTGGTGGCGATGGTCACCATGCCCTTCTGTCCAGCCCGGGCGATAATTTGCGCCTCTTTTTCGTGCTGCTTGGCGTTCAGCACCTCGTGCTGGATGCCCTCCCGTTTCAGGTGGTGGCTCAGGTACTCAGACTTTTCGATGGAGGTGGTGCCCACCAGGACCGGCTGGCCCCGGTGGTTGCAGTCTTTGATATCTTCCACGGCGGCCTGGAATTTTTCTTCCGCGCTCTTATAAATGACATCGGGATGGTCCAGGCGGATCATCTTCCGGTCGGTGGGAATGACCATCACTTCCAGGTTGTAGATCTTCTTAAACTCCTCCGCTTCGGTGTCGGCCGTGCCGGTCATGCCGGCCAGCTTCTCGTACATGCGGAAGTAGTTCTGGAAGGTGATGGTGGCCAGGGTCTGGTTTTCGTTTTCGACCTTGACGGCTTCCTTGGCTTCCAGGGCCTGGTGCAGGCCGTCGGAGTAACGCCGGCCGGGCATGAGACGCCCGGTGAACTCGTCGACGATGAGAACCTGGCCTTCCTTGACGATGTAGTCCACGTCCCGCTTAAAGAGGTTGTGGGCCTTCAGGGCGGCCTGGAGGTGGTGCAGGACCTCGATGTTGCGGGGATCGTAAAGGTTTTCCAGGCCCACCAGCTTTTCACCGCGGGCCACCCCCTCTTCGGTGACCAGGACGGAGCGGGCCTTTTCGTCCACGGTGAAGTCCTGGTCCTTTTTGAGTTGCCGGGCCACTCGGTCCAGGACAAAGTAGAGCTGGGTGGACTCTTCGGCGGGGCCGGAAATGATCAGGGGGGTGCGGGCCTCGTCGATGAGGATGGAGTCCACTTCGTCCACGATGGCGTAATTGAAATCTCGCTGGACGTAATCCGCCAGGGAGAACTTCATGTTGTCCCGCAGGTAGTCGAAACCGAACTCGTTGTTGGTGCCGTAGGTGATGTCAGCATGGTAGGCGCGACGGCGCTGGTCGTCGTCCAGGCCGTGGATGATGGTGTCCACCGTGAGGCCCAGGAAGTGGTAGATGCCGCCCATCCACTGGGTGTCACGTCGGGCCAGGTAGTCGTTGACCGTGACGATGTGCACCCCTTGGCCGGTGAGGGCGTTGAGGTAGGCGGGCATGGTGGCCACCAGGGTTTTACCTTCACCGGTCTTCATTTCGGCGATCTTACCCTGGTGCAGGACAATGCCGCCGATGAGCTGGACATCGAAGGGGCGCAGCCCCAGGACCCGGGTGGAGGCCTCCCGAGCTGCGGCGAAGGCCTCGGTCAGGAGATCGTCCAGGGGCTCGCCGCGGTCCAGGCGCTCTTTGAACGCCGCGGTCTTGCCCAGGAGCTGGGCGTCGGAGAGGGTACGATACTCCGGCTCCAGGGAGTTGATGGCGTCCACCAGGGGCGCCAGGCGTTTGAGCTCCCGCTCGTTTTTACTGCCGAAAACCTTTTTGAGAATTAAATCAATCATATAAAGTCAGCCAATAAAAAACCCCGATAAAGCGCCGCTTCACCGGAGGATTAACTGCACCGTTAATTTTGCCATCGGCCTTCAATTAATAAAATAACGCTTGCAAGGAGACCTGTCAAGTTAAGTTAGCCCTCGTCAGCGGCGGTCTCCAGCTCCAGGAGCATGGGGATTTCGTTGCATTTATCTGGGTACTTAAGACAGTCTTTACACTCACTCCAAATAATATTCGGCAGCTCCTCATTGGGGACCCGTTTAAACCCCAACCGTTTAAAAAAATCGGGACGAGTAGTGAGTGCGAAGACTTTCTTCAGCCCGAGGATGCGAGCTTCCTCAATGCATTTATTGGCCAAGCGGGAGCCGATGCCGGTTTTTTGAAAATTCGGCAAGACTGCCACGGAGCGAATTTCTCCCAAGTCGTGCCAGAAGATGTGCAGGCCGGCAACCCCCATAATGGGGCCGCGACCTTTTTTATAGACGAAATATTCCCGGACCTGGCTGTACAAATCAGCCATGGTGCGAGGCAAGACATCTTTATCGGCGAAGGCATGTAACATCCGCCAAATTTCCGAAACTTCGTTAAGCTGTGCCTTGCGAATCATTTTGGCCTTAGAGGGTTACAGAGAGCTAAGGTTAAGGTATAATACCAAGTTAACGATGGGCCCGGAGGCCCGCCCCTCCATCATCACGCCAATTGTAGGGGCGGCCGTCTCGGGCCACCAAATCTTAAAAATTATATCATTATTTTAAGGATAGGACCAGATGTCTGTTATCGCCCCAGACCAATACGTCGTCCTGGAATACCGCCTGCACCTGGATACCGGGGAGCAGATTCGCGGCAGCGCCGAGGCGCCGGCTTATCTCAAATTTATCGCCGGTTGCCAAGAACTCATGCCGGGGCTGGAACGCCGCCTCCTGGGTCTACGGGAGCAGGATGCGGTGGAGTTCGTCATCCCGGCGGATGAGGCCTTTGGCCCCTATGATCCGGAAAATGTCCAGGCGTGGAGCCATAAGGTCTTTCCGCCGGAGATGGAAGTGCAGGTGGGTCAGAAGGTGATCCCGGCCAATCTCCCTTTCCCGCCTGAGTATCCCTTAACCATCAAGGAAGTGCAGGAGAATGCGGTCATTCTGGATATGAACCACCCCTTGGCCGGCCACGATCTGCACTATTCGGTCAAGGTACTCGAAATACGGCCGGCCACTCCGGAGGAGTTGGAACCGCTGAAGCAATGCAAGTCCTGCTCAGAAGAGATGGAGGAGAAGTG
>JAPLJC010000050.1 GCA_026388765.1 Deltaproteobacteria bacterium
CATATTTATAAGCTTCTGCCGGCCCGGTAATCGTATTGCCAAAAATGTAAGCATCAAAAGACCAGCTAGTGTGCACGTGCGTTTCGCCGAAATAAACCTCCCTGAGAGGGTTCTTCTCGGCGAAGGCCGGCTCGGCTGCCAGGAGGGCTGCCAAGAGGAATGCCAGGATTGCTGCTCCGAGTGCTCTTGTCCCCAAACTTTTCCTCCGTGCTCTGAATTTTTCGAAAATGTACCCGCGGTGCCGCCGGGGTAAGGAATATGACGGGATGATCATTACATGAAGCTTAAACAGGCTCAATTGAAATTTAGTTCAATGCAGGCTGGACCTTAGATTATTTGACCCCATCAACCATGGTGGGGCCGCAATAGACGTCACTTGGTGATTTATGAGGCGTCAGGTCTGGGCAGCGATTTTGCCCAATACCTGATGCGGTCTCTCCTATCGGAAGGACGGATAAAATATGAAACGGTTGATAGGACCACCGATGGGATGAAATCTCGCCTGAAGGAGAGGGAAGGCCCAACGGGTTTGATCATCACCACCACCAGGGCAGGATTGCACCCAGAAAACGAGACCCGGATTCTGAGTCTGGAAGTGGATTATTCACCAAAGCAAACCATGGCAGTGATCCTGGCCCATGCCAAAGGGGAAAAACAAGCAGCGGTTGATCTGGCCCCGTTTCAAGCCTTGCAAAGGATTCTTGAGTTAGAACGGCCCGAGGTCATCATTCCCTATGCCGAACCCCTCGCTCTTGGGTGTAACCCTACG
The DNA here is from genome assembly GCA_026388765.1 of Deltaproteobacteria bacterium. Classification (GTDB taxonomy): domain Bacteria; phylum Desulfobacterota; class Desulfobaccia; order Desulfobaccales; family 0-14-0-80-60-11; genus JAPLJC01. The sequence goes on from JAPLJC010000050.1 coordinate 770, forward strand.
GCAGTGGGGTGACTGTCCAGGGGATTTAACTATTTAAAGCTTCATAAGGCCACAGCGTCCAGTAGGGTCCAGAAGGCCCTGTATGCCGGATATTTGGAGAACAGAGCAAAGGCTCCCGTTTATAAACTTGTTCCAGGTGACAAATTGCCGGACAACCAGACGGTTTTACCCTCGCCCGAGACAATTAAGAAAAATTCATACCCCCCGGAAACCGGCGCAACCTTGCAATCTCATAATGAATTACCTAATAAATCAGATGGTTATGAGTTGCAACCCCACTTGCAACCTGCAACCCAATTCGCAAGCATTGCACGGTTGCACTTCGAAAATATACCACGCAACCGAAGATGCAACCGATAACGATATGAATATACATGATAAAGAGGTACTGGTTGCAGGGTTGCAGGGAAATCAGGGGAGTAAAAATGAATTGAAATTTTCACCCCAACATCTGGCAGCCTTGCTTAAAGAAGGAGAGGAGATTGAACTATGAGGCCGGGTCAAGTGGTTATGGAGTTATCCCGGATCGGCTTTAGCTTTCGGTTGGACGGTGAAGCGGTGAAGGTGCGCTTCGAGGGGAAGCAGGCCCCACCAGGCGGCGGTGCGGCATCTGTTGGCGCAGGTGAAGGCTCACAAGCCCGAAGTGGTTAACTTCTTAGGGTGTTATTGCCCCCGCTGCGGCGGTGTGGCTACCTGCCCGGATTATGACGGGCAGTCCCTGTGTCTCAAGTGCGACTGGTCGGTCCTGGTGAAACTTTACCCGGCAATGGTGGGGGTGCGGCATTAATTACCGAGAGAGGTGGTGATGGCTATTCCAACTCCGATCAAAAACATTAGGCTAAAATGCATGGACTGCGGTTGCCGCAGTCCGAAAGAAGTTGAACTTTGCCCCGTCACGGGCTGCACCCTTTATCGCTACAGATTCGGGAAGCGACCTACCACTGACCCCCATCCTAACTTAAAATTTGGTACAACTACTGGGGGCAGGTCAGAATAACTGGCGGTTGCAGGCGCACGATTATTTTCGTATAATGGCGGCGACCGGACATAAAACCCTATATGTCTTCAAGCGGTATAACACAGTTAGCCGGGAAGAACTTAGGGCTTTGGCAGGCGAAAATCGGTAAGGATATTCACCTATGTATTCACCAAGGATTTTTCATGGAATTAAAGGAGAAGCTAACCATTTGAAATAATTAAGTCGCCGGAGTGGTGGAATTGGTAGACGCAGAGGACTCAAAATCCTCCGAGGGCAACCTTGTGCCGGTTCGAGTCCGGCCTCCGGCACCAATCATGGCAATAAGTTATAGGCTGCGAGTTGGCAGCCTATACTTTTTAGAGAGGAATTTGGCTCCTCCAGCCGACCATAGTGGTGAAGTTTCGCCGATAGCGGTCGATCCCCCTTGCTTGAAATAATGATGCGAAAGGAGAAGCACAATGAAATATGACGATGTACCTGAGATGATTTATGAAATGTATGAAAGATTGAAAGGGAAATATTTCCCGCAGTTGGCTAATGCGAAGATATTATTCTTGATTAATAAAAAGAAGATGATGAAGCGAGGCAGCATAGTTCTTGGTAAAATGGTGAAGCCTTCCGACCTGGTGAAATATTTATCCAGAAATGAGGCGCCGGAAGAAGGTTATGATTACATCATGCTCTTGGACAGCAATTTGATAAAACATTGCGAAGAGTCTGACATTGAAAAAGTGGTAAGACATGAATTGAGACATACATTTTATGATTCCGACAGCAAAAATCCGTACAAGTTAGTGGATCATGATTTTAGCGATTTTTATGATGAAGTTGAATTGAATCAAGATGATCCGACCTGGGCCAAGAGGGTCTCGACGACCGTATCCTTAATTTACCACCAGGAAAAAGACGAAAGATAACGCTCTCAGGCACAGGCTGGAAAGCCTGTGCCACCGGCGGCTTGCTGAGCCCCGGCCCGTGGCTCACCACCAGAATTCCGGGTAACGCCGCCGGTGGGAGAGGTTATTGACCAGCAGGGCCACCAGCAGCATCAGGATAACCCCGGCCCCCACCGGCATCAGGACGTAAAGATAGCCCAGGTTATGGAGCTTCGGGCTGCCCATGATATAGATCAGGGCGGTGGCACCGCCGGGGGGATGCAAGGTTTTGGTGGCGTGCATCAGCGCAATGCTGGTGGCCACCGCCACGGCCCCGGCCAGCCACGGGTAGGGGAAGAGCAATTTATAGGCGGTGACGCCGACGAGGGCGGAGATGAGGTGGCCACCTACCAGGTTGCGGGGCTGGGCCAGGGGGCTTTTGATGGCGCCGTAAATCAGGACCGCCGAGGCGCCCAGGGAGCCGATGAGCAGGACCAAATCGGTTGGTTCTACCAGGGTTTCGTGGAGGTAGGCCACCAGGCCGATACCCAGGAAGGCGCCGAGCCAGCCCCAGAGAATCTCGGACAGACCGGCCCGGGGCGGGCTCTGGGTGGTGCCGGCCATCTTGCGGAAGTAGTCGCCGATCATTGGGCCCCTCCGCCGATGGCCGCCTTGACGATATCGCCCCGGCTAACGATACCCAGGAGCAGGCCCGCGGCGTCGGTCACCGGCACCCGATTGATGCCCTTGGCAGTGAAGAGGGCGGCGATGTCCTTGACGCTGGTCTCCGGACCCACGGTGACGGCGGGAGAACTCATCAGGTCGCCGGCCTGCCGCGGCTTGATGGGCAGCGCCACGCAGCCCTGCTTCTGCAAGCACGAGGCCACCAGGCTCATGAAATTCCTGGGCTCGATCAGGCCCATTTGAGTCAGAAAATCCTTTTCAGAGATGACCCCCAGCACCCGGCCGGCGGCGTCCACCACCGGCACGCCGGAGATGCCGCGACGCCCCATGGCCTCGGCAACTTTCGCCAGCGGGGTCTCGGGAGGCACGGCGACCACTTCCCGGGTCATGATCTCCCGGGCGGTCACCGCCCGGCTCAGGCGCTCCAGGGCGTGGCGGTAGGCCAGGTGATAGACCTCCTTGAAATCTCCCGGGGTGATATCCAAATAGCCCGGGATGGCCTTCATGGCCTCGTAGATGTCCTCGTCTTTAAGTTCAACTCCTGGTGGGAAATCGGTCGGCGGTTTTCCTAGATTCTCAGGCATAGGCTCCCCTCTCATTTCAGATGGTAATTATGAAGGGTTTAATTGCAACTCACTGGGCCGAAAAGTTCAAGGTTCAAAGTTCAAGGTTCAAGGTTCAAAGTTGGGAGTTTGAGAATCGGGATCTTTCCCTTAGTTCCCAAGTTGAATTTGGGGACAGAAATGGTGGCCAGGCTGGGTCTGGCGGCGAAAAAGGCAATCCCAGGTTGAACTTAGGGATGGGAAAATCGTGCATAATCCAAGTATCCAATATTCCTCGTTTTATCAGGTGAGTCGCCCTGTTTCGCAGGGACTTCATGCCGAAAAAAGAGGCCAATCGGGGCCAGTCTGTGCCGGTATCAAAAAAAATGCCGCAGTTTGCTCCGCATAAGTACCTTATTTGGCTCGCTTTAGTCCGCTGAGGGGGCGCTGGCTGAGCGGTCCGGGACCGCTTAAGCGCCGTTGGTGTACCGCATTGGCGCCGCTGGGCGGCCGGGCGGTGCGGGGATAGAGCGGTTAAGTTACACATGGGGATAAGGTAAGGTTAGGGGAGAGAAATTTCCAGAACAGGAGGGACGGTTGACCCGGTTGAAAAGTTCAAGGTTCAAAGTTCAAGGTTCAAGGTTCAAGGTTCAAAGTTAGGGGGGCGCCCAGCAGGACCTTGGCGGGATTTAGGGGGGGGACAAAGGCCCAGTAGCAATTGCTCAAAATCATTTTTTCAAGAAGGATATAAAAATTTGACATTTCAGCCCCTTTGTGTTCTAAAATTTTCCATGTTTCATGAATTAATATAAATATTCAAAAAAGATATTGAAGTCTGGGAATTAGGTCAGTCTATTAAAAGGGAAATTGCCGTGGAAGAAGAGAAATTGCGGGCAGTTTTGGATGAAGACATTTCCTCAGTGTTGGAAAAATTTGGTCAAGTCCAAGCCGTAGTGGATGGTGAAATAATTTGTCAAGAGTGTGGAATCCCGATTACCTTAAAAAATATTCAGGTTATTATACCATTAAGAGAAGGAAAGTTTCATTATGTCTGCAATAGAGTTGAATGCGTGATTGCGTATTTAGAGAAACAGAAGGATGTGTGATGATAGACTTCGATAAAGTAATGTCTATACTATTATACTTAGGTATACCCATTGGTGCTACGTTTACTCTTCTTGTAATAGCGATTGTAGTTGCATTGTATTTATACCCTAAATGTAAGCTATTCATGGGGGATATCCTCAAGAGTGTTGGCTGGGCTTTTAAATGGCTTAGGAGGAAATCAGTAGAGTTAGAATTAGAAGGCTCTATTAATTCCTTCACTAAAAATTTTAATCAGGAACTTTTCTTTCCCTTACTACCAGAGTGCAGTGTTGAATGGGTGACTGCCGATAATGCTAAAACATATATAGCATTGGGTAAGGCTATTATGAAAGTTAGTTTTAGTAAAGATCACGATACTAACTATTATAATGTGGCTAACACATTTGTAGAAACGGCATTACTGCCACGAGCCAAAACATATTTGCATAAAACCGCATCGAAAGCAATAGACCTGTTAATGCTGAGGAATCTCTTGAGTAGAAGCCACAGGACTGCATTGAACATATTTAACGGTAGATTTCGAGACGAGGCACCAGAAACCAAAAAGAGGTTCTACCAATGTGAAGAAACTGATCAGAAAGGCCTTTTTAAACGCATTTTACTACAGGAATATTATTTTTGGGGTGAATCTCTAGGTGAGAAAGCTCCCAGTGAATCCCATTTGATGGAAGCAGAGAAGTTCTGGAAATGGTTCTATCGGTTGGCAACCCGTGAAAGTGAAGAAATGACAGAGCTCGCATTCCGGAGTGACCATATTAACATAGGTGTTATTTTGGTTGCACATCCTGACACATATGAAAATTTCGGCAATGCTCCTTATGTCAAGCGGGCTTTCACATATGTATCAAATGATTGTAAATGTATCTATCTTTTATCGAGAGGAAAACAAAAATCCAGAATAGTAAAGGAAATAGCTGCTCACTTGGTTTCGACGGGCTGTTTTGAATCTTTGTCTAAAAACCCAGACATTGAAAGACATGAATTACCGAATGAGCCTCCGACATTAATAACGTGTATCGCCTTAAAACCAAGCTATCCGGACATTATATTAAGAGCATGGGATGTGATTCGTCACGCCAAAAACGATCATCGTTACATTGTTGGTACTGTTAAACAAATATTTAAGAGTGGCGTGATGGTTGATATATCAGGTCTTAAAGTGGAAGTTGAAAATAAGTTCCTATCTTCATTAGGCATACAGGATGCTCGTGATTATTTTGAAATTAATTATGAGTTAAATCTTAGAATTTCTGAATTTAACCAAGAAAAAAATTATGTTTTGCTTTCGAATATTGATACTGACACAGATCCCAAATGGCATTCTTGAACGATTTGATGGTTCTCATGATGTTGCACAAAAACTCCTGCTCGCATCACCGGTTTTCCAATCTCTAAGCGGCCTACGGGCCGCCTTTTTGCCTTTCATCCTCTCATAATTCCCCCAGCTAATTTTTTTCAGGAAATCCCGGAACTGCCTATAATATAATTAGGCCCCTCTTCAACTGGTTGCCAAGTTGTACTTGGAAACGAAAATGGTTTGCCAAGCTCAGCTTGGCGGATAAAGGGCGTTCCCAAGCACAGCTTGGGAACGAGAAAATGGTGCGTAGAACGCACCCTACGGTAGGTCTCGGGAGCTTCTACTTTATAGTGGATTACAGCACCAATTTGGCACAATTGTCAATCTTTAGTAGCCCGTAGCTATAGGCTACGGGCTCTGATTAGGACACGGCGAAAGGAAATTGGTGGCTGCCGGGCAATGGATAAAGTTTCTTTATGTCGATATTGTTTTTCTAAAGATAATGATTATCCATAAAAATGGGGATGGTCGACGCTGAACTGGAGAAGGTTAGTGGCAGATCCTCAATACCGTCTGGAACAAATAATTAAGGTGCTGAGGGATAAAGGGCACCGAATCACCCCGCAGCGGCTGGCTCTGTTAAAGATCATAGCCAAGAGCGAAGGACACCCTAGCGTGGAGCAGATTTATGAACAGATGAAAGCCGATTTTCCCACCACCAGCCTGGCCACCATCTATAAGACCTTGACCCTGCTTAAGGAGGTGGGCGAGGTTTTGGAGCTTAATTTTGCTACCGCGGGCAGCCATTACGATGGCAATAAACCATATCCACATCCCCATGTCATCTGTACCAGGTGCGGACAAATCCTCGATCGCAAGTCTGTAGCCTTGGCGGAAATCTCCCAAGAAATGGCCAGGCTGACCGGCTATGAGATCACCCATCACCAGCTAAACTTTTTCGGCCTTTGCCCCGAGTGCCAAAAGGCAGGGCCCGGCTGAAATAAAGGAGGAAGAAAATGGCCAAGGATAAAAAGACTCTAACCACAGCTTTTGGGATACCCGTGCCCGACGATCAGAACAGCCTGACCGCCGGCGAGCGCGGGCCGGTTCTGATGCAAGACGTTCATCTGTTGGAGAAACTCGGTCACTTTGACCGCGAGCGTATCCCGGAACGGGTGGTTCATGCTAAAGGTGCGGGCGCGGGTGGTTACTTCGAAGTTACCGCGGATGTGACCAAATATACCAAGGCCAAATTTCTCTCGGAAATTGGTAAGCGCACCGAGGTCTTTGTGCGGTTTTCCACCGTAGGCGGGGAGAAGGGCTCGCCCGACGCAGCCCGCGACCCCCGCGGGTTCGCCATGAAGTTTTATACCGAAGAGGGGAACTATGACTTAGTTGGCAACAATACCCCGGTTTTCTTCATCCGGGACCCCCTGAAGTTCCCGGATTTCATCCATACCCAGAAACGGCACCCGGCCACCAATTGTAAGGACCCCGAAATGTTCTGGGATTTTCTCTCCCTGACGCCGGAATCCATTCATCAGGTCACCATCCTCTTCTCCGACCGGGGCACGCCGGCCACCTTCCGTAACATGAACGGTTACAGCAGCCACACCTATAAGTGGTACAACGCCAAGGGCGAGTACTTCTGGGTGCAATACCATTTCAAGACCGATCAGGGCATCAAGAACCTTACCCGGGAGGAGGCCGGTAAAATCAGCGGTCAAGACCCGGACCATGCCACGCGGGATCTCTTTGAAGCCATCAAACGTGGCGATTACCCCTCCTGGACCCTGGAGATGCAAATCCTGACCCCGGAACAGGCCAAGGATTTTCGTTGGGACATCCTCGATATCACCAAGGTCTGGCCCCATGGAGAGGTGCCGCCCATCAAGATCGGCAAGATGGTTTTGAACCGCAACCCGGTCAATTACTTCGCCGAGGTGGAACAGGCTGCTTTTAGTCCCGGCAATTTGGTGCCGGGCATAGCCGCGTCACCGGATAAGATGCTGCAGGCCAGGCTGTTCTCGTACCACGACACCCACATTCACCGACTGGGCCCCAATTATCATCTGCTGCCGGTGAACGCTCCCAAGCATGCCCCTGAAAATAGCTACCAGCGTGACGGCTTGATGCGTTTTGACGCCAACGGCGCCGATGGCCCCAATTACTGGCCCAACAGCTTCGGTGGTCCTGAACCGGACCCGGCCGCAGGCGAGCCGCCCTTTGAGCTCTCCGGGCCGGCCAGGCGTTCCCCTTACACCCACCCCAACGACGATTTCGTGCAGGCCGGCAACCTCTACCGCAAAGCCATGAATGATCAGGACCGTAAGAACCTGATAGGCAATATTGTCGATCATCTGGGGGGAGCGCAAAAACGCCTCCAACTCCGGCAGACCGCCTTATTTTTCAAAGCAGACCCTGATTACGGCCGGCGCGTAGCCGAGGGTCTGGGGTTAGAATTGGCGGAAGTTGAACGCCTGGCCGGAATGACCCAGGAAGAGAGAGCAAAGGCTACATCCTGACTCCATAGCAATGCTGATCCAGGTGCCACTAAAAACTAAGAAAAATGTGGACACTGCCTATTTTTCGGCGCAAGACCTTAAAATGGTGGAAAAAAATAGAAAAATAGGAAGTGTCCCTATTTTCAGGTGGCTCCCCCGGCTCAGGCGCAGCCGCGCCGCGGGAGGTCAGCCGGCTCATTGCTTGGTTTTTTCTTCAGTTTTCGGTTTGGGTTCGGGAAGGGGAGCCTTGTCCACGGGTTTGGGAGTGCTCACGGCACTGCCATGGGAACCGCCTCAACCGGTTCCATCGGGACCGGCTCAGCCGGTGGCGGCGGTGCTGCAGCCCGCCGAAAGCAGGCCGACGATACTGACGCCAGCCAGGAGCCGCTTAAGCTTTTCCGGATTCATCTACGTCACCTCCTTTATTGAGAATAAGGGTCAAATTAAGGTTCAGCTCAGACAACGCAACTCATTAGAAATAAGCAATAAAAACCTAGCCGCGGGACCGGAAGCAGAAAGGATCGGCACTGGAAAAGGGATCCCCGCCGAGGCCGGCAATAACTGCGAGACAACCGCCGCAGACCGCATGGAGGGGGCAGCCGGCGCAGGCAGTAGTGCCACGGCGGTAGCGGGCCGCCGCCGCTGATTCGTAAATCTCCTCAAAACCGGCAGTCTTGAGATGGCCGATGAGGGAAGGAAACTTGCGGCAGGCATGCACCTCGCCGTCGGAGAGCAGGGTGATGAAATTGAAGGCCGCACCGCAGCCGAAGCCGGTGCAGCCTCCGAAAGAGACAAGGCCCCGCTCTTCCAGGAGGATATTGAACAGGCTGTCTTTGAGGCCGAGAATGGGGTTTTGGGGCCGGGCCTCCAGGTACTCGGCCAGAAAGGCGCGGTAGTCGCCGGGGGTGGGCAGCTCAAGCCGGGCGCCTTCGCCGAACCGGGCCAGCCGGTTGAAGGTAAAATCGTCGGCCAGGTGGCGCAGGGCGCCGGCCAGGGGAAGCACCTGAGCAAGATTGGCTCGCGTCAGGGTGAGCATGACCCCCGAGGGAATCTTAAAATGGCGCAGCATTTCAAGAAAGCCAAGGACCCGGCGAAAATTACCCGAGCCCCGGATCTCGTCATTGTGCTCCTGAAGCCCTTCCAGGCTCACCTGATAAAAGAGCGGCGGGCCGATGGCCAAAAGCTGCTCCAACTTTTCCTCAGGCACCGGGTTGCCGAGAATGACGCAGCCGAAACCCAGGTCGGCGGCAGCACGGTAAAGCTCAAAAAAATGTGGGTAAAGGAAGGGATTGCCGCCGGTAAAGGAGACCTGGCCGGAAACCTGACGGCTCTGGCAAAACGCCTGCAGTTGCTGAAGAATATCAAGGCCCTCGGCCAGAGAAGGCGTGGCTCGGGGAGTCCGGTCATAACAGTGTCGACAGTGCAGGTCGCAGGCCTGGGTCAGGTGCCACTGGAGGCTAAAAACCCGGGCGGCGTGGAACTGTTCGGCCACCTCAACTCCGGGAGCGAACCGGGCTGTGCGGTGCAGGCGGGACGGCGGGGCCAGGATGAGGCCGCGCTGGGCCGTCTGACGGAGCGCGGCGACCAGGGGTCCCACCGGGCTACCGGTCTGGGCGGCCAGGGCTTGGGGGGTAGTTTCGCCCACCACCACTTTGAGAGCCGCAAGGTCGCTGGGCCTGGCGGTCTCCAGGTGAGTCTGACCATGCAGGTCCTGCCAGACGGCCACCAGTTCCTCCCCTTCGGTGACTGCGGCTTGGGCGTCACTTCCGTGGCCCAGGAGTTGCGGCAAGTTATGCCAGCGGCAAGGGACCAGTTCCAGCGTCTGATTGAGAATCGCCGGCCCCTCGTCAGGAGAGGCGGGCACGTCCTGCTCGCCAACCTGGTGGTGCGTCCACTCAAGGCGGGCCAGGTCAGGAACATAGGGAGGGAGAAGGCCCTGGGCCACCAGGCGCTCTAAGGTGTCCGGAAACCTTTCCGGCGGCTCGTCAGGCGAAAAGGCGGCCAGGGCCCGGCGCCAGACCCGTAAGCCCATGACCTGCCGGGAAACCGAAAAAATCTTGGAAAAGCGGGTTTGGGCGGCCATAAATTTCAGGGAATTTCAGGTGGCCCCCCGGCTGATTAGCAGCGGCGCCGGGGGAGGTCAGCCTGCTCATTGCTTGGTTTTTTCTGCTTCTGTTTCGGGGGCTTTCTTTGGCTTCTTATCGGGGGCGGCCTCTTTGGCCTTGGAAGAAGGTTTCGCCTTTACCTTAGGAACGGGATTTTTTTTCTTGGGTTTTTCAGTGCCCACGGCACTGTCCTCGGAACCGCCTCAACCGGTGCCCGAGTGACCTGATCAGCCAGTTTTCTGAGCCTGCGCCAAGCCGCCCACAGAAAGCAGGCTGAAGATACTGACGCCAGCCAGGAGCCGCTTAAGCTTTTTCGGGTCCATCTGCCTTAACCTCCTTATCTTTGAACAAACAATAAGTACGGCCAGGGCGACAATCAAGAAGGCCGAGATCCGCAGGCAAGGGAAAGACACCAAGGCCTACTGGCTAACCCATAGAGGGCGGCCCCGGCGCAAGGGCGGAAAAAAACGGAACCGGGATGGGACACCGGGGCCTTTCGTTCCCGCTTTGCCAAGTTTCTTCTTCTCTTCGTTTGGGGTCGTCAGGCCACTCAGGCTTGACTTGACAGGGAGGAGTGCCTATTTGAACCCAAAGGAGGTTATCATCATGGAATATTCCTGCCAATGTCCTCCGCCCTGCACTTACGAAATTAAGGTGGAAGCAAACAATGATGATGAGGCGGTGGAAAAAATCATGCAGGCTGGCGCGACCCATATAAAAGAAGCCCATTCGGATATGAAAATATCTGAAGAACAGATGAGGAGCATGGTGCGGTCGAACATGAAAAAGGGTGGTTGCGCCTGCATGGCAAAGAAAAACCCATAACCTGCATGGGGGTCGGAGGTTCAAATCCTCTCGTCCCGACCATGATTAGGCAATAAATAAGGCAAGTTAGCGATGAGAACGCTGACTTGCCTTTCTTATTTTAAACCGGTGTGCAGATGGTGGGCACGAATGATCGCTAAATATGATATTCGGGGCATATCCGCAATTTTTATTGGCTTGGGGATAATTATCGCTCCTGGCAAGTTAGCCGCCATTTGAAATTCGTCAAAAGTTGCGGATGAAGGTTTTCGCAGCCGTCTTAGTCTGGCTCTGGCCACCATTACCGGGCGGTGCTGGCCTAGGGGGCATCATAGGTAGCCGCCCCACGAAGAACCTGTGAGTGGTTTATTAATATTCCAGGTGAATATTACTTTTTCTGGGGAATTCATGGTAACATGCCGTTCTATAGAGGAATCGGCTCTAAGAATAGAAACTTTGGGGAATTTTTCCCGGTACAAGAGGTCATAAACCATTTTTAGACTGCGTGGCCAAGGTTGCCGCATAATCTCGAATAGATATCTTTAATGCTGGAGGCCAAAATCACCGATTTGATGGGATAAGGTATTTCAGTCATGAAGAATCAAGCACTCAGCAAAGTCCGTTCAAGTCTGAAAAGTCATAAGGTTCCAATAGTTATTTTACTGACGGGGATTTTACTGATCTCAATATTGTATGGGGAAGCACGGAAAGGCGCGTTGGAGCGATTGCGCAAACAATTTGTAATCGATGCCGCGACGCGCGCCAGCATTATTCAGGATGCATTGGAAAAGCATCTCATTGATCTGGAAGGGCTCCGCAGTTTCTATAATGCGTCGACCTCCGTGACTCGCAAAGCGTTTGCCGCGTTCGTTGCCCCGACCTTGAAAACCCGGCCGGGAATCCAGGCATTCGAGTGGATTCCCCGGGTTGCTTATCCGGAACGCGCCCGTTTTGAGGCCGAAGCCCGCCGGAACGGACTGCAGGACTACCAAATCTACCAGTTAGACTCCAAAGGCAATAAAGTCGCCGCAGGACCCCACCAGTATTATTACCCCGTTTATTACGTGGAACCGCTGGCCGGAAACGAGCCCGCGGTGGGATTTGACCTGGGATCTAACTACGCCCGCCTGGCCGCCCTGGATCTAGCGGCTGATACCGGCCAGCCTATAGCCTCAGAACGCCTTACGCTGATACAGGAAACCGGTAGCCAAGCCGGATTTCTGATTTTCATCCCGGTCTATCGGCAGGAAATGGCCTTAACGACCGCGGAACAGAGGCGCCTGGCCCTGCAGGGCTTCGTGCTAGGGGTGTTTCGTGCTAGTGATGTAGTAAAAACCGCGGTACAATCTTCACCCGAGAAGGGTCTCTTGACCGAATTGGTTGACCTGAATGGGGGGATAGATGAGCGACTGCTGTATCGCTTTGAAAGGGACCAATTGTATTCGAAGCTGGTCCCCTGGAAAACTTGGCTGGTCCCTGCCGTCACTCTGCGCTATGAACACCCTTTCACCTATGCGGGTCGGCAGTGGATGGTGGATATTAGCGCTTCACCAACCTATGTGCAAGGGCATATTTTACTATCCTACTGGCTGATACCGCCAATAGGCGTGCTGCTGACACTATTATTAGCGTTATATTTTGGGGCTTTGCTGGCCCATAAGGTTTCCGCCTATACCCGCAGCCTCATCGAAGCCAGCCTCGACCCGCTGTGGACCATCAGCCACGATGGCAAGATCATGGATGTGAACCACGCCACGGAAATAGTCACCGGGGTTCCCCGGGAAGAACTTATCGGCCAGGATTCCTCCGACTATTTCACCGAGCCGGAGAAGGCCAGAGAAGGATATCGGCAGGCATTTTCCCAAGGCATGGTCAGGGACTACCCTCTGGCTATTCGTCACGTCTCGGGACGGGTCACGGAGGTAATTTACAACGCCAGCATTTATACCAACGAGGCCGGAGAGGTTCAGGGTATCTTTGCTGCGGCTCGGGATATTACGGAACGAAAGCAGGCCGAGGAGGCGGTAGCGCGGCTCGCCTCCTTCCCGCAATTAAACCCGGACCCCGTCCTGGAACTGGATCCTTCTTCCGGCCGCATCATTTATTGCAACCCTGCGGCCATTCAGGCTTTGGAAAAATTGGAGGTTTCGGAGGGACCACAGGCCTTTTTACCCCCTGACATGGACCAAATCCTGAAAACCCCGGAGGAAGAAAATGTTAGCCGCTTCTATCGGGAAGTGCAGATTAAAGAGGCGGTGTTTGCAGAAAACATCGAATTTGTGCCGCAATATAAGGTAACCCGCGTTCGCGCCTTCGACATCACCGAGCACAAACGGGCGGAGAACGCCCTGCGGGAGAGCGAAAAACTATACCGTTCCCTGTTCGATAACATGCTAAACGGCTTTGCCTACTGCAAGATGCTCTTTGAACAAAATCAGCCGCAGGACTTCATCTACCTAAGCGTCAACAGTTCCTTCGAGGCATTGACGGGGTTAAAAGATGTGGTCGGGAAAAAAGTATCCGAAGTCATTCCGGGCTTGCGAGAGTCGGACCCGGAACTTTTCGTAATCTATGGCCGGGTGGCTTTGACCGGCAAACCCGAGGGGTTTGAAATCTATGTGGTAGCCATGAAGGCGTGGTTATCGCTCTCGGTATACAGCCCTGGAAAAGAATACTTTGTGGCCGTATTTGACGTGATCAGCGATCGCAAGCAGGCCGAGTTAGAGCGATTGCAATTCAGCAAACTGGAGTCCCTCTCTACCCTGGCTGGCGGCATTGCGCATGACTTCAATAATATTCTTACTGCCATACTGGGGAATATTGGCTTGGCCATGCTGGACGGCAAGATCGGCCCCCAGGTTCAAGATAGACTGGCTCAGGCAGAACAGGCTTGCCTACGGGCTCAAGCCTTGTCTCGGCAACTGCTCACCTTTGCCAAGGGTGGGGCACCGATTAAAAAGATTGTTTCTATTGCTAATTTACTAAAAGAGTCAGCTAATCTAACGTTATCCGGTTCCAAGTCTCGCCATGAAGTGTCAATCCCCAACGATCTCTGGTCAGCTGAAGCCGATGAGGGGCAGATCAATCAAGTTATCAGCAACTTGTTGATAAATGCCGATCAGGCTATGCCAGAGGGTGGAGTTATCAAGATAACAGCGAAAAATATGTTAGTGAAAGCAGAATCGAATTTGTCTTTATCAGAGGGGAAATATGTTAAGTTTATCATCGCCGATCAAGGGATTGGCATCTCCCCAAAATATTTAGGTAAAATATTTGACCCATATTTTAGTACCAAGCAAAAGGGCAGTGGTTTGGGCCTGGCGACGGCCTATTCAATTATTAAAAATCATTCCGGACGCATTCAAGTAGAATCCCAAATAGGAGTTGGCACCACTTTTCATATCTATCTTCCAGCCACAGACACAGGAGTTCCTGCTGATGAATCAGTAACGGTAGAACCGGCTAGGGGGCAAGGGAAAGTCCTGATAATGGACGATGAAGAAATGGTCAGGGAAGTTTTAGGCAGGATGTTGAGCCGCTTGGGCTACGAGGTGGATTTTGCCAGCGATGGCTCGCAGGCCATTGAAAAATTTGTCCGAGCCCAGGCAGAGGGGCGGCCATTTACTGCGGTAATTCTTGATCTGACTGTTCCCGGCGGCATGGGGGGCAAAAATGCCATAAAGGAACTGCTTAAGATCGATCCCCAGGTGAAAGCCATAGTTTCCAGTGGTTATTCTGAAGACCCGATTATGGCAGATTTTAAAAAATATGGGTTCAGCGAAGTCATTGCTAAACCGTATCGGGTTGCGGAACTGAGTAAGTTATTGCAAAAGATTATGTCGAAAGCTAATTAAAGATCATTGCTATATATAGATAATTTGAAGTAATTATAAATAGTTAAGATATACGCTCTCTAGCTTCAGCCGCAATTATCCGGCAGGATAGCTGAAGGCGGGATGCGCTTCGCTTTCCCGCCCTACAGCCACGGCAACGGCTAAGGAATTGGTGGGCAAGGTCCAGACGACATTTCAGGGGGCGGAGGGGCGCAGCCGTGGGTATGTGGGGGCAAGGTAAGGGCGGACACCTGGGTCCGCCCTTAAGGTACAAAGGGGAAAGGAGCCGTAGCACATGGCCCTTGCCCCATTTTTTAGGCGGTGTGCTCCTTTTTATAGATGGGCGACATATCCCGCAGGGTCTGGACGATGCCCGGCATGACCGCGAGCACATGGTCGATGCCGGCCTCGGTGGTGTCCCGGCCGAGGGTGAAGACCAGAGTGCCCTGGGCCAGGGCGTGGTCCAGGCCGGTGCCGATGAGGACGTGGGAGGCCCGGAGCGACCCGGAGGCGCAGGCGGAGCGGGTATTGACGATGATGCCTTCGTCTTCCAGCAGCATCATCAGGCTCTCGCCTTCGATGTAGGTCACCGACGCCGAGAACAGATGGGGCAGACACTGCTCGGGGTGGCCGTTGACCTTGATTTCCGGGATGCCGGCAATGAGGCCCTTGGCCAGGCGCTCTTTGAGGGCCTTGATGCGGGGCAGGTTCATCGGCATTTCCTGGGCCGCGGCCTCGGCGGCGGCGCCCAGGCCGACGATGCCGATGAGGTTTTCGGAGCCGGCCCGGCGTTTATTCTCCTGGAGGCCGCCATCCAGCAGGGGCCAGATGGGGGTGCCTTTGCGGATATAAAGGGCGCCGACTCCGGCGGGGCCGTAGAACTGGTTGGCCGCCAGACTCAGCAGGTTGACCCCGAGTTTTTGGACGTCCACCGGGATGATGCCGGTGGCGGCCACGGCGTCGGTGTGGAAAACAATTTTATGCTTCTGGGCGATCTGGGCGATATCGGCGATGGGTTCGATGGTGCCGATTTCGTTATTGGCCAGCATGACGCTGATGAGAATGGTCTCAGGCGTGATGGCCTTTTCCACCGCGGCGGGGTCCACCAGGCCGTATTGGTCGACGTCCAGGGAGGAGACCCGGTAGTCCAGCAGGCGCAGGGTGCGCAGGGAATTGAGCACGGATTTGTGCTCGATGTTGGAAGTGATGATGTGGCGGCCTTTCTCCCGGAGACCGATGGCCACGCCTTTGAGGGCATGGTTGTTGGCCTCGGTGCCGCCGGAGGTGAAGACCACCTCCTTGGGCTCGGCGTTAATCAGCGCCGCCACCTGGGCCCGGGCCTTTTCCAGGGCGGCGGCGGCCGGTTGTCCCACCTGATTGTCAGAGGAAGGGTTGCCGAAGACGGTCTCCAGGTGTTGGGTCATCGCCTCTTTGACCTTGGGGTGCAGGGGCGTGGCGGATAAGTGATCCAAGTAGATCAATGGCATGGCGCTATCCTTTCCCGAGACCGGTTAATGGTCGTGTTCATGCGGCAGTTCCTGCCCGCAGGACATGCAGAAGTGGGCTTCATCATCCACCTTGGTTTCGCAGTAGGGGCAGTAGCACTTGCCGCCGCCGGTGCCCTTAACATGCGGTTCCTTGTCGATCTCGAGCGAGAGGGGCTTTACCTTGCCGGACTTGCGATCCTGATAGTTTTTGATGGCGGAGTGCAGGGCGTCGGCTCCCAGGTTGGAGCAGTGCAGCTTGTTGGGCGGCAGGCCCCCCAGGGCCTCGGCCACATCGGCATTGCTGATCTTCAGGGCCTCTTCCAGGGTCTTGCCCTTGGCCATGGAGGTAATCATGCTGGAGACCGCGATGGCGGCGCCGCAGCCGAAGGTCTTGAACTTGACGTCTTCGAGACGGTTGTCCACTACCTTGATATAGACGCTCATCATGTCGCCGCACACCGGGTTGCCGACTTCGCCGAGGCCGTCGGCGTCCAGGATTTCGCCGACATTGCGGGGATTTTTGAAATGATCCATAACTATGGGGGAATAAGCCATATGCCACTCCAAAACAGTAGATTCAACAAATTTACTAATCTTAAAATATATGACTTAAAAAGGCATTAATCAAGGAGAAACCAAGCGGGGAGCGAGGTTATGAACTAAGGTTCCCTCGGGAACCGGGGGCGCGGAAGAATTTGGGGAGGAATTGCAGACAGGCACTTGCGAACAAGCTGCCGCCGCGGCCACCAAATATTTTTATGACAATCTCAAATTCATTTTGGCGTTAGCTGCCCGGTATGCTTATTGTTAATGGTAAGGGCCGCCAACCGGCCCCTGATAGGAGCTATTGCCGATGCTGTTTTCCTGCCCCACGGCGCAGGCGAATTTTCCCACCGAGAAGCTGCGCCTGGCTAATCGGGCCCCGGCCCGGCTGGTCTGGGACGAACACGGCGGCACCATGGTCTTGCGGGTGGAGGGCCTGGAGGTCCTGGAAGCTCCGGAACTCCAGGGGGAGGCGGAAATCCGGCTGGAGGTCGCCCTGCCGGCGCCGGCAACCCTGGCCCGGGAGATCGAGGGTTTTGCCGGGCGGCACGCTCTGCGCCTGGCGCCGGGACCTCTACGGGTGGAGTTCTCTGAGACGCCGGTTCTGGCCGCCGGTCATATCCCCGGGAAAAACGTCTTCATCTATTGCGAGGAACCTCGGCTCACGGTCCGGCGCCGGGAGACGCAAGTTATGGAATTATGGGTCACCGGCGCCTTTAAGTCGCGGCGGGTGCCGTGTCAGGAAACGGACGTGGTCATACATCTGGAGGCGGCGGCCATGGCCCGGCTGCTGGCAGGTTTGCTGGCTTGGGCGCGACCAGGGAAATTACCTGGAGCAGGGTAGGGGAGGGGTTGTAGGGGCGGCTCGCGAGCCGCCCCTACCAGAGCCAAACCTGCCCCAAATTGTTTAAATATCTACTGGTGCGACTTATGAGTCTTATTTGGAGCATGGTTATGGTGATCCTGGGCTTGATGTTTACTGCCGCTCCCGGGCCGGGGGCGGAACTGGTGAAGCTGCCGCCGCCGTCCTACAAGGGCGCCATGTCGGTGGAAGAGGCCCTGAAGGCCCGGCGCACGGTGCGCCAGTTCGCGGCACGCTCGCTGGACTTGTGGCAGGTCTCCCAGCTCCTCTGGGGCGCCGACGGCCTGAGCGACCCGAGGGGACACAGGACTGCGGCCTCGGCCGGGGCCACCTATCCCCTGGAAATCTACCTGGTGGTGGGCGAGCGGGGGGTGACGGACCTGCCGGCCGGGGTCTATCGCTACCTGGTGAAGGAGCACGCCTTGGAGCCGGGGGTCAAAGGCGACCTGCGCCAGGCGGTGGCCCGGGCCTCACTACACCAGGCCTGGATGACCCAGGCCCCGGTGATGGCGATTATTGCCGCGGATTACCGCCGCTGCACCGCCCGCTACGGCGAGCGGGGCCTCATGTACACCCACATGGAGGCGGGCCACGTGGGCACCAACGTCTTTCTCCAGGCCGAGGCCTTGGGGTTGGGGGCCGGCATCGCCGGGGCCTTTGAAGACCAGGGTTTGAGCCAGGCGCTGCAACTGCCCAAGGAGCAGGTGCCGCTGCTGGTGATGCCGGTGGGGTTTAAAGGATAGGGGCGAAAAGGGGAAAAGGGGAAAAGGGGAAGGCGAAGATGCGAAAGCAGTTAGTAGGTTAGCAAAAACCTAACTGCTGACCTGCTAGCGGCTACCTCGCTGTTACAATTTTTCGGCATTAATTACCAAATATTGAATTTTGATCTCTGGATCAAATGAGCGTTATTTTGCGTAATCTTTTAAAATATCTGCCCAAGTATTTAATAGGGTTTGTATAATGTTCCTCATCTTATGAGCTTCTTGTTCTAGGATATCAATATAAATAATAGTAATATCTCTTAATATATCTTGTAATTCAAAAAGTCTACCAGATTTCTCGTCAAGTACTAAATATCCTAGTTCATTAGACATGCCAACCAGATTTAAGTCAAAATTTGGTTCCCCTTTCCAGTTGATACTTTGGTGAACCAATCTGTTTCGGATAGACATAAATATATTAAATTCATCAAGAAAAAGTTTTTTGGCTTCAGTTACAGCTTTCTTATCTATCAAACCATGATGCTTTAATTTATTGAGAAATATAGAATAAATATCTTTAAATCTATAAAACTCACTAAAATAAGTTCTAACAAGAAGATAGAATCGCTTACGAGGTGAACCCTTAAATGAATTCATTGAATTTCCTAAAATTTCTAAATCGCAAAGAATCATGTTTAAATTATCAAAAACTCCACAATTATCTGCCATCCATTTGAATATCCAATATGGGATTAATTCATATTTTTCTAATTTGTCCATTGGTATACTGCAAGATTCTTTATCTAAAATCCCATTCTTAATGCCATTTATTATTTTATTGTGAATATTTGATTTAAGAATAGGTAAAATAACTTTTGGATATTCTAATTTAGGTATTAGCTCTGTTTCATCTTTAGGGAACATAATTCACCTAATCCTAATAATTCTATAAATTCAATTTTTTATCATAATTTCTAAGCCCTTTATGGACATATCTTTCTTATAATGATTTTTAAAAGATTGATCAACAAATATTTATTTTTTAAGATACTTAATAATCTTTGTGTTCCCGTGGTGAGCCCGGGGTCAGGCATCAGGGGTTAGGGACCAAGAAATGACTGGGCTCTGGCCTGTCATGCCAATTTTTCTGAAGCTGTTTGCCTATCCGAACCGATTGAGCTATAAGAAGATTTAAGGTTGAGGGGATTGCGGTTAGAATGCTCCAAGGCCGCCAGAGATGGCTTTTTGAGGGGTAGGCATGGAAGGCTGGAAGAACCAACTCTATTTCAGCGATAACCTGGAGGTTCTCCGTAAGCACATACAGGTTGATAGTATCGATTTGATTTACCTGGACCCGCCGTTCAATTCCAATGCCAGCTATAACATGTTATTCAAGGAACCCTCGGGGGAGCAGTCCGCCGCCCAAATAGCCGCGTTCGATGACACCTGGAAATGGGGGCCGCAAGCCGAGGAGGCCTTTGACGAGGCAGTTCTGCTCGGGCCGCCGCCCCTGGCCGAATTGCTCAAGGCCCTGCTCCAGGTCTTGCGCCGTAGCAACATGTTGGCCTATCTCAGCATGATGGCGGTAAGGCTGGTGGAGCTGCACCGGGTGCTGAAACCCACCGGCAGCCTGTTTTTGCACTGCGACCCCACCGCCAGCCATTATATCAAGCTCATCCTGGACAACATCTTTAGCCCCAAAAACTTCCGCAACGAGATCATTTGGGAGCGCTCCCAGCCCAAGGGGCACGCCACTACCCGCTTCTCCCGAGCCCACGACACCATCTTTTACTACAGCAAGTCGGAGAAAATGGTATTTAATCCCCAATTCACCGATCACGACCCAGGATACCTGGAGAAGTTTTATCGCTATGTGGAGCCGGAAACCTTGCGGCGGTATACTCTGGACAATCTTTTAAATCCCAATAAAGAACGGCCCAATCTCACCGATGAAGTCCCCCCCGGCAGCGGCACGGTGCGGGTGTGGCGCTGGACCCAAGAGCGCATGATGCAGGCCTGGGCCGAAGGGCGGGTGGTGATTCCCGAAGGCGGGGTGGCGCGCTATAAAAGATACTTAGACGAGATGCAAGGCACCCTGGTAAAAGACATCTGGTGCGACATCGAGCACCTGCACGGGTCACATCATGAACATATGGGCTATCAGACCCAGAAACCGGAAGCTTTGCTGGCGCGCATCATCCGGGCCGCCAGCCACGAAGGTGACGTGGTCCTGGACCCCTTCTGCGGCTGCGGCACCGCGGTGGCGGTGGCGGAACGCCT
>JAPLJC010000203.1 GCA_026388765.1 Deltaproteobacteria bacterium
CCCACTTCTTTGGTGGTGAAGAAAGGATCGAAGAGGCGGCTCACATAAGTGGCCGGGATGCCGGGGCCGTTGTCTTCGAAGCTGAGGCGCACCTGTTCCCCTTCTTGGGCCATCGACGTGGTGACCACCAGCCGGCCTTCCCCTTTCATGGATTCGCCGCTATTCATCAGCAGGTTGATGAAGACCTGTTCCAGCTTGTTTTTATCTCCCAGGATCAGGGGCAGTTGAGGGTCGAATTGCTGCACCAGGTCGATGTTTTGGAACAGCAGGTGATCACTCACCAGGGAAAAGACTTCCTCCAGGACGGCGTTGATCTTGAGCGGCGTCATCTTGGAGGGCATGTGCCGGGAAAACTCCAGCAGGCCCTGGATGATCTCCTTGCACCGGGTAGCCTCCCGGACGATCTTCTCCACCTGGGTCCGCTCCGGTTGCCCCGGTTGCAGGTCCTCCAGCAGCAAATAGGCGTAAACCAGGATGCCTCCGAGGGGATTGTTGATTTCGTGGGCCACCCCCGCCGCCAACTGGCCCAGGATAGGTGGTGGGAAATGAGACCCCCTCCAGATCGAATTTGGCGCCGTCGCTCTTGACGCCCTTCATCTCAAAAATCCGCCGCCGGGGCGTCCCCCGCTGCAGCTGCTCCAGCCAGCGGGACGCCGCCTGCCGGTACGGGGCATCCAAAAATTCCAGGAGGGACTGCCCCAGCATCTGCGCCGGTTCCTGGTAATCGAACATCTCCAGGCAGGCCCGGTTCACATAGAGCAGCTTCTTATCCCGGTGCAGGACGATGCCGTCTAAGGAGGTCTCCACCAAGCGCCGGAACTTCTCTTCCGAATCCTTCAGTTCCCGGGACAACTGCTCCCGTTCAGTCATGTCCAGGATGGCCTGCACCGCGCCCCGGATGCGGCCCTCCTCGTCGTAGATGGGCGAGGCGGTGTGGTACAGATACCGCTCCCGGCCCCGGAAATTGGGGAAATACTCGTAGGCCTCGTAGGCCCCCGGCAGGTTGGGGGACGGCTTCAGGTTCTTGTCCCCGAAGAACTTCTCCAAGGCCTTGATGTTCTGCTCCACCACCAGGGAGGCCATGGACGGCCGCTCATGCGTATAAAAAGGCAGCCAGTAGCGGTAGGTGCCTACCATCTCGTGGTGGGAATACCCGGTCAGCTCTTCACAGGCCTTGTTCCAATAAATGATCCGGTGGTCCCGGTCGATGACGAAGGTGGGCACCGGCATGCCCTCCAGGATGCCTTCGGTGGTCTTCTTCTCCCGCAGCAGTTCCCATTCGGCCCTTTTGCGTTCGGTGATGTCCTTGAAGATGCCTTCGTAGCCGGTGATGCGTCCGTCCGCGTCCCGGCGCACGATGCCGGTGAGCAGGGTCTGCACCTGCCCCCGGCCCTGGGTGCTCAGGGTCAACTCCAGGTCCCGGATGAAGCCCTCCACCTCCACCTTAATCTGAAAGCGCTCCCAATCCTTGGGGTCCTGAAAGATCTCCCGCACGTGGGAAAGTTCCAGGGCCTCCTTCTTAGAGGGAAATTTTAACAGTTCCACCCCGGCCGGGTTGAGGTCCAACAGGCTCCCTTCCCGGTCGGTGACGAAGATCATGTCCTTGGAGCCTTCGAAGACGCGGCGGTAGCGGTGCTCGGAGCGCCGCAACTCGTGGACCAGCCGGGCGTTTTCGATGGCCAGGCCGATCTGGTTGCCCAGGGTGCTGAGAAAATAGAGCTTCCGCCGGGAGGTCCGGAAGGGTATGGCTGATTCCGCCGCCAGGTTGAGAAAGCCGGTGACCTCATCGCGATACTTCAAGGGGATGCTCACCAGGGCCCGGAAGCGGGGGTCTTGCCGGATCAGTTCGGTGAAGCTGGAGGTATGAAGCCGCGGGTCTTTGCGGATGTCCTTGATGATCAAAGGTTCCTTGGCCCGGGAGATATTGGCCCCCACCACCGCTTCCAACCCGCCCCCGGCGATTTGCGCCAGGTATTCGCCGGGGAAGCCCCGGGAGGCGGCGTAAATCAGGCGCTGCCGCTTGCGGTTCCACAGCAGCAGCAGCCCCGCCTTGATCTGAAAGAACTCCAACACCGCGGCCAGGACCTGGTCCATAATGTCCTGCAACTCCAGACTGTGCGCGGTGATGGTGGCTATCCGGTTGAGCAGATAGAACTCCCGCCGGTGCTCCCGCTCCCAGACCTCTTGCGGCTCCCGCTCCGGGACCTCCTGCTGCTCCTTAACTTCCGCCGCCGCCGCCGCCTCCTGCTCTGGCATGCTCTGACTCCTAACTGATGAAGAAAAGCTGATGCTTTCTCAGGGAGGGGGCTAGGGGCCGAGGGCCCCTACCCCCTCCCTGAAACCCTCCCCCAACCCATTATAATATCTTTTGTAGGGGCGACCCGCTGGGTCGCCCTTGGCTTTCATCTTTCCGAATTTACGGAAAACTGAAAACGGAAAACTGAAAACAGTCTTTTCAATCAATATACCAGAATTCGGGCGGATAAATAAAGGGGGGCTGAACCCGCGGCCAGACTCAGCCTTTGGTAGCGCAGGCTTCCAGCCTGTGTTCCTTTAACCCCCCTCTCCCCCCGCTTGCGAGGGAGAGGGCTGCGGTGAGGAGGGGATTCCTCCCAATTGCCGCGTTGGATTGGACCAGCCTGTACTCCCTCCCCATTATGTTTTTTAGCCCCCTCCCTCTTCCTGTTTTACATTTTCGGTATTCTCATTACATCGTTCCTCTTCAATACTTCTTTGCTTAATTATGAACAGACAACAAATTCTCAAAACCAGCGCCCACAGATATGGAACTTCCACAGAATAAAATGATTCATGTGTCATTAGACCATGCGCCATTCTATTCCTTAGATTTGCTCCTGGTCTTTCAACTAATAAGCCTTGTAGATCAAACACTATATCTTCTCCAAAAACCTCTTTTATTTCTAGAATATACAATGTCACATTTAAACTTCGTTCATCTTGTATTCCATCTGAATCAATTCCAGAAGTCAAAACTCCCATCTGTGACAGGATATTACGGATTGAATTTTCAATTTGAGGGATTAGCAGATGAGCGGCTACAACGAAATCTCCTTCCATCCCCGCTTGAAGCCCTTGAGCATAAATATATTCCCTTCCCCTTGGAACAAAAGGATTATTTGACACAATATCAATAAAATCATCTAACCTCACATTATGTTCTAAATTAATTTGATTTCTTATTGGCTCAATTATGCCTTGAGTATCAATGCTATGATAGAAGCTTGCATGTCGAAACATATTTTCTCGTATAGAAGCCTCGACCTCATTTTTATCAGTGGAAAACATACCTGACCTTTTTGCTACTACCTTCCCTTTGTCATTTACTGAAAATGAAGTAACCAAATGTTGTATCGGATGATTATTTGCACTTTCCTTAACTTGTTCACGAAGCTCTTCAATTCGCGGCGGTCTTACGATTAATGCAAATGCAATTAACGCTTCTTGAAGAGTTTTTCCTTTGATTTTATCAGTAGATTCTTTTATAAAATCTCCTATATCAACTTTTGTTGAAATAACCTTCATCTCACCCATCGACTTCTCTTGGTAATACAAAAGGATCTGGTGTAATTCGTTGACTTTATCTTTTAGGCCACCAATTCTTCGATAGGCTTCGATAGCTTTCTGTTGGTGAAATGCTGCACGAAAATAGGAAGGGCTATCAGTTACTATTGAATTTTCAGCCTCTTTTGCATATGTTTCAGCAATTTGGATCGATGCAATCCGCTCATTTTCAGTATCTTTGTTAAGTTTATTCCAACGTACATTTGTTTCCCAATAGGCTCTAGCCTTATAATAATTTCCAATCTTTTCTGCTTCTTGAGCAATTTCCTTGGATAAATCGCAGTATTTTTGAAA
Source organism: Deltaproteobacteria bacterium (assembly GCA_026388765.1). GTDB lineage: Bacteria > Desulfobacterota > Desulfobaccia > Desulfobaccales > 0-14-0-80-60-11 > JAPLJC01. The sequence goes on from JAPLJC010000203.1 coordinate 3,877, forward strand.
ATCACCTCTCCTCACTTCAATTAATAATTTCATTAACGAATTTGTGAAAAATAAAGGGTCCTTTCCCTCGTATTTTTCTATTACTCTTTCGATATGGTTGATAACTTTATCTAATTTTCCTGTTCTTGGTCCAAGCAAGAGTGCCAACCGGAAAGCCCTTTCAATTCTTTGAGCTGATGCACTCCAGTTTTCAGGATGTTCTAAAATTTTTGCTGAATCCAAGTATGTATCAATTGCTGTCTCCGCGAATCGGAAATCTCTTTTCCTTATCCAAAGAACGTCCGCAATTCTACATCGTATCTCAGCATTTTTAATAGAAAAAACGATTTCACTTAAAATATTTAAATGATCTTCACTAAAATCATCTACAATGGCACTTCGGGATCCTGCCATCACAACCATGGGGCCAAAAGGATCGTTTGGTAAATATGGCTTAAAATACATTGAGGTGATACTGCCAAGGAGATCGAAGATTTCTTGATTTTTTTTATCCCCAGCACCTTCAGCTTCTCTAGCCTTTTTGAACATCGCTGTTGAGTAACTATGGCATTCTTTTTCTTCGTATTTTTCAATAATCTCTTCCCATTTTGAATTTTCAAAGTCTTCTTTTGTTAAAAGAATCTCATGTAAAGGCATACTTCTTCCCCTTAGTAGCGTAAAGTAAACTTCGTCGTCGTTTTATCCTAATTCTTCCATCACCCTTCCAGCCGGTCTGCCCCTCCCTGGACTCCATCCATCAACCTTGCACCCATGTTAAAATAATCACAGTCAAACTGTCAAATTCTTTCCCGATTCCAACCCCTTTCCGCCCTTTTCCCCGTCATTTTTCCCATCAGTTCTGGCCCCACGTCGCCCCCCTTGATAGCCTGACACCCATCCGGCATCCTGCGGAACTTCCTGTTTGGGAGCGCAAGTATGGTAAAACGCTGTTCCGTCTGCAACCATCCCTCCCGCCCGGAGATCGACCGCGGCTTCATGCAGGCGGTGCCCTCTCGAGCCCTGGCCGGGCAGTTCGATCTTTCACCCGCGGCCCGCTGCCGCCACCGCCAGCATCTCGCCCGCGCCCTGGACGCCCGGCGCCGTTATCAGGACCGGTCCCAGCCAGGGGCACGGCGCGCCGTGCCCCTGCCCCCCCCTCACCGTGGAGAGGGGGTTAAAGGATCACAGGCTGGAAGCCGATGCCACTAAAAAAAAGAGCGGGGAGGGCTGGCTTGTCCCTCCCCGCCGCGGCCGCCAATTCGGGCGCCTGCGAACCCCAGGTGCAGCCGGCCTAGCGCCGGGAAACCGAATTAGAACCAGAGTTCGCCACCCAGATGTTGGCGCCGTCAAAGGCAATTCCATAGGGTCCGGTACCCACTGTATAGGTCCCCAGGACGTAGCCGTCGCTGGCCCGCAACTTGGTGATGCTGTTACTGTTAGGACTGGTCACCCAGATGTTGGCGCCGTCAAAGGCAATTCCATAGGGGTAATTGCCACCGGTCGGATAAATGTCCAAATAGGCCGCGTCGCTGGCCCGCACCTTGCTCACGGTAAAGGCATCAGCGGTGGCCACCCAGATATTGGCGCCGTCAAAGGCAATTCCCACAGGTCTGCTACCCACCGTAAGGGTTCCCAGGACGCTGCCGGTGTTGGGGTCCAGTTTCATGACGTTGCCGCTCGTACTGTTAGCCACCCAGATATTGGCGTCGTCACAGGCAATGCCGACAGGATAGGTGCCCACCGCGATGGTCTTCAGAAGATTGCCGTTGAGATCCAGTTTCATGACGTTGTCGTCGCTGGAGTTGGTCACCCAGATATTGGCGCCGTCAAAGGCAATTCCCCTGGGTCTGCTCCCCACCGGAGAGGTTACCAGGACGTCGCCGGTAAGGGGGTCCAGTTTCATGACGTTGTTGCTTAAATTGTTAACCACCCAGATATTGGCGCCGTCAAAGGCAATTGCTATGGGCCAGTTACCCACCGGATAGCTCCCCACGATGCTGCCGTCGCTGAGCCGCAGCTTATTGACGGTGTGGCCGCCATAATTGGCCACCCAGATATTGGCGCCGTCAAAGGCAAGTCCCCAGGGAGAGCTATCCACCGTAATATCATGAAAGCCGAGGTTGACCTGATACCAGCGCAGGGTGGCGATTTGCAAGGGGGTAAGGCCGGCTCCTCCGGCCGGTCCTTGGGGTCCCTGCGGTCCTGTCGCTCCAGTGGCTCCGGTGGCCCCGGTCGCTCCGGGGTTACCCTGGAGCCCCTGGGTGCCCTGGGGTCCTGCCGGTCCAATAAGCCCAATCGGCCCCTGGGCGCCAGTCGCCCCGGTGGCTCCGGCAGCACCGGTATCGCCTTTGTCACCCTTTAGGCCCTGAGGTCCGACCGCGCCGGTCAGACCCGTATCCCCCTTAGCCCCAGCGACTCCCTGGGGGCCAGTTGCACCAGCCGGCCCCGCCAATCCTTGGGCACCGGTATCGCCTTTGTCACCCTTTAAACCCTGAGGTCCGACCGCGCCGGTCAGACCCGTATCCCCCTTAGCCCCAGCGACTCCCTGGGGGCCAATGAGGCCGGTATCCCCTTTATCCCCTTTGGGGCCAGTTGCACCAGTCGGACCCGCCAACCCTTGGGCACCGGTATCGCCTTTGTCACCCTTTAGGCCCTGAGGTCCATCTGGCCCGGTCGCTCCGGTCAACCCGGTATCACCCTTGAGCCCTTGCGGTCCCGCCGGCCCAGCGGCCCCGGCGGCGCCCGTTGCACCCGTGAGTCCCTGTGGCCCTGTCGCTCCAGTGAGTCCAATCGGCCCTGCCGGTCCGTTGGCGCCGGTCGCCCCGGCGTCCCCCTTCTGAGCCAGCATGGTCCAATAGGTGGGGTTGGCGTCGGGCGCCTGGTTCTGATTTGGGCCGACCAGACTGAACCAGCTCGAGCCGTTATAGAACACTAGATCTTTGGCCGTGTAAGTCGTGGTGGCAGCCCAATTGCCTCTAAAGGTGCCCGAACTGGCCGCGATGACGTAGAAACCGTCATCGGCCCAGGAACGATCGGCCGATCCTAAACCAACCGCGCCGCATAACACAAACACCGCCAGTACCAATAAATAGGCTCTTTTTTTCAAGGTCTTGCTCCTTCTTAAATAAAGAGAAGTGACGGTTATGTCTTGGCCCGGGACTATCTTTTATTTTTCGAAGCACCATAGCATGGAAAAAAGAGAATGGCAAATGTGTATACACTTTCCTGTATATATTTTCCTGTCACCTGGCCCGGAGATCGACCGCGGCTTCAGGCAGGCGGTGCCCTATCGAGCCCTGGCCGGGCAGTTCGATCTTGCCCCCGCGGCCCTCTGCCGCCACACCCAGCGTCCGGCCGGCGCTTTTTGAGGTGCAGCGCCGCCATGAGGACCGGTCCCAGCCAGGGGTAGGGGCACGGCATGCCATGCCCCTGCCCCCCATCACCCCAAGCCTCTCCATGGCAAGCAGGGGGAGAGGCGGTTAAAGGAACACAGGCTGGAAGCCTGTGCCACGAAAGGGAAAGGGCGGACACATGGGTCCGCTCCTACAAAAAAGTCGTTTATGCGCGGCTCGATATGAAAGCTGTTTAGGACGAAGGAAGCTTATAAATCCCCCTTATGGGGGTTGGGGGAGGGGGCAGGGGCCCCTCTTACAAAAAAGCCCCTGGCCCTCTCCCCCAAATATCATTTCCTGTTCCTTCCCAGCTTCAGCCGGGGAGGAAATGGGGGGCCAGGGCGGGCCAGAGGCGGGGGGTGTGGCAGCGGCTGGCGGCGACGACGGTCTTGAGCTGCGTCACCGCGGTGGCCAGGTCATCGTTGATTATTAGGTAATCGTACCAGGAGACTTCCTGCACCTCAGCCCGACCCTGCGCCAGGCGCTGGGCCAGTTCCGCCGGGTCCATCTGCCCCCGGACTTGCAGGCGCCTTTCCAACTGCTCCCAACTGGGAGGCAGGATGAAGATAAAGGTGCCCTGGGGAAATACCTGCTTGAGGGCCTTGGCCCCCCGGGTCTCGATGTCGAAGACCACGTCGCGGCCGGCGGCCAGGGTCTCCTCGACCCACTGGCGGGAGGTGCCATAGCTATAGCCGAACTGTTCCACCCATTCGGCCAGGGCGCCCTGGTCCTTAAGCCGGGCGAACTCCTCGGGGCTGACAAAGAAGTAGTCCCGTCCTGGAACTTCCCCCGGGCGGGGCGGCCGGGTGGTGTAGGAAATGGAGAACCGCAGCCGGGGTTCTCCGGCCATCAGCTCTTTGAGCAGGGTGGTTTTCCCCGTGCCGGAGGGGGCGGTGATAACGAAGACTTCCCCTGGCACTTTCAGTCGGCCTTATCCAGTTCCTGACGCGCCGCGCTGTTGGCATTGCCGTTCAGGCGCAGGGACAGGGTGTCGGCGTGGACCGCCGAGAGGATGACGTGGTTGCTGTCGGTGATGATGATGGAGCGGGTCTTGCGGCCATGCGTGGCGTCGATGAGGCGGTCGGCCTGGGTGGCCTTCTCCCGCAGGCGCTTCATGGGCGCCGAACCGGGCATGACCACCGCCACCACGCGGTGGGAGATGACGGTGTTGCCAAAACCGATATTGATCAGCCTGCCTTCCATAGCCATTTCCCCCCTGGCTGTCACTCGATATTTTGCACCTGCTCCCGGAGCCGCTCCAGGCAGCCTTTGATCTCCAGAACCGCCTGCGTAATCAGGAGATCGCCGGCCTTGGAGCCGATGGTATTGGCCTCCCGGAGCATCTCCTGCAGTAAGAATTCCTGTTTCCGGCCCACCGGAACCTGGGTCTTTAGGGTCTCGGCAAATTGCGTCAGGTGGCTCTCCAGGCGGGCCAGTTCCTCGGCCAGGTCCCGGCGCTCGGCCAGGAAGGCCACTTCCTGGGCCAGGCGGGTTTCGTCCACTCCGGTTTCGCCTACCAGCTCCGCCAGGCGAGCCGAGACTTTCTCCCGCCAGAGCTGCGGCAGCAGCGGCGCCTGTTCCTGGATGCGCCCCACCTCCCGGCGGATGGCGTCCAGATTCAGGGCCAGATCGGCGGCCAGGGCGGCGCCTTCGGTAAGACGCATCTGCTCCAGGACGTCCAGGGCCCGGGTCACCGCCTGGGAAACAGCCTCCCAGGTCTCCTCCAGCTCCAGTTCCTGGTTCTCCTTGGTGATGAACAGGTCCGAGAAATGCAGGAGATTTTCCAGCCGCAAGGGCTCGGTCATTGCGCCCGCGTCCAGGATCTCGCGCAGCATGGCCACGGTTTGCCGGGCCAGCGCCGGGTCCACCTTCAGGGTCAGGGCCTTGTCCCCGAGGCTCTCCCAGGTGAGCTGCATCTCCACCCGGCCTCTCGGGATGCGGCTTTTAATGAGTTTCCGGAGGCGATCCTCCAGACCCCAGAGGCGCTTGGGGAGATTGAGCGACAGCTCCAGGAAGCGGTGGTTGAGGGTCTTAAACTCCACCACCCACTTCTGGTTCGGGGCCTCGGCCTCACCGCGGCCATACGAGGTCATGCTCTTGATCATGAGAAAGTTGCCAGTAGTCAGTAGTCAGTAGCCAGTAAAAAAACCGCTCTTATGAAGAATGAGGCGCAGGCTAAAGCCTGCGGCTGCTTGATCATGAGTCGGCCAGCGCCTTAAGTTGCCAGAGATATTTTTTCCGCACCAAGAGCAACAGCTCCGGCAGCGGGCCCCGGGCATAATCGGGAAAGGTCCAGGGCAGAGGTTGAAAGGTCCCCTGGCCGTAGATCAGCGTGAGGTCGCCGTAGATGCCGTGATCCAGATAGAGGCGGTGGGAAAAGTTTTTCCCGGTTGCCAAAACCAGCCTCTCTTTGGCCACATAGCCGGGGTCCAGGTTGACCACCCGGCGGCCCCCCAGGCTGAGTCTCGCTTCGATATCGTTGGTAAAGACCTTCCAGTTTGCCAGCTGGGCCGGATCGGCCAAATGGAGGAAAGACACCAGGAGTCGCCCCAAACCGGGCCCCATCTCCGGAGTGTAATAGTCGGTATAGGTAAAGGGCCACCACGGCCCCACCAGGTCCGGCGGGCCCAAGTGGACACTTAGGCGCCGCACCACTGCCGGACTCAGGTCCTGCCGGGCCAAAAGCAGGCTGACCACCGGCTTAACCGGCAGCGGCAGACCCGGCTGGCTCATCTCCCCCTCCTGCGAAAACGGGTTAATTTTAAGCCAGGGTTCAGCAGAACGCAATGGAAAAATTATGTGAAATTACGCACAACTACCGGCCTCTCAAGGGATAGAAGAAACTTGGGTGCAGTTAAGCTCGTCATAGCAGAACCCAATTCGGCCAAAACGGCGGCCGGTCGGGCGGATTTCCATCTTGCTTAAATCGGCGTCACGGCGGATAATTGACACAGAATAATCACTACTTTGCCTCATTCTTATGGCACTCAAGGTCTGCGAAACTTTCTACAGTCTCATGGGCGAATCCACCCGGATTGGCCTGCCGGCCTTTTTCATCCGGCTTAGCGGCTGCAATTTACGCTGCACTTACTGCGACACCGCTTACGCCTATGAGGGGGGCCGGCAGGAGGCGGTGGCGGACCTTCTCAAGGCCGCCGGGGGTTTCCCCACCCGGCTGGTGTTGGTGACCGGCGGCGAGCCCCTATTGCAGGAAGACACCCTGCCGCTGCTGGCGGCCCTGGCTGAGGCCGGCTTTGAAGTCTGTCTGGAGACCAACGGCTCTCGGCCCATCGCCCGGGTAGACGGGCGGGTGCACCGGATTCTGGACCTGAAGTGTCCGGGCAGCGGCATGGTCGGGGAGAATTACTGGCCGAACCTGGAATGGTTGACTCCTCAAGATGAAGTCAAGTTTGTCATCAGCGGCCGCGACGATTTCCTCTGGGCGCTGGAGGTGATTAGAGCCCACGGCCTGGCCCACGGCTTGCCGCTGCTCATTTCCCCGGTATTCGGCCAGGTCCCGGCCCAGGAGGCGGCAGCCTGGATATTGGAGAGCCGCCTACCCCTCAGGCTCAACCTGCAACTCCATAAATATCTTTGGGGACCGGAGGCCCGGGGAAAATGATAGTTTCGAGTTTCGAGTTTCGAGTTTTCAGTAAAGACAAGGCAGGCCCGATACCTAAGGATTGAAAATGGTTTCCGGCAGTTCACCAAGCGCGAAAAACGCAAAACGAAAAGCGGTCTCGGCCTCCAAGCCCCTGGCCGTAATCCTCATGAGTGGGGGGTTGGATAGTTGCGTGGCCGCGGCGGTGGCCCGGCAGAGTTTTGATCTGGCCTGTTTTCACGCCAATTACGGCCAGCGTACCTTGAGGCGGGAGCTGGCGGCTTTCCGGGCTCAAGCCGACTTCTTCCGGGCGGCCCGGGTCCTGGAGGCGGACCTGCTTTACCTGGGGGCCATGGGCGGCTCCAGCCTCACGGACGTGAGCCGGCCGGTGCCCGCCGGCGAGGCGGAGCCACCGGGGATTCCTTCCACCTATGTACCCTTCCGCAATAGCAACCTGTTGGCTGCGGCGGTGGCCTGGGCCGAGGTGCTGGGGGCCAAAGCGGTTTTCATCGGCGCCAACGTCCTGGACAATCCCGGCTACCCTGATTGCCGGCCGGAATATTTCGAGGCCTTCGACCGCCTCATCGAACTGGGCACCCGTCCTGAGACCAACATCAACATCCACTCCCCCCTGATCCAATTGGACAAGGCCGGCATCATCCGCCTGGGCCTGGAACTGGGAGCGCCCCTGGAACTTAGCTGGTCTTGCTACCAGGCCGAAGAGCTGGCCTGCGGGCAGTGCTCCTCCTGCCTTTTGCGCCTCAAAGGCTTCGCGGCCGCGGGCGTGTCCGATCCCATTCCCTATAAAAGATAATTTCTGGATTTTATTTTCGTAAAGGCTAACCTCGCGCTGACACTGAAAGATTTGCGTTATCTCCCCTGGGCAAAAAAAGACTTGAACGTGCGCCTAAACCTCGGCTAAAATGGGCGAAAAATGAGGCAGGGGGCATTTATCATGAAATCCAAACAAATAGTCTTTGGCTTAATGGTCCTATCATTGACTCTGATCATGGGAAATGCGGCTTGGGGGGCACAAGGAGGGGATATATTATGGGAAAAAACCATCAGTTACTCCAGTAACTCCCCTCAATCCTACAACCAAGTAGCTACGGGAGGAACAATAGCTTCGCCAACCTCTTTCATTGTTGCGGGGACCGCTAAAAATATCGATAATACCGGGGGGCAGCTCGCCTTCTTGAAGGCTTATGATGTGGCCACCGGGAATTTTAAATGGGGCGGGGATTTAAGCCTGGGCACTACTAATTCGATCAGCATCTTGGGCCTTAATGGCAATATCTGCCTGGTGAGAAACTTTTCGGTGACCCCTTATAGTGGACAACCGTCTCAAGTCCCTCTTTTTTCCCTATATATAAGTGTCATGCGGGCCTACAATGCCGACACCGGGGACCTTTTATGGGAAAATTCTGAGGATTTTTTTAGTCCTTCAGGGACTACTGTACCCAACACTCCGGTTTTCCAGGCCTTGCCGAATCGGTTTTTCGTAACTGGATTTTACCTGAACGCTGGTGGAGCACCGCAACAGTCTACTCTGATTGTGCGAGCCTACCAGGATAGAACCGTGGTCCTGCAAAACTCTCTCTTATTGGACTGAGAGGGGTTAAATCAGGCATCTGTTCCTCAGGCCGCGGCCGGCTGCGCCCGGCAAATTTTCCAGGGCCTTTCGCGTCTTGTAAGCTAAAGGTCTGCCCTGACCTCCAGCGTTAAAAAATCGCCGACTGGCTAAAATCAGCAAACTTCCGAGCCATCTTCCCTTGCATTTCCCCTAATCGAAATTAACTTGTACAGAGCCGGACTCAACGCAGCTGAGGCCGGACCGGCGGCACAGGCCGGACCATCTCAAAGGGAGGAATAATCATGTCTACAGGTACCAATGTCGCCAGGGTCACCCACATCATCGCGGAATCTCCCAAGGGTTTTGCTGACGCCGTGGAGGTGGGCTTCAAGCGGGCCGCCAGCACCTTGCGGGGCATCACCGGTCTGCGGATCGTGGAGCAGCGGGTCTCCGTCAAGGAAAATAAAATCAACACCTACCGGGTGAAGATGGAAGTCATCTTCATTTTAGACTAGTTTCCGGATGATATTGCGGCGATTCAATTTGGCTGGCAACCGCCCTAACTCATGAAGGAGGAAAGGCCATGGCTGAACAAGTAGCACGAGTCACGCAGGCCATCGGCGAATCCCCCAAAAGCTTCGACGACGCCCTACAAATAGGCTTTAAACGGGCCGCCGAGACCTTAAGGGGAATCACCGGACTGCGCATACTGAATCAGCGGGTTTCTGTGAAGGATAATAAAATTGCCACCTACCGGGTCAGGTTTGAGGTGATTTTTATCCTCGATTGATGCTTAATTTAGACGGCTCTTATGGAGAGGGGGGCGGCCAGATTCTCCGCACCTCTCTTTCATTTTCGGCCCTGCTGGGGACGCCGGTCAAGATTGAGCGCATCCGGGCCGGCCGCCCCAAACCTGGGCTGAGGCCCCAGCACTTAACTGCGGTGCGGGCCCTGGCCCGGATTACCGGGGCTGAGGTCAACGGGGCCGAACTGCACAGCCAGGAGCTGACCTTCAAACCCCGGGCCCCGAAACCGGGGCATTACCTGTTCGACGTGGCCGAGAAGTCCGGCAGCGCCGGTTCGGTCACCCTGATCGCCCAGACCCTGCTGCCTCCTCTGCTCAAATGTGGGAGGCCCTCCACCCTGATCCTCAAGGGCGGCACCCACGTGCCCTGGAGCCCCACGGCCCACTATCTGATCCACGTCTTTATCCCGGCCCTGGCCCAGTTGGGGGCGCCGGTGACCATGACCCTGGAGCGTTGGGGCTGGTATCCCCGGGGCGGCGGCGAGGTGCGCCTGAGCCTCGCTCCCGGCCCGGCGCTCACCGGGGTGGCGTGGCAAACTCCGCCTGAACCTGCGAGTTTCCGGGCCCTGGCGGCGGCCTCCCGCCTGCCGGAGCACGTGGCGCGGCGCCAGGCGGCCCGCCTGAAGGAACGCCTGGGGCCGGAATTGCCGGTGGCGACGGTGGCGGCCGGCGGTCTGGACCCCGGCAGCCTGGTCCTTCTCTGGGGCCCCGGGGCCGGCTTCGACTCCCTGGGGGCCCGGGGGAAACCGGCGGAGCAGGTGGCCGATGAGGCGGCCGACGCCTACCTCACCTTCCGGCGGCGCCAGGCCGCGGTGGATCCCCACCTGGCGGACCAGATCGTCTTGTATCTGGCCCAGGCGCAGGGGCCGTCGTCATTCATCACCTCCGAGATCACCTCGCACCTGCTCACCAACCTCTGGGTCATCGAACAGTTCCTGGGACCCACCTTTGAGGTAAAGGGGAACCTGGGGGAACGAGGGGGGATTTTTTGTCGGGGTAAGCAGTGAGCAGTGTGCAGCATCTCTCAATTTCCCACCTCAATCCTGCATATTTAGCTAAATTCAAGCAAGTTTTTTGGTGAGGTTGGGACAGTTGACCTCCCGGCCGTTTCAGCCGTAAATTTTTTTCCGCAAATTTTTCCGCTGCCAGGCCGCCCCGAACCGGGGGCGTTCTGGCGGCAAATCCCTTTAGTTGCGAGATATTTCGTCAGAGCGCCGCGGTTGTAGCGGAACAGGAGCAGTTGCCAGTTGCCAGTAGTCAGTGGTCAGTGGTCAGTTCCCAGTTGCCAGTTATAGGGCGGCTGGCGGCCGCCAAAAGGCGGCGGGCACGGGCCGCCATAGACGGCGTGGACCAGGCTGCTGCCCTGGCTTGGGCCTTCCCCTTGAGGGGGGAGGGTCAGGGTGGGGGTGAGACAGGCTTAAAATCAAAAGAGTTGCCACCCTCACCCTGATATGGTTGAAAGTTGTCAAGTAGGCGCGAGGCACCCTTGTTTTTTTAGTTAAGCTGCGAGATGAACTCTCAGGCCCCAGCGGGGCGGGACGCTTTAGCGACGTTTGATCACTCTGATATACGCGGGTTG
>JAPLJC010000097.1 GCA_026388765.1 Deltaproteobacteria bacterium
CCCCCCCCCCCCCCCCCCCCCCCCCCCCCCCCCAAGGTTTTGTTTACCACCCCATCGTCAGGTAGTCCTGGATGGAGTTGGCGGCCAGGCGGCCGGCGCCCATGGCCAGGATGACGGTGGCGGAGCCGGTGACGATATCGCCGCCGGCCCAGACCTTCTGTTTCATGGTCTTGCCGGTCTTGGGGTCGGCCACGATGTAGCCCCACTTATTCAGGGCCAGGCCCGGGGTGCTCTTGGTGAGCAGCGGGTTGGAGCCGGAGCCGATGGCGATGACCGCGGTGTCGATCTCCACGGTGAACTCGGAGCCCGGAATCGGAATGGGCCGCCGGCGCCCGGAGGCGTCGGGCTCGCCCAGTTCCTGGCGCAGGCACTCCACCGCGGTGAGCCGGCCCTCGCTGTCGCCCAGGAAGCGCAAGGGGTTGGTGAGCAGCAAGAACTCGACGCCCTCTTCCTCGGCGTGGTGGATTTCCGCCCCACGAGCCGGCAGCTCGTCATGGGAGCGCCGGTAGATGATGTAGGAGTGATCGGCGCCCAGCCGCAGAGCGGTGCGGGCCCCGTCCATGGCGACGTTGCCGCCGCCGAAGGTGGCGACATTCTTGCCTTTGACAATAGGCGTGTCATAGGCGGGGAAGGTATAGGCCTTCATCAGGTTGGAGCGGGTCAGGTATTCGTTGGCCGAATAGACCCCGATGAAGTGCTCGCCGGGAATCTTCAAGAAGACGGGCAGCCCGGCGCCGACGGCCAGGAAAACGGCGTCGAAGTTCTCCAGGAGTTCATCCACGGTTTCCGAACGGCCGATGACCGCATTGACTTCGATCTTGACCCCCATGCGCTCCAGGAAGTTGCATTCCTGGGCGACGATGGCCTTGGGGAGGCGAAATTCCGGGATGCCATAGAGCAGCACGCCGCCCGGGCCGTGCAGGGCCTCAAACATATGGACCGCATGGCCTTTCTGGATCAGGTCCCCGGCCACGGTCAGGCCGGCGGGGCCGGCGCCCACCACGGCCACTTTCTTGCCGGTGGGCTCGGGCTTGGGCGGTAGGATATCTTTGCCGTGCATCCGCTGGTAATCGGCGGCGAAGCGCTCCAGGTTGCCGATGGCCACCGGGGCGTCTTTTCTGCCGACGATACACAAACCTTCGCATTGAACTTCCTGGGGGCAAACCCGGCCGCACACCGCGGGCAGGGAGTTTTTCTCCCACAGTTTGCGGATGGCGCCTTCAAAGTCGCCTTCCTTGATGCATTTGATGAAGGCCGGAATTTCGATTTCCACCGGACAGCCCTGCTTGCAGCGGGGGTCTTTGCACTGGATGCAGCGCTGGGCTTCCTTCAAGGCCAATTCCTTGGTATAGCCGTGGGGGACTTCCTGGAAATTGCGGGCCCTGACCTTGGGCTCCTGCTCCGGCATCGGTTGCCTGGGAATCTTTTCTTTCGGGGGAGCTTTGACTTCTTCAGCCATTATCGTATCTCCTTCTTAACTTAAGGCCTGGGCGCGGAGCCAGGGGTGCCGCAGGAGCAGGTGGTGGGTGCGCCTTTGTACTCATCATAAGAGAGTTTTTCTTCGGCGCAGTAGGATTTGAGGCGCAGGGTCAGCTCCTCGAAGTCGGTGGCATGGCCGTCGAATTCCGGGCCGTCCACGCAGGCGAACTGCATCTTGCCGTCCACCTTAACCCGGCAACAGCCGCACATCCCGGTGCCATCCACCATGATGGGGTTGAGGCTCACCAGGGTCTTGACCCCGAACTCCTTGGTCACCTTGCAGCAGAACTTCATCATCGGCACCGGGCCGATGCACACCGCCAGCTTGATGTCCTTATCACTCTCCAGGGTCTCCCGCAGCTTGTCGGTGACGAAGCCCTTGTGGCCGTAGGTGCCGTCGTCGGTGCAGACCATCAGGTTATCGGAGGCGACCTTCATCCGGTCTTCCATGATGAGCAGGTCTTTACTGCGGGCCCCGATCACGGAATAGACGTAGTTGCCGGCCTGCTTCAGGCCCCGGGCGATGGGGTGCAGCACGGCGATGCCGGTGCCGCCGCCGACGCAGATCACCTTGCCGACATTATCCAGGTGGGTGGGTTGTCCCAGGGGGCCGATAACGTCCAAATATCCCTGGCCGACCTGCAAGGTCTTGAATAGGGCAGTGCTTTTGCCCACTACCATGTAGATGATGTTGATCAGGCCCTTGGCCGGGTCGGTGTCCGCCATCGTCAGAGGGATGCGTTCCCCGGTCTCGTTAGCCCTGAGGATGACGAACTGCCCGGGTTTGGCCTTCTGCGCAATTTTAGGGGCCTTGATCCAATTGCTGACGATCGTCCCCTGGGCCATTTCCTGGCGTTCCACTATCTCGAACATAAGAACCTCTCCTCTTAAAAGAAACTTCGGGAAAAATTTATTGCCGCCGCCACCGCCTGCCGGCCCGTAGCTGCGCCAGCCTTGGTCTCTGCTAAATCCAATGTTTTTTACCACGGCCGGGGGGAAAGACGCAAGTGATAAATATCACAAAAGCAGTTTTCAGTTTTCAGTTTTCGGTAAGGAGCAGGGAGCTTGGCGGCGGGGAGGGGGACAACTGTTCAGTGGCATAGGCGTCCCGCCTATAGGGAGCGTTTCACGCACCATGATCGGCGCGTGAGACTCGCCTTACAGTCCTAAGCCCGATTGCGGGCCTCCTTGTAGGCCCGCAGGACGGCGTTAATCCGGCTTTGATAGCCTTTGCCTTGTGACTTGAACCAATCCAACACTTCCCGGTCTAGACGGATGGTCACTTGGGCCTTGGGCTCCGCTCGCTTGACCACCGCTTTGTCCCAGAACTCTTCCCCTAAAGCGCTCAGATCAGGAATCTCGGAATAATCGATATCTTCGTCTTTCAGGGCATCAATCCTGGCCAAGTCGCTTTTGATAGATTTTTTGCTCCCTTGCATTGGCTTTCCTCATCGAAATTATTCGGGTTTTCCCCGCCCTATCGACCTGCACCACAACCACCACTCTCCCCTCCAAACTTCCCAGGGTAATCAGGCGATCTTCCCCATAATTATAGCGCTCATCGGGGATGGTTACGGTGTCCCCGGCAAAGATTTGCCAGACGTCTTCAAAAGAGAGGCCATGTTTCTCTAAATTTGCCCGGCACTTCTCCTCATCCCATTCAGCCTGCATAATAAATTGTAATTACATTGTGTAACTCTGTCAAACCTTCTGACAGAAAAAACCGGCTTCCCGGGGCTTAGGCCTGGGGAAGCCGGTTTGGCGTTGCATCAGGTGGGAAGGGCCCACCCTACAGTTTACTTAGAACAGGCCGGTGACTTTACCGGTCTTGACATCCACGTCGACACGGCGGTAGGCCGGGTCGGAGCCGGTGCCGGGCATCAGCGAGATGGCGCCGCACACCGGGCAGATGAACTTGGCGCCGCCGTAGATCAGGAAGTCACGGACGGGCAGCCGCCAACCCTTCGGGGTGCCTTTCTTAGTGGGATCAGCGGTCAGGGACAGGTGCGTCTTGACCATCATGGTGGCGTATTCGTTGTACTTGGGATCGGCCTCAAAGCGTTTGGCCTTGGCCACGGCTTCGGGGGCGAAGTCGACGCCGTCGGCGCCGTACACTTCCTTGGCGATCATCTCAACGCGCTTGCGCAGCGGCAGCTCATTGGGATAGAGGAACTTAAACTTCGGGGTATCTTTGCAGGCGTCGATAACCGCGTCGGCAAATTCCAGGGCGCCTTCGCCGCCGAACTGCCAATGCTTGGACACCGCCACCCGGGCGCCTTCGGCCTCGCATACCCGGCGGACCAGGTCATGCTCTTCCTTGGAGTCGAAATGGAAGGCGTTGATGCAGACCACCGGATTGATGCCGGATTTTTTGATGGTGCGGATGTGATGCACCGCGTTCTGGACGCCGTCTTCCAGCCATTTAAAGTTTTCTTTCGTGGCCTCGAAATATTGTTTGGGGACGGGTCTGCCCGGCGGGCACGGCAGGGCGCCGGCGTTGACCCCATGGTGCTTCAGGCCCCGGATCGTGGTGGTCAGCACCGACACGTGGGGGATGAGACCGCTAAAGCGGCATTTGACGTTCCAGAACTTCTCGAAGCCGATGTCGGCGCCGAAGCCGGACTCGGTGACGTGGTAGTCGAAGAGCTTCAGGCCGATCTGGTCGGCGACGATGGAGGACTGGCCTACGGCGATGTTGGCGAAGGGGCCGGCATGCACGAAGCAGGGCTGCTTCTCCACGGTCTGCATCAGGGTGGGGTTGATGGAGGGCAGCATCCAGGCCATCATGGCGTTGCCTACTTCCAGGTCGCCGGTGGTCACGGGGTTGCCCTGCTTGTCGTAAGCCACCACGATTTCGTTGAGCCGTTTTTTGAAGTCCGCCAGGCCGTTAAAGATGGCGAGGATGGCCATGACTTCCGAGGACACGGCGATGCCGGTCTTGGAATCCATCAAGAAGCCGTCCATCTTGCCGCCGCGGCCGATGGTGATATGGCGCAGGGCCTGGGCGCAGAAGTCCAGGATCCAGCCCATTTCAAAATTTTTCGGATCCATGTTCAGGCGCTTCAGTTTCCGCTTGGCCAACTGATCGTCGTTGTAGTTAAATTCGTGCTGCATCCGGGCGGTGGCGGCCACCATGGCCAGGTTGTGGGCGTTCATGATGTTGTTGATGTCGCCGGTGAGGCCCAGGGAGAACTCGGTCATGGGGATCAGCAGCGAGATGCCGCCGCCGGCCGCGGTGCCCTTGATGTTCATGGTGGGGCCGCCGGAAGGCTGGCGGATGCAGCCGCCCACGTTCATGCCCCGTTTGCCCAGGCCCTCGATCAAGCCCATGGAGGTGGTGGATTTGCCTTCCCCCAGGGGAGTGGGGGTGATGGCGGTGACTTCGATGTACTTGCCGTCGGGTTTGCTTTTCAGGCGCTCCAGGCACTTCACGTAGTCAACGCGGCCGATTTTCTGGCCGTGGGGGATGCGCTCCTCTTTAGGGATTCCCAGTTTATCGCACATTGCGTCAAAGGGGATCATCTCCGCTTCGGCGATTTCGGCAATCTGCCAGTCAGCCTGTTTAACCGGATCATACTTCGCCATAAACACAGCCTCCTTAAGGTTGTATAATAATTGACTTTTTCCCGGACATCAAGAAATGGCCGGGGTTTATTGCAAAGTATACCCTAGGGCGGATTCCCTCTTGGATGGAGTCACGCCAGGGCTCATACTTTTTTTCACATAGTCCCCCTTTTAAACGACGGTCAAAAGTTTGTCAATAAATTTTTTACTCTGCCAAAACCACTGGGGCAAAAATCCGGGGGATTTTTCTATTTGACAACCCCTTTGTTTCGCCATAAGATTAAGTGAATAGAAGTACAAATCTTACAAAGGCCCGATCCTGAATTTTTCGGATTCGGCCCGGTGGATTGGAATTTTCCCCACCCCGCGGCCGGTTGGCGCGGCGGTCCCGCACTGCGTTTAGAAAAAGTGAGGGGAAGGCGGCAGTCCTTTTTTTTTGCTCCGGAAAAATGGGAGAGGAGGACCCTTATGGTTATTGCGGAATCCAAACCGCTGGCAGAAATCCTGGACATGATCAAGGATTTTAAAAAGATAGTGGTGGCAGGCTGCAAGGGCTGCGTCACCGTCTGTTGCGCGGGGGGCGAGAAGGAGGTGGCCATCCTGGCCTCCGAGCTCCGTATTGCCCGCAAGGCCGCCGGCAACGAGCTGGAGGTCAAGGAATATACCTGCGAACGGCAGTGCGACCCGGAATACATTGAGCCCCTGGATGACCTGGTGGCCGACGCCGACGCCGTGCTCTCCATCGCCTGCAGTGTCGGGCCTCAATACGTGGCGGCCCGCTATCCCTACCTCCGGGTCTATCCCGGCCTCAACACCACCAGCATCGGCGGCGCCGTGGAGCACGGGGTCTGGACGGAATTCTGCCAGGCCTGCGGCAGTTGCATCATCGGTAATTTCGGCGGGCTGTGCCCCATCACCCGGTGCGCCAAGCAACTGCTCAACGGCCCCTGCGGCGGCTCAAGCGAGGGCATCTGCGAAGTGGGCAAAGGCAGCATCCCCTGCATCTGGCAGCTTATTTACGATCGCCTGAAGAACCTGGGTGAGCTTCATAAACTCACCGAAGTTCAGTTATATAAGAATTGGTCCACCAGCCGCGACGGCGGGCTGCGCACCACGACACGGGAGGAGTTGAAACAATGACCGCCGAATATTCCGCGGGAAGCAAACTGGAAAAAATCTTCAAAAGCGGCCAGAAGGCCGTCACCGGCGAATGCGGCCCGCCCCGGGGCACCGACGTCGAGCATTTCAAGAAAAAGGCCGCTTTCTTGAAAGGCAACGTCGACGCGGTGAACGTCACCGACAACCAGACCGCGGTGGTGCGCTTCTGTTCCATGGCCGCCGCCAAGCTCCTCCTGGAAATGGGCCAGGAGCCGGTGATGCAGATGGTCACCCGGGACATGAACCGCATCGGCCTCCAGAGCAACATCCTGGGCGCCGCCGCCCTGGGCATCAAGAACCTGCTGTGCCTCACCGGCGACCACCAGTCCTTCGGCGACAATCCCCAGGCCAAGAACGTCCACGACATGGACTCCATCATGCTGGCCCACACGCTGAAAAATATGCGGGATGAGGGCAAGATGGTGAGCGGCACCGAGTGTCAGGGCCGGCCCCGGATGTTCATCGGCGCCGCGGCCAACCCCTTCGCCGATCCCCAGGAATTCCGGGTGGTGCGGATGGGCAAAAAGATCGCCGCCGGGGTCCAGTTCATCCAGACCCAGTGCATCTATAACATGGAGCGCTGGCGGAAGTTCATGGAAATGGCCAATGACATGGGCCTCACCGAAAAGTGCTTCATCATGGCCGGCATCACCCCGCTCAAGTCCGTCGGTATGGCCAACTACATGAAGAAATTCGTCCCCGGCCTGGACGTGCCCGATTCCTATATTACCCGCCTCAAGGGCGTGCCCAAGGACAAGGTGGCCGCCGAGGGCATCAAGATTGCGGTGGAGCAGATCCAGGAGTGCCTGGCCATGAAGGGCGTCGCCGGCATCCACCTCATGGCCATCGAATGGGAAGACCACGTCCCGGAGATCGTCAAGGCCGCGGGACTCCTGCCCCGGCCGGTAGTGGAGGCGGATTGACAGCCTAACCGGTAAAATTTGACCACCGCAAAGCCCGGTCCTTGACCGGGCTTTTTTTATGGAGCAAATTACAGTAAAGTGGGAGATGAGTGGAGCGGGGATGATAAAATGAAATTGGTAGGGCCGGACGCGATCCCGGCGGCCCAACTCATCAGCGGCCACCTCGAGGGCAAGCGCCGGGCCCTGGGTCTGGAAGCACGCTGAGGCGGGGAAACTCACATGACCAATGAAATCAATAAGCTAGGGCCTAAAGACTTTATCACCGGCTGCCTGGTAATCGTCGTAGCCATCTTTATGGTTCCTTTACTGGTACTTATCTTTAAGGTAAGCGTTTATCTGGCCATATTCATTGGAGTGGTAGTGGCCGTCCTTTTAGGCATTGCCCTGTTGGGGAGAGTGATAAGACTTATCTTTTTCCGAAGCCGCGCCGATGATCAGAATCAAAGCTAACCTATGACTCTGGCTCATTTCCCTATGCAGCTTCAGACCCCTCGCCCCGCAAAAGTCATTGACAAAAAGTGGTAAAAAAAGATAATCATACAGAATTAGATCCTAAAATATCTTAGGAGGAAGAGAATGGCTGAACCTCTTCAGGTAAGCGACGCTGATTTCGAACAGGAAATCCTGAAGTCCGATATTCCGGCCATGGTGGATTTTTGGGCGGCCTGGTGCGGCCCCTGCCGGGCCATTGCCCCGGTGGTGGAGGAGCTGGCGCGGGACTATGCCGGGAAGGTCAAGGTGGGTAAGATGAACGTTGACGAAAATGCCAAGACTCCCGCCAAATACGGCATTCGGGCCATCCCCACCCTGATCATCTTCAAAGGTGGTCAGGTGGTGGAGCAGATCACCGGCGCGGTTTCCCGTTCCATTATTGAAAATGCCCTGAAAAAAGCCCTGTAACCCTGGGTGCGCATGTCTGCTTGGGATTATGACCTGATCATCATCGGCGGCGGCCCGGCCGGGCTCACCGCCGGCATTTACGCCGGGCGGGCCCGGCTTTGCGCCATCCTCCTGGAAAAGCTCATCCACGGCGGCCAGATGATGACCACCGACCTGGTGGAGAACTATCCGGGGTTCCCCGAAGGCATCACCGGCTTCGAACTGTCGGACCGGATGCGCAAACAGGCGGAACGCTTCAAATTGCTGATCAAAACCGCCGAAGTCCTGGAGCTCATCCCCGGCAAGCCGCTACACACCGTAGTCCTGGAGGACCGGCGAGTGACCACCCCGGCTATCATCATCGCCTCCGGGGCCAAATACAAGCGTCTGGGGGTGCCGGGGGAAGATAAGCTCACCGGCCATGGCGTCAGCTTCTGCGCCACCTGTGACGGGGCTCTCTACCGGGGCCAGGAGGTCGCCATGGTGGGCGGCGGCGACAACGCCCTCACCGAGGTCCTCTTCCTGGAACGCTTTGCCAAGAAGATCCATCTGATTCATCGCCGCGATCAGTTCCGGGCCTGTAAATACTTGCAGGAGCGCGTCCTGGAGATGGAAAAGGTGCAGGTCCATTTGGATACCGTGGTCACCGAATGCAAAGGCCAATCCGAACTGGAAGCCCTGGAACTCCGCCACGTCAAGACCGGGGTAACTTCCACCCTGCCGGTGACCGGGGCCTTCATCGCCATCGGCATGGTGCCCAATACCGCCTGGCTCGGCGAGCTACTCCCCCTGGATAAATGGGGCTTCATCTTGACCGACCCCGCTATGGGTACTCCCATCCCGGGAGTTTTTGCCGCCGGAGATGTGCGCTCCAAATGGGAGAGGCAGATTTCCACTGCCGTAGGTGACGGCACCGTTGCCGCCATCGCCGTGGAAAGGTACCTTGAAACCCTCAAGAATGGGTGACTTATGAAACAGAAAACCTTTGTCAAGATCCTGCTGCCCTTGGTTTTCCTAACCTTTACCTTTGGCTGCTCCACCGTCAAAGGCTGGTTCGGCAAGAATAAGAACGAGGGCAAGCCCCCTGATGTTCTGGCCGAGCAGGGCCTCAAAGATTTGAAGAAAAAGAACTATGACGATGCCATCGATACCTTCGAGAAGGTGCGGGATCGTTATCCTTACAGCGAGCAAGCCCTGCTGGCCCAAATCAAGGTGGCGGACGCTTACTTCTATAAGAAAAAATACGATGAAGCCCTCCAGGCCTACAAAGAATTTGAAAAGCTGCATCCCACCAACAAGGCCGTGGCCTATTGCGTCTATCGCCAGGGTCTGTGTTTCTACCGGCAGCGCACTACCATCGACCGGGACCAGACCTTCACCACCAAGGCCTTGGAGGAATTTCGCCGGTTGAAACAGAAGTACCCCCAGTGTGAGTTCATCCCCAAGGCCGAGACATTCATGAGCCATTGCCGGCGGGACCTGGCGGAACATGAGTATTATATCGCCGAGTTCTACTTTAAGACCAAACGCTACCAGGCGGCCCTGGAACGATATCAGGTCGTAGATCAGGAATATCCTGAGTTCCCCAGGAAGGCCGAAATCAAGGAACATATTGCCGAGTGCCAGAAAATCCTGGCCAGCGCCGATAAAAAACCCCAAGGCGGCTTCTTTTCTCCCGTCGCCGGTCTGTTTGAGGCCAAGTGGTAAAGCACTCCCGGGGGGTCAGGCTGGCTCCTGACCCCCTTCCTTAATCTTTCCTCATATACTTCGGTAATTTCCTGCCTCCGCCCCAGCCCGTTTCGATTGCCTTTTCAAGATACCCGATCGTCTTACCGATAATAATTAAAGCCCTGGTTTCATCAACCAGCCGGTTTTACCGACAAACCGCGGCGGCTGTACCGAGGTTCAATCGGCATGGTCCGGAGCAACTATGAAGATAATCACTGCCATTCTCACCATTGTTGCCGCCTGCCTTTGGGCCGGCGGGATCGGCGCCGAGACCCTGGTCATTCCAGGCACCGGCGCCTGCGAAGCAGCCCTGAAAGGGTTAGCCGCGGCTTTCAATGACCAAAACCCGGGTCATGAGGTGATTATTCCACTCAGTATCGGTTCGGGCAGGGCCATCAAGCTGGCGGGCGCTGATGAAGCCATGCTGGGCCGGATCGCTCGGCCCCTTAAAGAGAAGGAGACGGGTTTTGGGCTGAAGTACTTGGTCTTTGCCCGGGATGCGGTAATTTTTGCCGTCGGCAACAAAGTAACCATAACGGGGCTAACCGTCACCCAACTCAGTGATATTTTTTCCGGAAAAATTACCGACTGGCAGGAAGTGGGCGGAGACCGGGGCATTATCCGGGTAATCATTCGGGAACCGGGCGATGGCAGCTTATTGGTTATTCAAAAACATTTTGAACCCTTTAAAAACCTAACTTTCGATCCTAAAAGCAAAATGGTTTTTCGCGATCATGATATGCCGGAACTGCTGGGAAAATACCATAATGCCATTGGCTGGCTCACTAATAGCACTATAACCGAGTCTCCCATAAAAGCTCTGGCGGTTGATCAGGTCTTCCCGACCCCGGCAAATTTGCGGGAAGGCAGATATAAGTTGCTGGTGGATTATGCCCTGGTTTATAAGGAAAAGCGTTTAAGTAAACTGGCCCGGAGATTTATTGAATTCATTTTCTCTGATGCGGGTAAGGCTGTATTAAGCAAATACGGTCTAATTCCCGTTAACCTATCATAAGCCTATGAAACTGAAAAATAGCCTGGCATTCCCGATTATCTTTATACTTATTGTAGTAGCGTTTAGCTCCTTATTTATCGGCTACTACTTTAATATCAATTTATTAACTAAAACTTTGGAAGAGAGAGACCAAGATAAGAATCGCGATATTATTTATATAATTAATTCAATAATTAAAATAGAGATTAATAAATTATCGGCTTTGACCAAGGTCTTGAAAGAAAATAATGAGTTGGCCAAGGGACTCGCCGATTATGCGGGGCCGGGAGGGGATATTAAGCCCCTACAACAAACAATGGATCGACTTTACGCCAACTTGGACACGCAAATTTTCCTGGTTACCGATCGCCAAGGGATGGTGGTTTATCGGGCCAATGAGCCGTCAGTCCGGGGCGATGATCATAATGTTTGGGGAATGGATGAAGCTCTGGCCGGTGAGGATGTCATGACGGCATCAATGGGCCCTCACGGATTCGCCATCAGGTCTTTGGCGCCCATATCCCGGGCTAATAAAATTTATGGGGTCCTGATTCTGGGGAATCGTTTCGATGATCATTTCGCCAAAAAGATTGCCGACGCCACCAAGACCCAGATCACCATTGGCAGGGTAAGAAGTATTTTGGCCAGTTCATTACCTCCTGATCAGAGACCATTTGATCCGGCCATCGTGGAACGTTGTATTTTGGAGAAACGGCCAATATTTATTGAAGATCACCAGCAACAAAGAACCTTCATGTATTCTCCGTTGGAGGTGGTCGATGAAACTATCTGCTTGATTATCGAAACTGAATCGGCTAAAGTTGCCGCTCTGTTAAAGGAGAAAAAAAGACACTTATTGTTAACTATCTTGATAATATTTATATTAGTAACAGTCATAGGTTCTGCGTTGACCCTTTATTTGATTTCTCCCTTAAAAAGATTGAGGGCTAAGGCCCAACATGCCATTAGAGAGTTTTCCGGTGAAGAATTAGCGCCAGAGGCAGGTGGTAACGAGATTGAGGCGTTGTCTCAGTCGTTTGATTTGATGCTCTCTTCTATTAATCAATACATCAAAAAAATTGAAAAAGCAGAAGAGACATTAAGGTTTAACGAACGCTTCCTGGCCAGCATTTTCGATAGCATCCAGGACGGCCTCAGCATCCTGGATACCAACCATGAGGTCATCCGGGTCAATCCTTTTATGGAACGGCAGTTCTCCCAGGCCATGCCACTGGTGGGCAAGAAATGCTATGAAGTCTTCCACGGCTCGGACCAGCCCTGCGAGGTGTGCGCGGCTCGGCTGACCATGGAGACGGGGCAAGCCGGTTTTAAAGAGGAGACCAGGGTTGGGGAGCGGGGAGAGATTCTAAACTGGTTCGAGATCCGCATCTTCCCCCTGATGGATGCAGCCACCGGGAAGGTTAGCGGGGTTATTGAACATATCCGGGACATGACCCAACAGAAGCAGGCCGAGGAAGCCTTGCACCGCAGTGAAGAACAGTTGCGCCAGTCGCAGAAGATGGAGGCCGTCGGCTGCCTGGCCGGTGGCGTGGCCCACGATTTCAATAATATCCTGACGGCGATTATCGGCTATGTTGAACTTTTGCGGCTAAAGTTTAAATATGACGATCCTCACCAAAAAGATTTGCAGGAAATCCAAAGTGCCGCGGAGAGGGCCGCCTCCCTGACCAGCCAGCTTCTGGCCTTCAGCCGCAAACAGATCTTCTCCCCCAAGGTCCTGAATCTCAATAATTTGGTCATGAACCTGGATAAGATGCTGCGGCGCCTGCTTAGCGAAGACATCGAGCTGGTTACCATCCCGGGGGCGAAACTGGGAATGGTCATGGCTGATCCCGGTCAGATCGAACAAGTCGTCATCAACCTGGTGGTCAATGCCCGGGATGCCATGCCCCAGGGCGGGGTGATCACCATCGAGACCGGTAACGTCATTCTGGACGCGACCTATGCCCGGAGCCACCTGGAAGTCAATCCCGGCCCTTACGTTATGGTGGCGGTGGGCGATACCGGCAGGGGCATGGACGAGGTCTCCCAAGGCCGCATCTTTGAGCCCTTCTTCACCACCAAGGAGATGGGCAAGGGGACGGGGCTGGGGCTGTCCACGGTCCACGGCATTGTCAAACAGAGCGGCGGCCATATTTCAGTTTATAGCGAACCGGGGCATGGCACGAACTTCAAGGTCTACTTGCCGCGCCTCAGCCAGTCAGAAGAGAAAGAAGCCGCCGCGCCCTCCAAGTGCCCCTTGCACCGTGGTTCGGAAACCATCCTGTTGGTGGAGGACGAAGATATGGTGCGGCACGTGGCTCGGCGCCTCCTGGAGATGAACGGCTACACCGTCTTGGAGGCCAGTTCGGGCCATGACGCCCTGTCGGTGAGCCAACAGACCCCGGGCCGCATTCATTTAATGCTCACTGATGTGGTCATGCCCGGGATCAGCGGCGGGGAGACGGCGGAATTGTTAAAGGCCCAGCGGCCGGAAATCAAGGTCCTGTTCATGTCGGGCCACACGGAAAACTCCATCGTCCACCACGGGGTGCTGAATCCGGGGGTCGCCTTTCTGCAAAAACCCTTTAAACACGAGCTGCTGGTGAGTAAGGTGCGGGAGGTGCTGGACGGTCCCTCAACCCTCCATTGAGGTGAGCTATTTCAAAACCTAGCTTGGCAAGTTTTGCCCTGCTGAGTGCCGCGCAGACCTGGCGCGGCTTGAAGGCGGCGGGCGAGACGCCCGCCCTACGGGTGTAGATCTTGTTTAATCCATACCCAGGGGTAATCCTCCACTTCGGCCCATCGTTTCAATGGATTATTAAGGATGTAATGCGCCTTATCCAAAAATTCCCGTTCATCCCGGATGATTCGATCAAAATACTCCTCTTGCCAGATTGGGGGCTTCCTGCCGCGTTCTTTCTGAAACTTATGGGCAGTAAAGGATTTCCAGGAATGGACAATACGCTCAATTTGATGGTTTGCCAGAGATTTCAGCAGGACATGTACATGATCATCCATGACCACATAGGCAAAAAGCTCATAACGACTACTCTCAAAATACTGGAGAGCCGACATTATCACTCTGCGTTCCTCGTCGTTAAGCTTTCCCTGGGAAAACGCCAAACGCCAGGTGACGAAATAGACTGAACCATCTAATCGCCAATGAGGCATTCGTCTGCGGTATTTAACCAAATCTTCGGTCACAGACCTTTACCCGTAGGGCGGGCGTCCCGCCCGCCATGTGTAGGCCTTCCCATCGGTGGGCGAGACGCTCGCCCTACCAAATGCACTTTACTACAACTCAATGTATAAAAAAGCCCGGTCCTCCCGGCCCTGGATCAAACTAGGCTACCACTTCTCGGTCTTGAGGGTTTCCAGGCTGCGGTAATCGGTGAGGTCGTGGTGGATGGGGGTGACGGAGATGAAGCCCGCGGCCAGGGCCCCGTAGTCCGTTTCCGGGTCGGGGTCCCGACGCTCGGCAATCTCCGCCAGCCAGTAGTAGACGTGCTCCCGGGGGTCCACCCGGCGCTCGAAATGCTCCGTCAGGGGTCCGACGTCCTGGCGGGTGAATCTGAGTCCCAGGACCCGATCGGCCGGCAGGGCCGGCAGATTGACGTTGAGGCAGACCCCATTGCTGGCCCAACCGGCCCAGCCCTGGAGGCGGACCAGCGTCTCCCGGGCCAACCGGGCGGCGGTGGCAAAATCGGCGCTGCCCTTGTAGGAATTCAAAGACACGGCCATGCCCCGGACCCCAAGGATGGAGGCTTCGGTGGCCGCGGACACCGTGCCGGAGTAAAGGACGTTGATCCCCACGTTGGGGCCCAGGTTAATGCCCGAGACCACCATCTCCGGGGCCTGGGGCAGCAGCTCCCCCAGGGCGATCTTGACGCAGTCCGCCGGGGTGCCGCTCACCGCCCAACCCTCCACCCCGTCCAGGGTGACTTTTTTGACCCGCAGGGGGTTGGTCAGGGTGATGGCATGCCCCACGGCGCTCTGCTCGCTCTCCGGCGCCACCACCGCCACTTCCCCCAACTGGCTAAGTTCCTCGTACAAGGCCCACAGGCCACGGGCGTAAATGCCGTCATCATTGGTCAGCAGAATCATATTTAAATTATACCAGCAAGCGGCGAAAGTTGGCTAATCAACTCGGGATTTCTTAGAAAATAGCGTGTGCTACCGAGTTGCTAATTTCTGTAGCCGCAGGCTTTAGCCTGCGCCGGCACAGGCTGGAAAGCCTGTGCTACCTGTTTGTTTGCAACTTTCACTTAAAAAGAAGGGGGCGCACCCACAGATACGCCCCATTTTTAAAGCCAGGAGGTTTAAAGGGTCACTTCGCCGGGTTGGGCGGCGGGGTGGTGAGCCGGGTCATCTCCTCCTGCCACCTGGTAAAGTTCTTTTGGGGGACAGCCGCCGCCATCGTGGTGTTTCCGGACTTGGTGAGGACTTCTACGCTGTCGCCCTTTTTTGCCAGCTCAACCAGGTTGAACATGGGTTTGCCGGCCAGGTCATAGAACTCTACCCTAAAGGCTTCTTTGCCGGGGGTGGCGGCCTGGGGCAAGAGTTTCGAATACTCCAGGTTTTGGAAGTTGCTTAGGACCAGCTGCAGGCGCTGGGAGTCTTGCTTCACCTCGAACTTATCCGGCCCGGTGATCTTCCAGGAATCCGGGGTTCTCACCGCGGTCCAGTTCTTTCCCGAGGCTCCCCACACCACCGTCCCCACTTCCTTGATGGAACCAGACCACAGGCGGCGGTCTTCCAGGGTGGTTGCCGCCCGGGCGACCTGTTCCGGTAGGCCTTTGCCCACCTTGACCACCTGGCCCTGAGGCCCTAAACGGGCATAAACTTCGGATCCGGTCACGGCTCCCAGGAACAGGGATTCGGCGCCCTTGGGAGTCACCAGGGTGACTTGGGTCTTAGCCTGGGGGGCCAGGCCCGCGGCCCGCAAGTCCTTGGGCGCCGCCAGGGGGAAATCTATGATCCGGGCCTGCTTAAGCTGCCGCAGCCATTCCTCGACCCGGTCGGCACGAACCCTAGAGCCGGCCCGCCCCACCCAGCGCCAGTCGCCGGCCCCGGTTTTCTCCAGGTCCACCGCGGTCTTGTCGACCCTGATCTTGATGGATTTTACCTGGGTGGGGTCAAAGGCCCACAGGGTTTTGTCCCGCAGGCTGAGCGTTTGCTGGTTAAGGGCTTCCCTGGCCCCGGTACTGATCATCAAGACGTTGGGGTCATCGTCTTTGCGGGCATAATGGCCCCGGCCTCCCGGGACCGCTTCCCCCACAACCAGACGGTGTTGCTCTCCTTTGGCGGTAAAAGAGATCGACAATCCGGCCTCGCCCAGCCCGAAGGTCTTAGCCTCCCCGGGTCCCAGATCCCGCATTTGCTTGAGATCGGCCAGGGTTCTCACCAGGTGATCAACCGTTTCCGGATCGGTCTTGGCCTCCACGGGCTTGGTCATCTCCCAGACGGCGCCCTGCCGGGTAAGCTGAATCTCTTCTTTACCCCGCTTCAGGGTGAGGGCGGTAATCTCCGCTTCTTTGTAGGTAAAGACCTGTTTGGCCTGCTGCTCTCGGGTCTCTTTTTGCGCCTGCTGCCAGCGCAAGCCCACATAAGTCCCTGCCAGGATCAGGAAAACCGCCACATAGGGGATCAGCCGGCGGGGGTTCACTTTCTGGCCCTCCGGGTTCGGTAGGCCCAGATGCCCGCCACCAGCAGCACCAGGGGAGCCCAAACCAGGCAGACTATGAACATGATCCAGATCTGGTTGCCCGACAACATCAGGAACTGGGCCTGTCGGGCTTCCCGCACCATGATCTGCTGCTCTTCCGCGGCCAGGAAATTCACCGTATTTAAAAACAGGTCGCCGTTGCCGAAGAGATTGAAGTAGGTGTTGTCAGCAAAATCCATATCGCCGTAAACCGCCAGGTAAGTTTTGTTCTCTTCCTCAGGCTTCTTGACGGCCGGCCCCGGCGCCTTTTCTGGCTTCGCCGCCTCCAGCTTAATCTCTGCCAGGGCGCCGATACTGAAGGGGCCCTTCTTGTCCACCTTGGCGTCAAAATCCCCTTTTCCGGCCTTCAGCCATTCCTTGCCCAGCTTCTCGTAGCTGGAAGGCATGCTGTTCACCAGAGGCAGCAAGTTCACCCCTTTGACCTCCCGGTTCAGGGTCAGGGGACGGGACATGGGGAACATGGTGAGGGTATTCTTAAAATCCCGGGTTATCCGGGTGGGGCCGTAACTAAGGGCGATGGGCATAACCGGGCTGATGCGCAAGGACTGGCTGATTTGGTTGACATCCAGGATGATGCCCTCATCCAGGGTGATGCCATAGCCGGCCAGAAGGCCTTTCAGTCCGGCATCCTCGAAGGGCTCCAGCAGCATCAGGATGCGGCCGCCCCGGTCCAGGTAGGCCTTCAGGGCGTCAACCTCGCTGGTCAGGACGGCCTTTTGGGGAGAAGCCACAATGAGAACCGCGGCGTCCTGGGGCACCTGGGCCTGGGTCACCAGGTTGAGGCTGTCGATCTCATAGCCCTCGTTCTCCAGGGCCCGTTTGGCGGTTTGCAGGCCGCCCTTCTCGGCGTTGGCCAGATCCCGCTCGCCATGCCCGGTGAGGAAATAGATTTTCTTCTGCGACGTCTTCATTATCCGGCGCAAGGCGTTGGTAATGGTATCCTCGTCGACCTTGTCCGCCATCTGGTGCCGGCCATGGTAATCCAGCAGGACACTGCCCGGAAAACGGTAGCCCGCTTCCTTGGCCTTGAGGGGCTCCCGCTCCGGGTCCACCAGGAGGAAGCTTATCTTCGGGTTGGCGTAAGTATACCTCTGGAGCACGTCCTTAATGCTACCCCGCTCGCCGGCGCCCTCCGGGATAAAGGCGGTCATGGTGAGGGGCTTGTCCACCTGCTTTAGCAGGTTCTTGGTGAGCGAGGAAAGTGACTGCGTTTGCCCCTGGGTGACGTCCCAGCGCCACTGATGCCAGTTCGCCAGGAGGGCGAGGATGATGAGGATGCCCACCACCAGCAGCACCGAGACGATGGAGCCGGTGCCGTAGATTACCTTACGGTTCTTGAGTTGATCCAGCCAGTTCACGTTAGGCTCTCCAACGCCGGGATTCCAGCTGCCTCTTGGTGAGGAACAGGAAGAAAAAGGTGAAGCTAACAGAGTAAACCAAATCCCGGGTATTAATCACACCTTTGGTGAAATTTTCGTAGTGATCCAGCAGTGACAAAAATTGCATGGTCTTGCCCACGGGCCCGCTCGCCAGCTCCTGGACCCAGCCGATAATCCACAACAACAGGAGCAGGGCGAAACCCACCACCCCGGCGATGATCTGGTTTTCGGTGAGGCTGGAGGCAAAGAGGCCCAGGGCCAGGCAGGAAGCCCCTAACAGGACCATCCCCAGGTAGCCGGCGGCCATGGCGCCCCAGTCCACCTGAGTCATGAAGCTGAAGGCCACGGAGAAGCTGAGGGTAAAGGCCAGAAAGACGAGGTAGACCAGGAGGACCGCCCCAAACTTGCCCAGGATGATCGACCAATCCGTCAAGGGGTAGGTAAACAAGAGCTCCCAGGTGCCGGAGCGCTTCTCCTCGGCCAGCAGCCGCATGGTGAGAAGCGGCACCAGGAAGATCAAGATGATGGCCAGCACCTGATAAAGCGGCCGGTACACCAGCATCTGGGGGTTCATCTGGGCCGCCACCTGGGGGTTGCTGGCCTGCTGGGCCGCTTGCAGGCTGATGAGGCCGTAATAGAGCAAGTTGGTGTAAAAGAAATATCCCGCCAGCACCAGGAAGAAGAACCCGGTGATGTAAAAGATGGGGCCGGCGAAATAGATGGTGAGCTCCTTTTTGAGTAACGCCGTAAAACCGCTGAGATTTTTCATGACTCTTCCTCGGTCACCAGGTTGAGGAATACATCTTCCAGGCTGAATTCCTGAGATTTTAACTCCAGCAGGTCGAAGCCCTGCTGCACCAGCAACCGGGCCAGTTCAGGACGCAAGTCCTTACCGTTGCCGCCTTCCACCAGGTAGCGGCCCTCACCGAAGCTAGCCACCCGGCCCACTCCCGGGAGCGCTTGCAGCGCCGCGGTGACCTGGGCCTCCGGCCCCTTCACCGTCAGGCTGATCCGGGAACCATGACCCATCTGCCGGGAGAGGTTCTCCGGGGTATCGCTGGCCACAATCTGGCCCCGGTTGATGATGATCACCCGGTGGCATAACTGGCTCACCTCCGGCAGGATGTGGCTGCTCAGCATTACCGTGTGTGAGCCCTCCAGGTTTTTGATCAGGCTGCGAATCTCCACGATCTGGGAGGGGTCCAGGCCGATGGTGGGCTCGTCCAGAATGAGCACCGGCGGCCGGTTGAGCAGGGCCTGGGCCAGACCGAGGCGTTGCCGGTAGCCCTTGGACAGGGCGGCCACCAGCTTGCCCTCAACCTCCCCGAGGCCGCAGGCCGCCATCACCCGTTGGCACTCCCCGGTTTCCTCCTTGGCCTCCACCCCCTTGGCCCGGGCAGCGAACCGCAGGAACTGGCTTACCGTTAGGTCCGGATAGATGGAGACGTTCTCCGGCAGGTAACCCAGAGACCGCCGCACCTCCAGGGAGTGGCTGACACAGTCGAAACCGTTGATCCGGGCGGTGCCGGAGGTGGGAGCCAGAAAACCGGCCAGCATCTTCAAGGTGGTGGTTTTGCCGGCGCCGTTGGGACCCAGGAACCCCACGATCTCCCCGGCCGCCACCTGAAAGCCGAGGTGGTTGACGGCCAACAGGGGGCCGTAAAATTTGCTCAAATCCTGGACTTCGATCATCATTTCCATGCGTTATCCCATCCGCTGACTGGCGCTAAATATATTCAATATTTAAATTTAACCAATTTGGGTCTGATGGCAAGGGAATTAGGAGAAAAATTCTGGCAAGACTCTAAGGTGGTGAGAACATCGGGATATCGCCTCTGAGGTTAAAAAAATAAAAGGGCTATTTTACCTTTATTGGCGTCCCCGGAAGGCCGCCACGGTGTGGGTCAGCCCTTCGGCCAGGGACACGCGGGGCTGCCAGTTAAGCCACTCCCGGGCACGGGTACTGTCCAGGGCGCTGCGGCGCTGTTCCCCCGGCTTGGCCGGCCCGTGCACCGGGTCTTTGCTGGAACCGGCGAGCTTCTGTAGTTTGAGATAAACCGTGAGGATGTCCGTCTCCCGGCCGGTGCCGATGTTAAAGGTTCCTTCCCGGGGATAATCCAGGGCCGCCAGGTTGGCCGCCACCACGTCCCCGACATAGACAAAGTCCCGGGTCTGTAAGCCGTCCCCATTGATGACGGGCTGCTCAGCGGCCAGAAATTTTTCGATGAAGATGGCCACCACCCCCGCCTCCCCCAGGCCGTTTTGCCGGGGCCCGTAGACGTTGGCGTAGCGCAGGCGGACGGGAATGATGCCGTGTTCCCGCTGATAAAAGTGGAGGTAGTGCTCCACCGCCAGCTTGGCAATGCCATAGGGACACTCTGGGATAGCCCGATCTTCCTCGCGGGCCGGCACGGGGGCCTCGTCGCCATACATGGCGCCGCCGGTGGAGGCGAAGATGATCTTCTCCAGTCCCACCTGGGCCGCGGCCTGAAAGAGGTTCAGGGATCCAAGGATATTCTCCCGGGCGTCCAGCGTGGGGTCAGCCACGGAGATACGGACGCTCATCTGGGCGGCATGGTGCACCAGCACCTGGGGCCGCCAGCGACCAATGAGGTCGAAGGTCTCTGCAGATTTGATATCGTCAAGGTAGAATTGAGCGCCGGCCGGCACCTGTTCCCGTTTGCCGGTGCTGAGATTGTCCACCACCGCCACTTCATGGCCGGCCTTAAGAAAGGCGTCGGCCACCTGCGAGCCGATGAAGCCGGCCCCGCCGGTAACCAGAATCCGCTTGCGCCCTGACATAAAGCATCTCCCAAAATTTTAATTTTAACCAATATGCCTCAGAAGGCAAGACCTGCTCCAGCTTCCGGGTGGTTAAAACTGGCCCGGTCGGGTTGGTCATAAATTTTAAGATGAACTTCCTCATATTACCTGCTAATATGGGGCTACGATTGAATCCCGGTTGACTAATGACAATCAAACTTTTAATTTAAAGGTCGATTACTATTGAGAGGAGGGGGAGCCATGTCTCGATGGGCCCGTATGGGGGGAATGATGTTGGGCCTGGTCTTCCTGCTGGCGCCGATGGCAGGTTGGCCGGCGGCAGTCCCAGCGCCGGGAGGGCCGGTGTTGACCCTGCCACAATTGACTGAAATGGCGTTGCAATTCAGTCCAGACGTCAAGGCCAGCCAGAGCGAAGTCAAGTTTGCCAAAGAACAGAAGAATGAGGTCCATGGCTACCGCTGGCCCCAATTCGATACCACCGCCTTAGGCGGCGTGGTTCCCAATGCCCACTTGCCGGTACAGACTACGGCGGGAGAGCCGCTTTTGCAGCGCGATCCCAAGGATAAGCTCCATGGGGTCAACGTCTTTGGGCATTTGGATTTCACCCTCATCCAGCCCCTTTACGCCTTCGGCAAGATCGCTTACCGGGAAGGGGCCGCCGCCAAGAACGTCAAGGTGAAAGAGGAAGCAGTGGTGGCCAAACAGGGCGAGATCATCATGCAGGTGTCCCAGGCCTACTACGGCCTGATCCTGGCGAACCAGGGGAAGGATGCGGTTAAGGAGGCTCGCTCCTATCTGAGTGACACCAAGGAGCGCATCAATCGGCTCATCGTCGTCCGCTCCACCAACGTCAAGGAAACCGACAAGTACCGTCTGGCTGCCTACGAAGGGGCCATCGAAAAATCCGGCGCCGAAGCGGAGGAGGGCGCCAAGACGGCCTATATAGCCTTGAAGGCCCTGACTAACTACCCCCCAAACCAGGATTTCCAGGTGCCCACTGATCTTCCCAATCCCAGCGCGGCCCCCGGGACCTTAGATACCCAGATTCAAACCGCCCTGGAACTGCGCCCGGAATTCAAGCAGTTGAAAGAGGGCCTGGTGGCCCGGCAATTGTTGGTGGACGCGGCCACGGCCGACCGGCTGCCTTCCTTGTTCCTTGCGGTGGTGGGCCAACTGGCCGGCGCCCCCGGCCGCAAATGGAACCCGGACCCCTATATCAACGATTGGTTTAATGACAACGGCGCCTTGCCGATGGTAGGCGCCAAATGGCACTTCGATTTCGGTATTCTGAAGGCCAAGGTCAACCAGGCCAAGGCGGAACTGGAGCAGTTGCAGTACCAGGAAAGGACCGCCCTCATGGGCATCCCGGTACAGGTGGCCAAGGACTACGGGGATGTCCAAACGAACTACAAGGCCTCCGTGGGCCTGGAAAAGGCCTACGTCAACGCCCGACGCTGGCTGGTCACCACCTTCAGCAACTTCGACATGGGTCTGGGTAAACTCGATGACATCTGGCAGGCCTTTGAACGATACGGCGTCTTCCGGGGCGACTACCTGATGTCCCTGTACCAGTACAACCTGGCGATGGCCCAGCTGGATAAGGACACCGGGGCTTACCGGCGGAAGCTGCCGGCAGAAACCAAGACGGCACCGCAACCCGCCGTCAAGCCCGTGAGCCTCAAGACTAGCAAATAATACCGTTTTCGGGTAAATTTAAGAGCTTCTCAACCAGGGGCGCATTGGTCTGCGCCCCTGGTTTTTTTCTGACCGCCGGGAGCTAAGCAAAATCGGCGTTGTATTTTGCAACAGTCTCATAATAGAACGGGATTTACTTATAAAATTTATTTTACATAAATAATAAAATAAACAATAATGAAAGCCCAAGGCAAAGAGTGCCGCACGTTTTTATGATTAATCGGCTGAAATTCGGCCAGGTTTTATGGGAGGGACTATGGAAGCTCACTATTCAGCCCTTGTCGATCCTGGTAAGCCATTTTCGTCAACCACCCACCTCGCCGCCCGGCGGCTCCGCGCCGGTCTGGTGTTTCTGCTGGCCTTCTGTCTTTCTCTGGCCTTTCTCTCCCCCGCCCTGGGCGGGGACGGCGCCCTGGATACTAGCTTCGATCCCGGCGCCGGGGTGAAAAAGATTCCCATCATCCTGGGAAAAGTCGACTACAACGATGGCAGCGGCAAGTCCCTGGTCTACGGCTATTTCACTTCCATTGGCGGCGCCACTCGGACCTCCATTGCCCGGCTAAATTCTGACGGCGGCCTGGACGGCTCCTTCAACGCCGTGCTCAATTCCGGGGAAATCCGCGATGTCGCCCTGTTAAACCCCAGTGATCCCAACAGCCAGATCCTCATCGGCGGGGTCTTCAGCATCGGTTCGGGCGGCAACATCTATAATAATCTGGCCCTTCTGAGCTCCAGCGGGTCCCAGCTTACCGGCCCTTCATTTTACCTGACTCTGGGGTCGTACGGGGCCGTAAATAGTCTGGCGGTGCAGTCGGACGGCAAAATCCTGGTGGGGGGTTACTCCATCCCGGTGGCGGGGGATATCAGCGCTACCTATCATTTACTCCGCTTAAATGTTAACGGTACTTTGGATACTTTCTACCCCAAGTTGTCGGCCCCTGGCGGCTATGTCCTTTCCCTGAAAATTCTCGGCGGCGATACGGCGCGCCTCTTCGGGACCATACCCCGCGCCGGCGGTTCGCACATGGATTACCTGCTGGTCCTTAACGCCACCGGCGTCGTGCAAACGAACCTCGGGGATGAAACGGTGGACGGCCCCATCCTGAATATGGGTCAGCAGAGCGGCGGCAAATGGGTGATCGGCGGGCAGTTCGGGAACGCCTACAACTCCAGCACGGCGTCGTGGGTGCCCAGGAATCGTGTCGCCCGTCTGAACAGCAACCTGACCCTGGACCCCTCCTTTAGCACCGGCGGCCCCAATGGCAGCGTTGCTCAAGTTACCATCCAGACCGATAACAAGATTGTCCTGGCGGGCAATTTTAGCAGTTTTAATGGGACCCCCTGCGGCTACCTGGTGCGCCTTTCCGCCGAGGGTGTGTTAGACTCCAGCTTTAATAGTGGCGGGAGCGGGGCTGATGACCGCATTTTCCGCATGACGGATAACGGCAGCCTCACCGCCTGGTACATCTTTGGCGCCTTCCGCACCTACAACGGCACCAACCGCCCCGGCATCGCTTACTTGAGCCTCGACGGCACCCTCACCGCTACTTACGCCGGCCTCACCACCGACTCCACCACGCTGGGCACGGTTTACGCCCTGGCCCGGCAAAGCGACGGCAAGATCCTCATCGGCGGCGACTTCACCGGGTATCGCGGCAAGTATCGCGGTGGTTTTGCCCGGCTCAACCCCGGCGGCACCCTGGATACTTCTTTCAAAGGCGGAATTGACGGCACCTATGTCAAAAGCATCGCCATCCAGCCCGACGGCAAGATCCTGCTGGCCGGCTATTTCGGCGCGGTCCAGCAATATGCCTGCACCAGTCTGGCTCGCTTGAACTCCGACAGTTATTTCGATACCACCTTTAAACCCATCGTCACCAAGCTGGACGGCTCGGTGAGCGATCTTAAACAGGTTAAGCCGCGGCAAAACGGCCAGATCATGGTGGCCGGGCATTTCCGCACCATCAGCGGCCTCAGCCGCACCACCGCGGCCCGCCTCAATGCCGATGGCACCCTGGATGCCGCCTTCGACGCCCAGGTCACCATCAATTTGGGCGTCAGCATAAGAAGCGACCGGGTGGCGGAAGTGAACGGCAAATACCTGGTGGTCGGCTATGTCACTTATGACGGCTTGTCTCGGGGCTTCCTCACCCGCCTCACCAACACCGGGGCCATGGACCCCACCTTCGGGCCCACTGCGGCACCAACGCCGTCGCCCAACGTCATTATCACGGCTGGGGAGGTCAAGGACCTGGCCCTCCAGAAAGACGGCCGCATCATGGTGTGCGGCGACTTCGTCGAGATCATCGACGGCTCCTTTAGCCGGCCGCAGCGGGGCCGCATCGCTCGCTTCACCGCCGACGGCCTGCTGGATGGCACCTTCACCACCACCACTGGCGCCAACAGTTACATCGAGGCCATGGCCCTGCAGCCCAACGGCAAGATCCTCATCGGCGGTAACTTCACCGGCTATAATCTACCGAACGTCTACCCCACACCTCCACCTAACCGAAACCGCCTCGCCCGGGTCCTCCCCAACGGCGACCTGGATAATTCTTTCAATCCCGGCACCGGCCTGGCTGAGCCCGCCTCCGCCTCCTATAAAGTGAGCGCCTATGCGGTGCTCCGGCTGGCCAGCGGCAAGGCCTTGATCGGCGGCTATTTTAGTCAGTACAATGGCACCACCCGGAATCAACTGGCCCAGGTCTTGGCCGGGCCGGCGGATGCCTGTCCGGCCCCCGTTGACCTGTTGCTCCTGGACTAACCGGCCGCCGCGATTGATCCTGGCAAAGCGGCAGATGCCGATGGGGGTAATGGCTCCAGAGCCATTACCCCCAAAGTTTGGCGTCTCCCGGGTTCCGGGGAGCCGGCCTTATATAAATCGAAAATTAAATTAAGCTAAAATCTTAATCGGAATTTAGGAGGAATTGGCGTGGCTGGTTCCGGGCGGGCTCATTTCACCAGCCGATAAGGAATAGGCGCACATAGACCACCACCGGGGCGGCAAAGAGGATGCTGTCCAGGCGATCCAGCATGCCGCCGTGGCCGGGAAGCAGATTGGAGGCGTCCTTCACCTGGACCTGGCGCTTCAGCATGGATTCGAACAGGTCCCCCAAGAGGCCCACCACCGCCAGGACTACGGCCAGGACGGCCAGGGCCCAGCCCTGCATCTCCGGGAGCAGCCATTTCCCCAACAGCACCCCCACCACCAAGCTGGCGGCCAGGCCGCCCCAGACGCCGGCCCAGGTCTTCCCCGGGCTCACCGCCGGATAAAGCTTCGTTTTTCCCAGCGTCCGGCCCGTATAATAAGCCCCGGTATCCCCGGCAAAGATCACCAGCAGGAACCAGAGGACCCACCACTCCCCCTGAGGCAGGAAGCGCAGCCAGATGAGATGCCCCAAAAGGAACGGCAGATAAAGGAGCCCCAAAAGGCTTACCGCCAGATCCCGGCTCAGGTGCTCAATATGCCCGTAACTCAGCAGATAAAAGAGAAACAGGAAAAACAGGCACCAGACCAGGACGAACAAAACGGTGGAAGGGTTGCAAAATAAGATGCCGGAGGGGGTGCACAGGTTGTCGGAAGGATGGGCCGTGCAGAAGCTCAGGAGGAGGAGCGAGCCCAGCAAGATGGCCTTGACCCGGCGGGATTTATCCGCCTCCGCCAGGAACATCCCCAGGAATTCCCACTGACCCAGGCCGCTCACCACCAGGATCACCAAGACAAAAAGGAGGAGTCCTCCCTTGATCAGCACCAATACCAGGAGAGGCAGGAGGATCAAAGCCGTTAGCCAGCGCTGGGATTGCACCAGGTCCTCCTTTTCATGCGTCCGGGAATGTAGGTGTAGGGGCGGCTCGCGAGCCGCCCCTACAGGATCATCTTTCCTGGGATTGCTGCCCCGCCTTCCGGCCGAACCAGAACAGCAAGGCCCCGCACCCGAGGGCCAGGCCCAAGGCTATAGCCTGGGTCAGAGGCAGCCAACCGAACAGCACCGGGCCGCGGTAATCACCCTGGTTCCGGAAGAACTCCACCACGAAACGCACCAGTCCCGCCAGACAAAAATAAGTGAGAATCATCTGACCATCGAAACGTTTCTTGGTCTTCAGGACACTGAGCAACCCAAAAACCCCGAGGGCCAGGAGGGCCTCATAAAGCTGGGCCGGGTGCAGCGGTTCCCGCACCGGGCATAGCGACTGCGGATTGGTAAAGGTCACTGCCCAGGGCAGATCGGCGGGGCTACCATAACAGCAGCCGGCCATGAAGCAGCCGATCCGGCCGAAAAACTGACCCACGGGCAGGCCCAGGGCCAGGGCGTCCAGGGTGGTCCGCCAGGGCAAATGGTTGCGCCGCATATAATAAAAGGCCACCGCCAGGGCCAGGATCACGCCCCCGTGAAAGACCAGCCCGCCTTCCCAAATGGCGAAAATTTTTAGCGGATGCTCCAGGAAAGGCCGTAAATCCAGGAGGATGTAAAGCAGGCGAGAGCCCACCAGGGCCCCCAGGACCGCATAAAAGCAGAGGTCGTAGAATTTCGCCACCGGCAGGCCCAACCGCCCGGCCTCCCGGCTGGAGATAAAAATGGCGCTGAGAAAGCCCAGGGCTAGAAAAAACCCGTAAGTAAAGAGCTTTATGGGCCCAAATTCAAACAGGATCGGATGCATGGCAAGATTTCTCTTCGGTTAAGATTACCCACACCAACCAGCCGGCCCCCAGGCACACCAGGCTGTCGGCCACGTTGAAGGCCGGCCAATGATAGCGCCCCCAGTAGAGGTCCAGAAAATCCACCACTTCTCCCAGGCGCACCCGGTCGATCAGGTTGCCCAGGGCCCCGGCCATGATCAGGCTGTAGCCCAACTCCGCCTGCCAGTTCTGCTGCGGCAGACGATACCACAGATAACCCACCACCCCCAGCACCAGGCTGGTGGTGGCGAAAAAAAATAGCCGGGTGAACTCCACCGACAGACCGCCCAGCAACCCGAAGGCCGCCCCCTTGTTGTGGACGTGCACCAGGTTGAATAAGCCGCTCACCAGGGGGATCTGGGAGCCGAGGGGCAGAGACTTGAGGACCAGTAATTTGCTCACCTGGTCCAGGGCCAGGCCCAGGACCAAAACCGCAACGAGAATCATAGTTTTGCGATACATTTGCTAATCGCTTTCCTATATGGGCGAACCGCCCGTCGGACCCATAGGTCCGCCAATAATGGACGAAATATCCCTGTCAATCAAAAATGGTTCATGTCCCAGCTCCCTGCGGCAGCGGCGGCACAGTTGCGGATGCTGGGGGTCTTCGCCCACCCCCGGATAATGGAACCAGCAGCGGACGCATTTGGCGCCGGCGGCTTTTTCAACTAGCACTACATCAGGCATGTCTTCCCAGATAAATTCGCCAGACATATCTCTTAAAAAATTTACTTCCAATTCGGGCACTTGAGCCAAAATTTTAAGTTCCTCAACTTGGCCCTTAAGTTTCTCGTATCGATCACCGCTCGCATTTATGGCTACCATAGCTTCCTGCGACGCAGCAATCCGCTTGGTCTTCCGAGCCTCCTCCAGAGCACGGTTAATCTCATCGCGCACCTCAAGAAGAAATTTATATTTGGATAGCAATTCCTCATCGGGAAACCCCGCGGGTGCCGTCGGCAAGGCCGCCAGGTGAACGCTGGCCGCCTTCTCCTTACCGGGAAGATACTCCCAGATCTCATCGGCAGTGAAGGAGAGGATGGGGGCCATGGCCAGGGTAAGGCCACGCACAAGGTCCCACAGGGTGCTCTGGGCGCTGCGGCGTTCAGGTGAATCCGCCCGGGAGACGTAGAGGCGGTCTTTCAAGATATCCAGGTAGATGGCGCTCATCTCCACGGCGCAGAATTGGTGCAGCTTATGGAAGGCCAGGTGAAATTCGTAGTCACTGTAGGCCCGTTTCACCCGCTCCAGGAGCTGGGCCAGCCAGGACAGGGCCAGCCGGTCCAATCCTTCCCGTTGCGCGGCCGGCACCAAATGGACCTCCGGGTCGAAGTCATAGAGGTTTCCCAGCATGAAGCGGGCGGTGTTGCGGAAGCGCCGGTAGGCGTCGGCCAACTGCTTCAGGATGTCGGGAGAAAGGCGCACGTCGTCCCGGTAGTCCTCCGCCGCCACCCACAACCGCAGGATCTCGGCCCCGTATTTATCCATCACTTCCTGGGGGGCGATGACGTTGCCCAAAGACTTGGACATCTTGCGGCCGTCCCCGTCCACCACGAAGCCGTGGGTCAGCACCCCCTTGTAGGGGGCCAGGCCCCGGGTGCCCACTGCGGTCAAGAGGCTCGAGTGGAACCAGCCCCGGTGCTGGTCCGAGCCCTCCAGATAAAGGTCGGCGGGGAGGCCCAGGGCCGGGTCGGGCTCCAACACCGCGGCCCAACTCACCCCGGAATCGAACCAGACGTCCAGGATGTCCGTCTCTTTGCGAAAATCCGCGGCGCCGCAGGAGCAGCGAGTTCCCGGAGGCAAAAGCTCGGTAACCGGGCTGGTAAACCAGAAGTCTGCCCCCTCCTGCCGCGCCCGCTCAACGATGCGGGTCATAATCTCCGGAGTGAGCAGCACCTCGCCACATTTTTCACAGTGGAAGGCGACGATGGGCACCCCCCACGAGCGCTGCCGGGAGATGCACCAATCGGGGCGGCGCTCCACCATCTGGTAAATGCGCTCCCGGCCCCAGCGGGGGATCCAGGTGACCTGGTCGATGGCCGCCAGGGCCTTGGCCCGCAGGCCGTTTTTTTCCATGGAGATGAACCACTGCTCCGTGGCCCGGAAAATGATGGGCTGCTTGCAGCGCCAGCAGTGGGGATAGCTGTGGCTGGTCTCATCCGCCTTGAGGAGCTTGCCCTTCTGGCGCAGCAGCTCGATGATGCCGGTGTTGGCCGCCTCGACCTTTTGGCCGGCAAACTCGGGCACCTCATCGGTGAACCGGCCGCCGTCATCCACCGGGGAGTAAGGCTCCAACCCGTACCGCCGGCCGAAGTCATAGTCTTCCTGGCCGTGTCCGGGAGCAATGTGGACCAGCCCGGTGCCGGCCTCCAGGGTGACGTAATCAGCCAGAATAACTTGGGATTTCCGCTCGATCCAGGGATGGCGGCAGATGGCCCCTTCCAACTGGCGACCCCGCACCTTCAAGGTTTCCCTGCCCTGGAGCCCCCAGAAGGACAAAAGCCCTGCGGCCAGGTCAGCCGCCACCAGCAAGGTCTCGCCGCCCACCTCCAGCGCCGCGTACTCAAAATCGGGATGCACCGCGATGGCCAGGTTGGCCGGCAAGGTCCAGGGCGTGGTGGTCCAGATGACCAGGGAGACCTTCGGAAGATTGGCCAATTCCGGTAACTGAGCCGGGGCCTGCGCCAGCGAAAACTTCACAAAAACCGCAGGGGCCTTATGCTCCTCGTACTCCACCTCGGCCTCGGCCAGGGCCGTGCGGCAGGTGGCGCACCAGTGGATGGGCTTTTTACTGCGATGGATGGCGCCGCTAAAATAGAACTGGCCGTATTCCTCCAGGATTTCCGCCACATAGGCCGGGTTCATGGTCAGATACGGTTTATCCCAATCCCCCAGCACCCCCAGGCGTTGGAACTCGGCCCGCTGGATATCGATGAATTTCCGGGCATAATCCCGGCAATGCTGCCGCACTTCCACCTTAGATAACCGAAGCTTTTTGGCCTTCAGATCCTTGTCCACCTGGTGCTCGATGGGCAGGCCGTGGCAATCCCAGCCGGGCACGTAGGGGCAATCCCAGCCGGTCATTTGCCGGGATTTGATGATGATGTCCTTGAGGATCTTGTTCAGGGCGTGGCCCAGATGGAGGTGGCCATTGGCGTAGGGCGGGCCGTCGTGCAGGATGAAGCGGGGGCGGCCGCGGCCGGCGGTGCGCATGAGGCCGTAAAGGTCCATTTCGGCCCACTTCTCCAGCCTCACGGGTTCCCGCCGGGGCAGGTCTGCCTTCATGGGAAAATCGGTTTTGGGCAGGTTCAGGGTCTGTTTATAATCCATCCAACGGCCTCCCAGCCAATTACATCTTAATAACATATCCCATCGGCCCAGAAAATCAAGCAGATGTGGGACAGGCGCCTCGCCTGGGCGGTGCGCACCCTACACGGCGGGCACGAAGGCAAAGCCCAACCAAGCCTTTGGTAGCATAGGCTTTCCAGCCTGTGCCCCACAGGCAAAAGCTCCCGCCCCTCCCTTGACCGCCCCGAGGACTTTCGGATATGATAAACCATGCGTCATAAGATTACGGCTTTTCTCTTGTCGGCCCTGGTCTTTCCGGGGCTGGGGCAACTATATAATCAAGAGCGCCGCAAGGGGATGATCCTGGTGCTGGCGGCCAATGGCCTGTTGGGGCTGGTATTTCTCACCCTCCTGATCCTGGTTTCCCGGGAATACACCCTGGTTTTCTACCCCCGGCCCCCCACCATGGAAATGGTCCAGATGCTGCTGCTGGATACCCTCAGGCATCCGCTGTTCTGGCTGCCCTGCGGCCTCCTCCTGGCCTTGTGGGGCTACGCCGCGGTGGACGCGGCCCGCCGGGCCGGTCCGCCGGCCCAGGAATAACCGAGATAAAAATGTGGAACAGCCGATGCGGCTGTTCAATAGTGGCACAGGCTTCCAGCCTGTGTGCCCCACAGGCCGGAGGCCTGTGCCACTTAACCACTTCAGGGGTTTAAATCTGAGAAAATAATATGAGACAATACCTGCTGGACGAAATCGCCCGGAACGATCTCCCCCGGGTGCGGCAATACCTCAAGAAGCACGCCACGGCCTCGAGCCTGGAAGACATCTGGTGGGTGGATTTGCCGGAAGACCTGCTGAGCCCGGAGCAGTTCGCCCACCGCGACTGCCGGCCCTTCCGCTTCGCCGTGGAAGTGGGGGAAAGGGAGGTGGGGGATAGCTTCCTACGCTTCGAAACCCTCATCCGCAGCCGGGAGAAGATGCGCTGCACCTGCATCGACTACGCCACCCGCCAGCAACGGGACTTTATCCTGGCCTTCGCCGATCGGTTGGTGGAGGAGTTGGCGCTGAGGACTTGAACAGAATGCCGAGAGCCGCCACCCATCTGAAGCTCTGAGCGGGATTTCGACAAGTTACGATAGGGTCAAAATATCGAAAATTATTATTGGCTCCCAAATGTTGAATACCTAGCGAAGCTGTCGAAAAAGGTTTCTTGAATCTATTGTGATCAACCCGTAAGAGGGTTTTTGAGCTAAAGATATTTGCAGCTATTCTGATTCCTGATCTTCTCTTATATTTGTGGCCTTTCTGAGTTTCATCTACCTTCAGCTTCACGCATATGCTACGCCATAGTTCCTGATCTTTTCTAGATTATGGACCAGGCAGTACAGCAACCATCGGATATTCACCTTGATCTTCGTCCTTAAAGTGAACCGGTCTAATCGTTTGTTAATCCGGATATTGGCAAAAACGGGTTCTACGATGGCCAGGCGTTGCGGGTAGATTCTACGTCCTGGTTCAGTGTCGATTTTCTCCGCCATCTGAGTGGAGAGACTGTCGATGGGAACTGATAGCTGTTTGCGTTTGGCACCAACAACATAAAGACACTGCGGTCTTAGCGGGCAAGTCTGGCAATCTTTTTCAGCAGCAAGATATTTGCGGTAAAGGTGCCCATGGTCGAGAACTCGTTTGACCCGCAGTTTCAAGATCTTCCCATTAGGGCAGATATACCGATCCAAAGCCTCATCATAGTGAAAGTCATTTAAAGTGAATCTTCTTACCTGACGTCGCTTCTGGGTGGCGAATCTCGGGTCCCGGTTGCGGAACTTTCTATCAGGAATATAGGCGTCCAACCCCAATTCCTGACACTCCTTTAAATTGACCTGAGTATGGTAATTGCTGTCGGCGGTAAGAATCTTCTCCTGAAAGTAGTCCGGCCCATGACCAAGGCTCTGTAGGTTTGTCAGGGCTCCGGCCAGCATGGGCGGGACATGGCCGTGGTCTTGGCCATGGCCGAAGGCCTCACCAGGAACAATCACCTGGTGCCTGGCGTCTATGAGGGCCTGGCTGTTATACCCTTGGACGATAGTCATAAATTTTAAATTTGGCCAGGGCTTATCCGCCCAAAAAAATCATTGGCCAAGGATAGCACACAACGGCTCTTTGTTAAATATTATAATCAGTTAGATGTAAATTTTTGGGGTGGATC
This sequence comes from Deltaproteobacteria bacterium, assembly GCA_026388765.1. Lineage (GTDB taxonomy): Bacteria > Desulfobacterota > Desulfobaccia > Desulfobaccales > 0-14-0-80-60-11 > JAPLJC01. The sequence goes on from JAPLJC010000097.1 coordinate 32,487, forward strand.
GATGCAGACAAACATTATGAAAGAACTGATCGGGAGGTACCTTTTTCGACAGCCTCAGCAGCTAGCAGTTTCCGCCTCAGGTCGATGATTACTTTTGCTGGGTCTTAAATCAGGCCAATGGACCGCGTAACCTGGCGCCCAGGAACATCGCGGCGAAGCCGCTGGCCCTTGAGGCCGGCGATTATGGTTTTTGGGTCCTCGGTCAGCGGCGATCTTTCCCACAATTTAGGCTTAATCCAATATTTTTGCCAAAATCTGGACAATCCGGCTAGCCGCCTGGCCGTCCCCATAGGGGTTCTGGGCCTGTGCCATGGCTTGGTAACTGGCCGGATTATCCAGCAGTTCCCGGACCGCTCGGATAATTTCCAGCCGATCAGTCCCCACCAGTTTGACCGTGTTGGCCCAAAGCCCTTCCGGGCGCTCGGTGACCTCCCGCATCACTAGAACCGGTTTACCCAAACCCGGGGCCTCCTCCTGAATGCCCCCCGAATCGGTCAGCACCAGGTAGCTTTTGCTCATCAGATAAACAAACGGAGCGTAATCCAGGGGTGGCAGCAGGGAGAGAAGGCCTCCTCCGGCCACCTCCAAGGTGAAGGAGACTGGAGCCTGCTGGGTGGCCACCCGGGTTCCCACCAGAATGTCCCGCACCGGCTCCTGTACCCGGGGGTTTAGGTGCACCGGATAAACCAGATGGATATCTGGGCGCGTTTCCACCAGATCCCGAAGCGCCAAACAGATGTTCCGAAAACCGGGGCCAAAGTTTTCCCGGCGGTGGCCGGTTACTAAAATTAGACGGCGGCTATCCAGGGTGAGACCATAACGTTCTGTCAGAAAGTCGCTCCAGGTCTTATCCTCCCGGGCCACCAGAGTGGCAATCATTTGTAAGGCGTCGATTACGGTATTGCCGGTAACCCAGATATTTTCTGCCGGCACTCCTTCCGCCAGCAGGTTGTCTCGGGCCCAAGGGGTAGGGGCAAAATGATAATCTGCCAGGGACCCAACCAACCGGCGGTTGATTTCTTCTGGAAAGGGGCGGTACTTATCCCTGGTGCGCAAGCCTGCCTCCACATGGCCCACCGGAATGTGCAGGTAAAAGGCTGCCAAAGCGGCGGCAAAGGTGGTGGTGGTGTCACCATGCACCAGAACCAGTTGGGGCCTCTCTTTTTCCAATAGATCCTTGAGTCCTTTTATCACCCGGACCGTAATGTCGAAGAGGTCCTGGTCCGGGGTCATCAGGTCCAGATCATAGTCAGGCACCACGTTGAACAACTCCAGCACTTGATCCAGCATCTGGCGGTGCTGGGCAGTGACCGCCACCTTGACCTGAAAGGCCTCTGCCTCCTCCTTCAGGCGCAAAACCACCGGGGCCATCTTAATGGCTTCAGGTCTGGTGCCGAAGATGATGACGATTTTTCTCATTGATCCGAAATTATCCCAAAGCCTTGGCTGCTCAGAAGTGAGAGCATTGAGGAGCTAGGTTTCATCAATGAAGTGATTAACCTCTTATTTTTCGCCCTAGCTCACTGAAACTGATTATCGGAGAAAGTCACCATGACGGCTTGGTATAATCTAGATAAGCATTAAAAAGCTTATCCGCCTCCGGTCCCCCCAAAGGCGTCATATATTCCGGGACGCTGAAGGCCAGGATGCCGCCGGTGGCGAAGCGGGAGGCAATCTCCAGTTGACGCCGCACCAGTTCCCAAGAGGCGGGCTGGGCCCGGAAAGGGCGCTCGCTCACCTGGCGAAACAGCTCCACCACCACTTGCAATTCCCGGGACTGAGTCTGGACCGCCTGACGTAGGGCCCCCAGGTAAAAGGTCAACTCATCCAACTTGAGTTTTCCTGCCCCGATTCCATCTTGAAAAAAGACGGTATCGATGGCCGACACCCCCAGCAGGGACTGCCAGAAGCGACCGAAGGTCCTTGGGTCGGTGCGGCCATTGCCGAACCCTGAAACCGCCACCGTAGTTCCCGGGGTAAGTTTATGCAGGTAGGTGGTCAGATCCCGGAGGAAAGCAAAGAGCACCTCCTGGGCCGGGGCTTCCTGCCAGTTGATATCGTCCACTTCCTCCGGGATATACCACCCTCGAAAAGATGGATGGTCCCGAAGCTGCGGCGCCAGGCGCTCGGCCACGGCTTCATCCCGTAGCTGCACCCGCCGCAGATAAATTTCCACTAACTTCGGCTCCCGGCGAATCTTTTCCCAAAATCCAGGGTCATGGGCCAGGCCCACCCAGACCTTCAGCCCCGCCGCATCCGCCAGTCGCATAATGGTGGTCAACGGCGGCTGGGCCACCTGCTGATATTCCGGAGCAGGGAAAAAGGCGAGATCATCGTAAACGGTCCACTGGATCACCAACTGGGTCAGGCGCAGTTCCTTGAAGTACCCAAACAACTTAGTCCAATCTGCCGGCTGCCAGTCGCGGTGGGCTGCGGTTAACTGCAGGAAGGTCCCTTGGAGGCGGGCCGCGGACGCGGCGCCTGGCTCGCCGGCCACTGCCTGGGTGCATAACAGGATAGTGAAAACGGTCGCCACCAGCATCGGGCTCAGGGCGAATGGTCTTTTTTCCAGATAAATTCTTTTCAAGGGTCAACCTTCCGGCTTTTGCCTCTTTCGCAGCTAGAAATGAAAGATCCCGGTAAGAAAGAAACCGTCATATTTATCCCCGCTGACTTTGAAGTCCCGATTGAGGAAATTCCCATGCTTATAATACGCCAGGATCTCAAAGCTGGCCCGGTGCACTTCGTAACGGGTTTCCAGGAGTAGTAATTTTACTGATAACCCGGCGCCTGCTTCCAGGTAAGAGCTAGTGAGTTTGAGCGGGTCCTGGTAGCGGGCGTCCACCACCAGATGGGGGGTGAGAAGCACGGAGTCATTGAGGTTGAACGTCACCCCCTGCCGGATTTCGGCATAATAGGACCAGGTCCCCGGCGTCTTGGTGAAAAAGGCCGCATCGCCGTAAAGGAAGGTGTAATTCCACCGCCTTTGACCCGGCTTCAAATCATAGCCGTAGTCCCAGGAGTAGAGTAACCTCAGGAGCCAGTCGTCCAGCGCTTTGTCCCCCATTTTAAAAAGCCGCTCGCCCCAGAGATAGAAATTTTGGGTCTTGAGGGGTTTATAGCGCAGGCCCACGCCACCCTGGAAGGAGTCTTCGTCAAACCGCATGGACCCGGGCTTGATATTCCAAAGGACCCGGGTGAAGACCTGAAAAATACGTTCGTCCCGGAACCCGAACTCCGGCGGCTGATAGGCGAACTCCACGCCGCCCTGGGAGGGGACGGGGCCGGCTCCCAGGCCCCCCGGGGCCACGCTCTGCCCAGCCTTGGCCGTTTGATAAGAAAGATAGGCGGTAAAATCATAGCGGTTGGTGATTTTGCTGACCTCTTTACGTAACCGGTACATGTCCTGGCGCAACTGTTCGGCTTCCTCGGGGGTGCGCACCGGATAGAGGGGCTGATTGTCGATGGCCCGTTTAAACCACTCCACTGCCGCATCGTTGTGGAGCGCGTGCATATGGAGATAGCCCAGTTCTTCATATAATTTGAGATGATCAGGGTCGCGCCGCAATACTTCTTCAAAGACCCGGGCCGATTGCTGATAATCTTTCCGGTCCAGGTAAGCATACCCCAGCGCCACCTCGAATTGATTATTCCCGGGGTCCCGGTCCGCGGCCTTTTGCAGGTAAAGGATAGCCTCCGGGGTTTTCTTCTTTTCCTGATAGATCAGCCCGATGCGGTAATCCCGGGCCGGGGTGTCCTCGATCCGGTTGGCCTGGGTTAAGGCTTCCACGGCTTTTTCCGGCTGCTGCAAGGCCTTCAGGTTGGCGGACGTTTCCTCCAGACGTTCGGCTTGCTGAGCCGGGAGGAGTTTTCTGGGGTCAATCTTCTCCAGGATGGCCAGGGCATCCTGGAACTGGCCCAGGCGCCGCAGCATCTTGGCATAAGCCAGGGCGATCACCGGGTCGTCTTGCATTTTCAGGGATTGGGACCATACTTCCGCCGCCCGGGCGTATTCGGCTTCATCGGCATAAAGGTATCCCAGGGCATTAAGCATGTCTCGGAGTTCCGTTGGCGTCAGTTGCTTTTCGAATACCTGAGCTTGGTCCAAATAAGGGATGGCCAGGCCCGGTTTACGCAGTGCCTGGTAGGTCAAGCCCAGATAAACGAGAGTTTGGGGGTCCCGGCGGACCTCCAAGGCCTGGCGGAACTGCTGCAAAGCCTCCGGCCATTGCTTCAACTTAAACAGGGCAGCCCCAAGATTCTGCCGGACCTCCCACCAGTCCCGGCCTGCGGCCAAAGCCTGCCGAAACGCGTCCGCGGCCTCCTGGTAGCGCTCCAGTTTAAGGGCGGTGAACCCCAGGCTCTCCCAGATCGGCCCCTCAGTCCCGGGCCGGTGGGAAAGCTCCAGGGCTTTTTTCTGGTACACCAGGGCCTGTGCCGGGGATTTGAGTTTCAGGGCAATCTCCGCCAGGGATTGATAGAGATAAGGATCATGCGGCTGCAAGGCCAGCGCCTTTTCCAAGGCGCGCTGAGCCTCGTGGTAGCCTGCCAATTGATAGTAGATGGCCCCCAGCTGTTTATAGACCAGGAGCCGTTGATTTCCCGGCAAGCTCCCGGCGGCGGCCTGTTCCAGGTGAAAAGCCGCGGCCTGACGGTCCCCGGTTTTTTCCAAAAGGAGCCCTAATTTCAGGTGGATCTGGGGGGAGGGCTGACGCTTAAGCATCTCCCGGTATAAAGCCGCGGCCTGCCCCAAACGCCCCTCCCGCTCCCGGGTCTGGGCCAGGGCCTCCATAGCCGGCAGGTCGTCCTTGATGCCGGCGGCCCCTTGAAAGGCCCGGGCGGCCTCAGCGAATTTTCCCCGCTTGGTATAGGTGTTTCCCAGGGCGGTATAGATGCGGTAGCGTTCTTCAGGAGTTTGGGCCTCGGGCAGCAACCGGCTGAGCCGATCCGTCGCCTCCTGGTAATCTTTCAGCAATCCCAGGATGTTGAGATAAAATTCCCGATCCTGGGGGGCGGACTTAAGGGCCAGGGCTCGCTCAATGTAATCAGCACTAGCGTCATAGTCTTTCTGGGCGTAGGCCAATTCCGCCAGGGTCCGCCACATCTCCGGGTTGTCCGGTTCCAGTTTTTGGGCCGCCTGGAAGGCCTGGGAGGCGGTCGCCCAGTCCTGGCGCTTGCGGGCCAACTCCCCCAGGGCCCGGTAGGCCCGCAGCCGCTCCGGCGCCTCCTTGGCCCGCTCCAGCGCCCGACGATAGGCCGTTTCCGCCTCCGCCAGTTGGCCCGACCCTTCCAGGGCCAGGCCCCGGCGATAGGAGAGGTTGAAATCCTCCTCCAACTTTCCCAGGTCTTCCAGCCGTTTCAGCGCCATGGCATAGTTTTTCTGCTGAAGGGCCAGGTCCACCAGCATATTAAGGGCGAACCGGTGATTCCCAGGGGTAATATTGGCCTGGTCGGCGGCCTCCTGAAAGTCGTCCTGAGCCTTTTCCGGACGGCCCAGGGCTTGCTGGGACAAGCCCCGGTACAGCAAACCCGGAATGAATTGGGGGTGCTCTTTGAGGATCAGGTCGGCCTGACGGATGGTCTCCCCATAATCCTTCATTTTGAACAGGATTAACAGGTAATGGTAACGGGCTTCGGAATTCCTGGGGTCAAGGGTCAAGTATTTTTCCAGTTCCTGACGGGCCTCGGTTAGTCGGCCGGCTGCCATTAGCTTCTGGGCCCGGTCCAGATGGGCAAAACCTTGGAAGCGGCGAATCTCCCGGGTCAGCCAGCTTTCTTCCCGTTGTCCCCGAAGTTGCTTCAGGTAATCGGCGCTGGGCGACTCTTGCCCGAAGGTTGGACCCGCCGGCAAGAGCAGGAAAAGGATCATGGCGAGTCCCAAGGGCAGAAGGCGAAGCGGGAGCGAAACAGGTCTCATGCCGGTGAATCCTTCGGAGACAAAATTTCTTGCAGTTGCGCTTTCGTAAGCAATTTCAGGTCCACCAACACCTGGCCCAGGCGCCGGAACCGTCTCTGCTGCACCTCCAGGGCCTGCTGCAACTGGTCCGGGGTCAGGTAATGATTTTGCACCAGGAAATCCCGCAAGGTGAGGCGGCCATCGGCGCGATACTGGATAATGGCTTGGTCCAGGGTGGCGGGATCAATCATGGACAGTTCCAACAGGATATCCCCCAGGCGGACGTAAGACCGGCGCTGCTCCTTCAAGGCCTCATGTAATTGGGCCGGGGTAATGAGCTGCCGGTTCAGCAGTATCTGCCCCAGGCGAGGTCTTCCCTCGGCCTCAGCCTCCGCCAGGCGCTGGTAACCTCTCTGGATAGCAAAGGCCAGGTTGTTTCGCGTGGTGAGACAGATATCCAGGGGGCGCCCCAGCCGTTGTTCCAGTTGATCCAGCCGGTCGCGGCTCGGCACCTCCAGGGTAGCCACCACCAGGCGGCCAGCCCGGGTAATTTCCACCGGAAAGACCCCGTAATGAATGGCTACCTCCCGAGGCAGCATACTCAATAGTTCCAGGGGGACCTCATAGGGGTCAATCTCCCGGGTCGACAAATATAACTGCACCCCCAAGACCTGGATCAGCTCTTCTTCCTTCACCAGACCCATATCCAGGAGAATGGTCCCCAGGGGACGGGGGTCCTGTTTCTGCCGCATCAGGGCTTCATCCAGTTGCTTTACCGTGATGAAGCGCCGGTCCAGCAGCAGATCCCCTAATTTGCGGCGATAAGACTTGAGTTCGGCATCGGAGGGAAAGATATGGCTGGTCTTGTCCCAGGGAATGAATTTCCCGGTGACGAGATATTTCCCATACAGGTAAAGGGCACGGGAGCCGGCCACAAAGTTGATGATATTGCCCCAGAAAAACCGGGGGATGGAAAGCAGGGCCTGGGGCAGATCGTAAAAACGGTAGACGCAGAAGCAGCGCTCACCGATGCGCACCAACATAAACGCGGTATCCGCCCAAATCAG
>JAPLJC010000001.1 GCA_026388765.1 Deltaproteobacteria bacterium
CGAACCTCTAAGACTCGGGAGCAAAATAACTCTAACGACCACAAAAATTCGCCGGCAGCCAATTGTGATATTATTCACTATGATTAAACTTATTTTTATAAATCTTCAAGACCATAACCATCGCTGATTTCGCCATTCTAACTTTGTATCTATTGTACCGCACCCGGTTTTCTGGACACAAGTTATTCTTAAGCCGCCCTGGCGATTGAGGCTTGAACGAGCCATTGGGCCCTGGCCTGCCAGGGGCTGAGAAAGCCGTTCTTTTCCACCGGCCATTCCCGGTTGTAAGTCTTCACAAATCGCCTGACCGCCGTCCTAACCTCCTCGAGATTCTGAAACACCCGGCCATAGATGACCTGCTCTTTGAGGGTCCGGTTGAAGCGTTCAGCCACGCCATTGGTCTGTGGTTGTTCGATAAAGGCGAAACTTGGACTGATCCCCCAGTATTTGAGCTGGTTCTGAAAATGATCCGACAGGTACTGGGTGCCGTGGTCCATCCGCAGAGACAGGCCCCGGCCGGTGTCCGCCGCCACTGAGCCGGCAGTAGTCATCAGACCTTGGGAAATAGGCTCCAGGGCCGCAAATCGGGTCCCCAGTTTACAGACATGCCAGCCCATGCACTCGGCGTTCCAGTGCTCCACGGCGACGAAGAGCCAACCCCAGCCTTCCTCCACGGTGAAGACCTTAGCGCCGTCGGTGCCCCACATGAGGTTAGGCGCCGGGGTGATGATCTTCCCTTCGTGGAGACGGGGGGTGCCGCGCCGACCCCGATAGGGGGAGAGGAGGTTATGCTCTCTCATGAGCCGCAGCACCCGACGGCGGCCAACCTTGACCCCGTCACGCACCCGCAGCCGGGCCCAGACCTTGCGGTGACCCTCGCCCTGAAACGGCGAGGCCTTCAGGTCCGCCCGGATCAATTCCAGGAGTTCGGTGTCAGAGAGGACGGTCTTCGGCCCTCGTTTGCTGGCTGGGGCCAAACGTACCGGCAGTTCAGCGCCGCGCTTGGAGACATAGTAAGACGAGCGAGGCTGCTCCCAGGTCCGGCAGACCAGTTTGACGCCGTAAGGTCTGGTGGTGACAGAGGAGACCGTGCCGCTCATTTCTTCGACCTCCTTTTGCTAAAGGGCCGGGGCACCTCACTCGGGCCCACAACAACTCGTTTTCCAGGGTCAGTTTACCGAGGCGCTGCATGGCGTGGTCCAACTCTGCCTTGAGGGGATCGCCGCCTCTGGCCTTGGGGGCCTCATCCCTGCCCGCCAGGGCGGCGTCTCGCCATTTTTCCAGCCGATAAAGCTCGACCCCCAACTCCCGGGACAGCAAGTCCAAAGGTTCACCCCGAAAGATACGCAGCACCACCTCTCGTTTTCTGGGCGCCGTCCACCGCTGGCCCTGGGCCAAGACCCTCACTCCTGCTTCCCCAGGGGGGACGGAGGGAGGCCGTAGGCCGACCGGAGTCCCCCCTGGACTTACCTCAACCATTGCCTGGTCACCATCCTGCTCTCTTGCCACCTTCCGGTCCTCCTGGGTCACTGATTATCTCCTAATCCCGTGTCCAAGAAAACCGGATCCAACTCAGGATCACGAACGCCGGACCCGGGCGGGGATTCCGGAGGAGGTTGCCTTCCAAACCAAACCCGAGATCGCCTTGGAGCAACTGAGCGCCTTGACCAG
>JAPLJC010000060.1 GCA_026388765.1 Deltaproteobacteria bacterium
CAAGTTACCCAGAGGGCACGACCCCAATCCATGTAGAAGTCTTTGAGGGCCACTTTTACCAAGGGGAAATCCAGGGCTTTAGACAGTTCGGAAAGAAAATGAGGCCGGCGCTGCAGCAACTGATCATAAATGAAGTTGCCGAAAAAGGAGCCGTTGGCGCTGCCGGTCTTGCTTATAAAGCCTCCAAGGATATTTTTATTTTCCTGATATTACAACATGTTAAGCTGTTTTACCATGCAAAATAACCAGATTTTAGCAACTTTTTACGAGGTATTTCGCCACAGTCTCAGGTTATGGTGCAACGGTGTAAGCACACACACCCTTACCTATTGCCGCGGCGTAAGGCATAACATTGGTCAAGGTAACAACGTTACCAGCTGGGGCACCGTTAATCGTGGTGCTATGGACTCGATTATCATCACAGAGAATATTAATTACCTCTCCGTTTGCAAAACCTGTGGCATCAGCAACCGTGATAGTGACCTCGGAAGCAGTCGCTGCCACAGCTAATTTCGTTGCCTTAGATTTGTTGACATACTTGGTTGATCCATCTCCAAGAAAATGAATTAAAGAATACGCCGGGATCAACCAATCATCACCGATAAGGTTTTTGGGGTAGCTCTGAAAACAAGTGATCTCGTATGAATGAAAAAAAGACCCCCCCAAATGCCACACCCGCCAAGGTTGACTGCCCTTAACAGATTGGAAACGTAAACGAGTAGTGTCGCCATCCGCTGTAGCAACCACATTACTAACCGTTCCAGGGAAATTAATATTATCTATCAACACCAGACCGCCATTTAGGACGCCCAACGGATTATAAAAGGGGTATATTCCTATTTGGGTATCCTTGAAATAGTTACCGTCTTGGTAGGCGGTAGAGGTGAAACGGATACCCGTGCAAGTGAGAAACTTGCAGTTAATGACCCGGCCTGAAAAAGCCGAAGCATTATCAAAGGTACAGGCGTCAAAGACGCAGTTGGCGAAATCTCCTACCCCCCCAAAAAAATCAGTGAGCCTCTTAAAATGGGAATTAGTGCATTGTAATTGCTTGGGAATTTTGGCAGTTGTATCGAACTTATAAAGCGCCTTACCAGTATCCACATCACAATCATTAAAAACTATCCGATCAGCGGTAAAACCAGTAGCTCCTAATGCAGGATATACCCCAAAGCGAAAATTCTTGATAGTGCAGTGGTTAAATTCTAAATTGTTCATATGACCATGTTCTATGGAGGCGAGTTGACCATTGCCGTCATAAGGAGCCTCGCATCCTCCAATGGCGTCCAAAGTGCAGTTATTTAAAATAACTCTAATATTAGTATTTGAATCATATCCTATGAGTATTAAGTTGTCATAGTTATAAGGTTTAAAAGTGCTGTTGTTTATGACAACATCAGATGCTCCATCAACAGCTAAAGTCGATTTAGCAGCATCCAGAATATTACCAAAGTGAACATTATTAAAAATTACCTCAGTTGAATTATTGATAAAACCACCTTGTAGCCCAGCATCACTTATCGTGAGGTTTTCAACCATAGCCTTGGTACAACCATTCAGATAAAAAACAGCACCCCTTGAATTAATAATGCGTCCATTTTGCAGTCGGCAATTAGCACCACTCAGAGAAACTGTCCTACCCCAATGCCAATTACCAACCTTAGAACCAGCTGGCAACCCACTACACGGACCAATAGCAAAAACGGCATCATGCACGTTGATAGTATTGCCGTCAATAGAGTCAATGGCGCTAGAAAAAGCACCGTCCACATGGACATGAGTGTGGTCTGAACTCAAGCCATATGAACTTTGTAGTGTGTCAGCAGTAGTAAAAGCAGAAGCGTCTGTAACAGTAATAGCTTTAGAACCAACTGGAACAAGAGTAGCAATAGTAGCATATTTCAAACAACCGTCAAGAGTGCCCCCGCCTAGATCCACTACAGTATTATCTCCGGTTACACTTAACCCCCCGGTTTTTAGTGTAGCTCCATCCAACTTAATAATGAGATTATTTTGGGTAATCGCTGCCAAGGTGGGGGCATAATAGGTTTTTCCCGGCTGAAAAACGATATGTGACCCCGCGGCAAAAGCTTTATTCAAGGCCGCGGTGTCATCAGTGGTCCCGTCTCCTACTGTCCCAAACCACTCGGGATAGACCTGAGCCAATCCCGCCACGCTGCCAGTCCCAGCGCAAGAGAAGATTTGATAGAGTCCGGCCTCGAGGCCGCCGTTGATGGTTAAGGTCTTGGTGGTGGGAATATTGATCTGTCCTTTCCGGCTGATCCCCAGTTGCAAGGTTGCGGGGATGGTTAAATTGTTGGCCATGGTGGTGGCCTGATTAATGAGCAGGCGCTTACGAGCGGTGCCTATCTGGCTCACGGCAGTGTCCAGGGAACCGCCATAATTGCCGATATAGTCGATCTCGGGGACCGTTAATTCAAGGCTGTCTTTGCCAATGGCGCTCACCAGGCCATTGTATTTGGCGTCCCAGCCCCGTTCATTGGGGGTGAGTTTATCGGCGTCATCGGCCCCGGCCAGAGCCACACCGGCTAGCGCCAAGCAAATTATTAAACCGATGCTAAAAAACTTACCTAAATTAAGCATAAGAACATCCTTGAAATCTTCCTTACGTTAATAGCCCAGACAGATAGTTGCACTTAGGCGAAGCCAAATGGGTATCTCCGAAAAATACAATATAACCGAAACCGGAACTCCTGGCCAGGGTGGTGCCTTCTCGGAGCTAAGGAATAAGCACTTTTACCTAGCTGATAATAGGTAGTTTTGCCTATTTACCTCCGAGGCAACTTGCACCATATTTATGCCAAAGGAGGTCAAACCATATGGTTAGGGGAAAATTTCTGACGCTGGTGGGCATCACGCTGCTGGTACTTGCTCCTGGCTATGTCAATGGCCAAGAGCCCGGCAAGAGTCCTACGCCGCCGGCAACCCAATCCCAGGCTCGGGGGAATAAGCCAGAACCGGCGTCACAACCGCTAAAGACCTACACCCCGGCGGAAAAGCAGGCCTATCAGCAGAAGATGGCCTCGGATCTAAAAAAACTACAGGACAAGATCGATGATCTGAAGCTGAAAGAGAGAACGGTCGTACAGCAAAAGAAGCGCATGACCATAAGGGCTATGATTACCCTGCAGAATAAGGCCAACACGGCCCGCAGCACCTTGGCAGCCCTGGAAAAAGCCCATGCTGCAGATTGGAGCAAGTTGAAAGCCGAGATGGATAAGAGCATGGCGGATCTTGCCCAGACTTACCAAGAAATCGAGGCGCTCATCGACTAATTTAAATGCCTGGGAAATATAGGCATTTTTGCCTATTGACTTCCCCTAAAAATTTATTATCATCTATCCACGGTTTATACATAATTATGGTTTACACATAATTTTGGTTCTACGAACTAATGGGAGGAAAACCCCATTGCCAAAATGAGGAAGGGCAGGTAGTTCGGAAATTCTTCCGGAAGAGCAATTTAATTTGGGAGGTGAAGATGGACAGACGAAAATTTTTGAGGCTCATGCTGTTGGCCGGGCTGGTATGGGCGGTGGCAATGCCCGGGGGTATAAATCTGGCCTATGGCAATGCCGGGCCGGCAGGGCAGACTTTTTACGCCAATAGCCCCTCGGGTGGCACCACCGGAACGGCCATCAGGAAATTTATCGACTCGCTGCCCGGTTTGGGGTCGGCGAACCCCAGCACCCTCGGGCAGTATATACCCATCGCGGTGGCGGACACCGTGACCTTTCCCGGGTCCGATTATTACAAAATCGGGATTATCGATTCTACCCAACAGTTTCATCGGGACCTGCCCAAGGCCAGCAAGGTGCGGGTATATAAGGACTTGATGGGGGCGGGTCAACCCGCCAACTATCTCGGTCCCGTGATCGTGGCCCTGCGCGACCGGCCGGTGCGGCTTTTGATTACCAACCAACTGGGTACTGGTGCCGCGGGTAACCTCTTCGTCCCGGTGGACCCCACCCTCATGGGGGCGGGGATGGGTCCGGACCTCGCGACCACCTATTCCCAGAACCGCACCGCCGTCCATCTCCATGGCGGCGCCACGCCGTGGATCAGTGACGGCACGCCTTACCAATGGTTTACCCCGGCTGGGGAACCGAATAAATACAAACTGGGCGCAAGTTTCCAAAACGTCCCCGGCATGCCGACCCCTGCCGGGTCATTGACTAATTATTACACCAACCAACAGAGCAGCCGGCTGATGTTCTACCATGAGCACGCCATAGGGATCACCCGTCTCGGGGTCTATGCCGGCCTGGCCGCGGGTTACCTGATCCACGACCCGGTGGAGGACAATTTGATCACCACCGGCGTCATTCCTAATAATGGCGGCGGAAATTACCAGTGGGGCATCCCGCTGATCATCCAGGATAAGACCTTCGTGCCTGCGGATGCGGCCACTGTCCAGGATACCCGGTGGGATACGGTTAACTGGGGAGCGCCGGGAGATCTCTGGTGGCCCCACGTCTATGAGCCGAACCAGGATGTCACCAACCCGGCCTTACTGGGCTCGAGCCTCTACGGCCGCTGGGACTTTGGCCCCTGGGTGTGGCCCAACATCACGGCGCCGGGAGGCCCGGGTGCGCCGGTGAAGAAGGCCGCCTTAGGGCTGCCGGGCACCACCCCGGACAACCCCTCGGCCTACAACACCTGCGCGGTGCCCGAATCCTTCCTGGACACCCCGGTGGTCAACGGCGCCGCCTATCCTTACCAGATCGTGCAGCCCACGGCTTACCGCTTCCGGATCCTGAACGCCTGCAACGACCGCATGCTCAACCTGCAAATATATCAGGCTGACACGGGTGGCGGCGGCACCGGCGCCACGGCGACTGCCGCGGTACTAGTGCCGGGTGGTCCGATTACCAGCCTCACGCTTGGCCCCGGAGGCGCTGGTTATACCGCAGCCCCTGGAGTCTATATCACAGGGGGCGGCGGCTCAGGCGCCTATGCAGTAGCAACCTTAACACCTACTACCGTGGCCAGCTACACCCTGTCCAGCGGCGGCAGCGGCTATACCACTGCGCCGACGGTTTCCATCGAGGGTGGGGGAGCTACCACCCCCGCTACGGCGACCGCCACCGTTGCTAACGGCATGGTTACCCTGGTGCCTGGTGCCGTAGGCGCTGGTTATACCTCGGCGCCGACGGTCGTCTTCTCTGGTGGAGGCGGCTCCGGGGCGTATGCCACCGCAAATTTGGCCCCCACTACCGTGGGCGCCATTACGCTGCCTAACCCCGGCTCGGGTTATGCCACCGCGCCGACGGTCACCATTGCCAGCGCGACGGCACTCCCCCCTCCCGCTGGTATCATTCCAACAACGGGGGAAGTCAAGATGGTGCCGGCGACCCCGACCTATGGCTACCCCGACACCTGGCCGACGGATGGCAGGGACGGCGGCGTGCCTGATCCGACCTTGGCCGGCCCCGCTTTCTACCAGATCGGCAGCGAAGGCGGCATGATCCCGCAGGTGGCGGTGATTACCCCCAACCCGGTCAACTATGACTACAACCGGAAAAGCGTGACGATTACCAATGTTACTGACAAGGGGCTCTATATGGGGCCGGCGGAACGGGCGGACGTCATCATCGACTTCTCCCAGTATGCCGGGAAGACCCTCATTGTTTATAACGACGCCCCCGCGCCCATGCCGGCGTTTGACCCGCGCTACGACTACTATACGGGCGACGTGGATTATACCGGCAACGGCGGCGCTCCCACTACCCTCCCCGGCCTCGGGCCCAACACCCGGACCATCATGCAATTTCAGGTAGCGGCGGCAACTCCCGTACCATGGGCACCGGTTACTCGCGCCGCCCTGGAAGCCGCAATGCCGGCGGCTTATGTCGCCTCGCAACCCCCGCCCATTGTGCCGCAAACCTATTATCCACCGCCTTATCAGGCGGCCACCGATACGAATGGGTATGCTCAATCCCAAAGCTTGACCTTTAACGGTATACAACATCCGCTGCAGACGAAGGCCATTATCGAGCTGTTTGATGATTATGGCCGGATGAATGCCACGCTGGGAACCGAGATCACCGATTGGAACGCGATTCCGGCCGCCTCGACTGGCTATGGCTTTCCTTACATCGATCCCCCCAACGATATCTTCAAAAACGGGGAGACCCAGATTTGGAAGATTACCCATAACGGCGTGGACACCCATGCCATCCACTTCCACCTGGTCAACGTGCAGATAATCAACCGGCTCGGCTGGGACAACACCATTAGACCACCCGACCCCAACGAGCGAGGCTGGAAGGAAACCATCCGGATGAACCCGTTGGAACTCGTCTATGTTGCCATGAAGGCTCGGGTTCCCAGGGTTCCCTTCGAGGTCAAGCAGAGCGTGCGACCTCTGAACCCGTCGATGCCGTTGGGGTCCGCGGTGGGTTTCACCAACATCGACCCGTTGACCGGGCAGGCATTTGCAACTCCAATCACCAACCAATTATGGAACTTCGGGTATGAGTACGTCTGGCACTGCCACCTCCTGGGCCACGAAGAGAACGACATGATGCGGCCTTTAGTGGTGAAACCGGGAGCGTTCCCGGGAATCCAATCACTTCTACCCTAATTGGATGCTAACAAGCGCCATCGGCTAAAAGCCGGGACCGCTCATAAGGAAAAGAAATGAAAAAAATAACCAGAGAGGAGGCCATGGGTTATCGAGAAAAAAACTTGCTAAAGGTTTTTCTTCTGGCAGGGGTAGGGGTGCTGGCCTGTGCCTTGGCCGGAGCCCTCTGCGGCTGCGGGTCAAATGATACCCAGGTGAGCCGCCAGGACAAAAAGCCCGCAGCCACTGCAAGCGCCAGGCCCCTGGTAAAGGAAGTTCTCCGCGACAAGAATCCTACAGTTTTTGAGGCGCCAAGGGTTCTCAAGCAGACCGACCCGGGGACGATCGAGGAGGTGCCTCCCGTGCGGCCCGGGGAACGAGGCATAACCCAGGCGGAAATGGAAACGAGGGCCAGAGCTGCAGACGATGAGAGGTTAGATCCTTCCCGCATCGAGGTAGTGCCGCCAATTAAACCTGGCGAGCGGGGCCTGACGCAGGAAGAATTGAGTTCGAAGGCGGCTGTAGGCGGGTAACCAATCAGACGTTCTTGCCGGTCGATCCAGGCTTGCGTCTGCAAATGCACAGCCTGAAGGCCGATAAAAGGAAATCAGGTTAATTCGCTCTAAAAGTTCCAAAAGATAAACCCTAAGAGGAGGAAATGAAATGAAAGCATTAAAGATTTTTATGGTAGTACTGATCGCTGTAGCTTTTATCATGCCATTGACCGTTAGCGAATCTCAAGCTGCCGCATGGTATACTTGTTATGTCAATCGGGCCGGACAAAGTCCAAGTACCGTAAACGTCATGTTAAGTGAGGTTAGCAGCCCGGCGGTCTTTTACCAAACCTACTTTACCCTTGACCCAACTAACAAAACCGCTTTACTTTCCACAGCATTAACAGCAATGGCTAGTGGCATGAAAGTTTTTGCTTATGTACCTGGCACAACTGGAGGGACGTGCACAGGCATGTTTTTGCTTGATCAATAAGTTTTTGGTTGATCAATAGCTTTGCCCTATCGGAGCCCTCTAACCCTATCTTAAGATGGTTAGAGGGCTCCGATAATTTTAAGCATCCAGTGGAAATAGTAAGCTCACCTTTCGGCCTGGGTGTGGCGGCGCTGCCGATCGTACATCTGATTGGCAAATCCGGCCAAGACTATCAAAGAGATGCCGCTCTGGCCGAAAATCATCAGGCTGTTAATGATGCTGGCTGGCCGGTACGTGGCCTGCTGCCGCGCCCGGTGCAAGGTATCGTAGTACTTGGGGGCATCGTAGTACTCCAGGTCCACCGCCACCGATTTGCCGTGGATAAAGTCGGCCACGTGGTCGGTGACCACCTGGGTCTGAGCCTCTTTGACAATCCGTCGGGAGCGGCAGCAGGCGGTAAACAAAGCCACGGCCCGAGGCGCTCCGCCCCACCAGGCGCTCAGGTTGCTCTCCAGCAAAGCCTTATCCTCCAGATGAGTAGGCAGAATATACCATGAACCCATAAGGCTGAAAAAGCGAAATTTTCTCACTCAAATTGGTCCAACCAAGGGGGCATCTCCAGGGCCGAAAATCCTCAGCCTGGAAGCCGGCGCCTGGATGGGGCCGCGGCAAAGCGGTTGCGCATGGTGGACGCCTGGAGCCGGGGGCCGGCTTCCAGGGTCATGGGAAGCTGAGAAGGTTGCAAAGGTGAGGGCCTGGAGGCCACGAGGCGGTTGCTAAGGGCGTTTCCCACCTATGCCTGATAGGGGGTTTGCTCAAGTCGGGCCTGGCAGGCGCCCTGGCCCTCCGGGCCGACGACATGGGGCAAGGGGAAATGGAGCAGAGGTAGCAGCGAGCACCCCAGGACGGGGCTAACCGCTTCAACTTTGTTGCGTAGTCAGCCAGGAGATTAGCCTTCACGAATTGCCAAAACCCCACCTTCCGGGCCGGCATGAACAGGGATTGGGGCCGTGGAGGGGCCGCAAAAATAGAGGTCTGAAGGGGTTGGGGCTGGCCAGGCCGGATAAAGGGCGAAGTCATTACGGAGAATTGCTACCCCAGCTGTTACCCCGAAATAAAAATGGGGTTAGCCTTATCGCCTAACCCCTTGATTTCTTTGGTGGGCCGTCGGGGGCTCGAACCCCAAACCTAGTGATTAAGAGTCACGGTAAATAGCCTTTCATGCTGTTTCAGCACCACTCAAAATATTCCATGTGCATAGATAAATATCTTGACAAAACCGTATGTTAGTCGTATTTTATGATTCATAGGGGTTCACTGAGTTTCGCTTATTGCCACACTCAAAGTGGTAGCCCAGATGGTAGCCCAAAAATAGGCGGTCCTGAAATGAAAAATGGGAAGAAGAAACTAACCGATTTTCAAATTAAAAACTTGAAGGCAAAGGACAAACGATACACGGAGTGGGGAGAGCGTGGCTTCGGAGTGCGGGTAACGCCAAATGGAGTCAAGACCTTCATCTTCAAATACCGATTCGACGGTAAAGTCAGGTGGATGACCCTGGGCATCTATCCGCAGATGACTCTGGCCGATGCCCACGAAGCCCATGGAGATGCCTGGAAGGTGCTTCGCCAGGGAATTGACCCTGGAGCTCAAGCCATTGAAGATCGTGAAGTGGAGCGCCAAGCCCCTACCGTGGCATACCTGGCCTCTAAATATTTAGAGGAATGGGCCATGC
The DNA here is from genome assembly GCA_026388765.1 of Deltaproteobacteria bacterium. GTDB lineage: Bacteria > Desulfobacterota > Desulfobaccia > Desulfobaccales > 0-14-0-80-60-11 > JAPLJC01. The sequence continues at coordinate 9,249 of JAPLJC010000060.1, forward strand.
CCCGGAAGCGGTCTTGGAAAACCGATAAACGTATCTTGGAAAAAGATGTTTTGCCAGAATGGGGCCGGCGCAAGGTCAGGGATATTACTCGCCGTGATGTCAAAGACCTGCTTAGAAAAGTATTAGACCGGGGAGGAATCATGGCGAATCGCACTCTGGCTCTAATCAGAAAAATGTTCAACTATGCGGTGGATGAGTTGGAAATCATTTCTGTTTCCCCCTGCTTAAAAATTAAGGCCCCGGCCCCGGAGAACCAACGTGACCGGGTGCTGACCGCAGAGGAAATCCGGGGGTTCTGGCACGGACTGGACGGTGAGGGTATGAAAACAATAAACCCATTCATTAGATTTGCCTTAAAACTGGAATTAGCAACCGCACAACGCAAGGGTGAGTGCTGTGCGGCGGCGTGGGAAGAAATAGACCTGGAAGAAGGATGGTGGACAATACCCGCAGAGAAAACGATGCTCAGGGAGAATCACGGTGTTGAGGATGGTCTGGCAAAGAACAAACTTCCCCACCGGGTTCATTTGACGGCCTTGGCGATAAAGATTTTACAGGCGGCCAAGGCGCTGTCAGGCGATTCGCCTTGGGTTTTTCCCTCACCCAGGACTAACCGGCCCATTACACCCCCGGCTGTTAACCATGCTATGCGGCTTCGCCTGAATAGTTTGGGGTTCACCTTCGTTCCCCATGACTTGAGACGCACCGCGGCCAGCCACATGACCGGCATGGGCATTTCCCGGCTGGTGGTGAGCAAAATCCTGAACCACGCGGAACGGGGCGTGACCGCCGTGTACGACCGGCATAGTTACGATGGGGAGAAAAGGCAAGCCCTGGATTCCTGGGGACGCAAGCTCCAGGCCATTATCGAAGGTACGAAAAGCAACGTGGTCTCGATGATTCGTGGAGTATAGGATCGTAAACCAAGTTTCCCCCCTTACTCCCGGCTGATCACCGCGGAGGACAGGACGGCATCCTCAACGTCTTGGGGGGAGTTCTACTGAGGGCCACAAGAGGAGGTGGCAGGTGTCGCCAGAAGAGCTTTTCAATCACTGTTTGAGCGAATTAGAGTCTCCAGATACGATTGAAGTCGCTCCCCTGACTGGAGCGAGGTTCCCCAGTGCAATTCCTCATTCTATCTTTCATTTAACCCAACCTCCTGCAAATCCCCTACTACTTTCCCAGATATGTATAAATTGCAGAAGGTTCGATGTTATCAAAGTGATGAAATCTGGAATTTTCCATAAGGGTGGTTTAAAAGGTCGACCACTTACCAGAAATAATTTCGATTATGTGGTTTACTTTTTTAAAGATTTAGTATCATTTATTTTAAAAACTACCAGCCACCTTATTAGTGAAAAACCTGGGGAATATCATCGTTACTACATCTCAGCTTTTGACAGAGCAATAAACCAGATTGATAGGTTGAGATCAATTGCATCATCTTATCGTTCAAAAAGAAGCTGGAACAAGCTGATCAAAATAAAGAATGATTTGGAAGATATTAAATCTAATCTTATATCAAAGCCAGTTATTGCCTTGCCTACTCGATTAATGGAGAAAGAAGATTGCATAGATTCATTAATTAGTTTATTCAAGCAGCAATTGCCGCCTACCACACCAGATATTGTTATATCACAAGCTATATCTACTCTCTTACATACATTCAACATATTCACCGTTGAGCCGGACGCTATACGTCAAAGAATAACCAGATCAAAACGAAAATAAGCCTCCTGTACCCCCACAAGTTTTTTCCTCTCTCCTTCTTGCCATTTTCTGCGACAGATTTCCTTAATATCACCATTTTTTAACCTCACTTGTCGCAAGTTGCGACATTTCCATTTAAAAGTTGAGAAATAAACCTTTATTTGTTCAATGACAGCATGAAACTTCTCGAGATAGTATTGAATCCATAAAGGAGGTGCTACTCGATGGAACAACAAATAATCAGAGAGAAGGAAATAGTTAAAATCACCGGCTTGTCCAGAACTTCCATTTGGAGGAAGCAGAGGGATGGTAGTTTTCCTAAACGCGTCCGGCTCGGTTCCGGCCGGGCCGTAGGATGGCTTCGATCTTCCGTGGAATCCTGGCTTCAAGGCTTGAAAGAACCCACGCCGGCCGGCGACCTCGAAGCCCGGCGGGAGGCCTCGTGACAGCCCAGGCACACCCCGACTACACCACCGAAGCCAAAGCCATCCCTGACAGCGTGGAAGAAATGCGCCAGGCGGCAGCGGCGATCATCGCAGACGAACAGCCCAAGTTTAATAAGCCTGTCCTCCCGACGGTGACAGTTAATAATCGCCAACTGAGGGACAGCACAGCCGAAGCTGTTGCTGCCCTACACACCGCCAACGACCCACCAGAAATCTTCGTGCGCTTGGGCGAGTTAGTCAGAATCCAGGCCGATGAAGACGGGCGACCTATCATTAAGGAACTGAGCGAGGCCGGGGTGAGGTATTACCTTACCCAGGCGGCGGACTTCGTAAGGGAGACAAAAAAAGAAATAATAAAAGTTAGCCCACATCGCGACCTGGTGCAAAACACCATGGCGGCTCCGGACCTGCCCTTCCCGCCGCTGCGTGGGATCGTGGAGGTTCCGGTGCTACGGCCGGACGGCTCCATCCTGGCGGCGCCGGGGTACGACTCGGCCACCAGGCTCTATTACCGGCCCGCTCCTGGTCTGACCACTCCCCCGATACTCATGAGCCCTGGTCAAAAACACGCCATTGAAGCAGCACGATTTCTCTACAACGACCTGCTTGGTGATTTCCCTTTTGTCGACGATGCTTCCCACGCGAACGCCCTGGCCGCCCTCATGACCCCGATCGTTCGCCACGCCATCCCCGGGCGGGTCCCTGCTGGAATCAATACCGCCACAAAGGCCGGGACCGGCAAAACCATGATGCAAGAGATGATAGGGGCCATAAGCACGGGGCGGTGGACGCCAATGTACAACCCCCCGATCCAGAGGGACAATGACGCCGAATGGTCAAAGGTTATCACCGCAGCACTTCTCAATGGATCCACGATCGTCTGCTTTGACAATGTGGACGGGTTGTTACAGTCTCCCTCCTTATCTTCGGCTATCACCACCAAGGTGTATCGCGGACGCATCCTGGGCTTAAGTAAAATAGTGGACATCCCGGTCAACGTCAGTTGGTTCATCAACGGGAACAACGTCAGGCTCGGGGGCGACATGCCCCGGCGGTGTTACTGGATTCGCCTTGATGCCTTGATGTCCCGGCCCTGGGAGCGAAAGGGTTTTAAACATAAGGATCTGGGAGCCTGGGTTATGGAAAACCAGGGACAGTTGATCACGGCCCTGCTGACAATGGCGAGGGCGTGGTATATCGCCGGCTGCCCCAACCCCAACACCCCGAAGCTGGGCAGCTTCGAGTCGTGGTGCGACACCGTAGGCGGTATTCTTCAGTTCGCCGGGGTGGAGGGCTTTCTGGGCAATCAAGAGAAAATGTATGAACTTTCGGATGTTGAAGGGCAGGAGTGGGAAATGTTCTTGCTGGCCTGGCAGGAGCGCTACGGGAACGCCGTGGTCTTGGTTAAAGAACTGGTGGACGAAATCCAAAAGGAAAGTGAGTCGGTCATTAAGGACACCCTGCCGAACGAACTGGCTGGTGCCCTGACAAAGAAAGGAGGAAGTCTCGCTCGGACCCTGGGTTGGGCACTCCCCAAAAGGGAGGGCACACAATTCGGGGATAGCGGCGTACACCTGGTCCGAGTCCCGAAAGCGGACCCTCAAACCAAGGCGAACGGCTGGAAAGTATTGAACTCTTTGAAATCATTATGAAATAAGATTGCCATAAGATTGATAAGATTAAAAACTCACTTATGTTTAATGAATTAAATGAGTTAAGGCATATTCCCAATAAGATGAATAAGATTTTCCTACTCCTTCGCATAAGCGAAAAGAGAATTTCAATATACAGAAGTAGTAGAGAAATCTTATTGATCTTATTGGGAAGGCAAGATAACTGATTGATTTATCTAATTAATAATGAAAATAAGATCTTATTGGTCTTGATAGACTTATTGGTGATACTGGCACGGGACATGGATTATGACAATTCTTGAACTAATTCAGTTGGATGGCTTTTCCTCCAAAAAAGCAGGTTCTACCGGCGGTGGGGAATATGCCGGCCCCTGTCCCTGGTGCGGTGGCGATGACAGATTCCGAGTCTGGCCCAGCCAAGGTGAATTTGGAAAATATTGGTGCCGCGGCTGCGGACGATCCGGTGATGCAATTCAATATCTCAGGGACCATCGGCGCATGACTTATCAGGAAGCTTGCCACCACCTTGGCCGCGAAGTAAACCTCCCCTCTACTCTGGCAGGCAGTAGGCCGGCGAAACCTCAATGGGAGCCGCGGGTGACTGCGGCGCCTGGTGACCTCTGGCAGACCAAAGCCCGCAAGCTGGTGGACGATAGTGTTTATAACCTATGGAGCCCCTACGATAAGCTGGCCCTGGATTTTCTTATTAAAAAACGAGGGCTGACTGAGGCGACCATTAAAGAATTCTCATTGGGGTGTATCCTCCTTGATCAATGGGAACCCGCGCCAAAGTGGGGGCTGGAGGAAATCCTAAAAGATGATGGCAAGGCCAAAAAATTATGGTTCCCCAGAGGTCATGTCATTCCCCTTTGCACTGGTGACCAGGTTCTGCGAGTGCGTATCCGCAGGCCGAAATCTGCTGGCGATCCCCGTTATTATCTACAGCGTGGCAGTGATACCCGGGCGATGGTCCTGGGCACCGACAAGCCTGTGTCCGTCCTGGTGGAAAGCGAACTCGACGCCCTGCTCCTGCATCAAGAGGCTGGCGACCTGGTGAACGTCATCTCCCTTGGCAATGCTCAAACTAGGCCGGATCAGCAGGCGGCGGACCTCTTAAATCAAAGCCAGTTGATCCTGGTGGCCCTCGATTTTGACCAAGCCGGCGCCATCGAATCCTGGGGATGGTGGAAGGAGCATTACCGGCAGGCCTACAGGTGGCCGCCAGCGTCAGGCAAAGACCCGGGCGACATGTGGGTGGCGGGCGTCAATATCAGGACATGGGTAGAGTTTGGGCTCACGGAATACAAAGATATTACCGCCCAACCGGAGCACCCCCTCCACCTGGCCAGCGCAGAGGAGGAACTCGCCGTTGAGGTGTATCAACCTGCGTACCCCAAGGAGGAGGAGCATGTCCTCGTCGACGGTACTTGTTTTTTCCACCACTGCGAACTGGCCAGCTATCAAATTGCCGCCATCTTTTGTGGTGAGACACAGCAGCTTGTTCTTGATATGGCCTGCTGCCCCTTGGGTATGTGGCATAAAGGGGAGAATGGTTGGCCAGTTGAACGACAAGGCCAAGGTCTATGACTATATGGACCCCGTGGGGGTCCTGGAAAATACGGCCCGGGGCCGGGCAAGAGTTTATGGCTGAGTTCGGCAATGAGTAATTATAGATTGTCTCCGCGAGCGATGAAATTCTTAGAACTCTTTTTTGGTGGCGCCTTAATGAAGGACGCTGCCCGTGCCGCAGGCTACCGCGGGGCAAGCGACGCGGCTTTATGTAACACCGCAAGGGGAATCTTAACCAAATTCACCGGGGACCCCAACTTTCACCGTGCGTGGAGACGCAAACGGAAGATTGCTCAGCTTCTTGTCGGTATGGCCGACAATAGCAAATCCGAGCTACAACAATTAAAAGCCCTGAAGATCTTGTCAAGG
>JAPLJC010000183.1 GCA_026388765.1 Deltaproteobacteria bacterium
CATACAGTACACTTTTTCCCATGGCCTGCCTCCTTGGTTGTGGCTCTGTGCTGTTAGTCCTAGCGGCTCACAGCTTAACCCACGTTGCAAGGTTCGCAGGCCTTTAACTTTTAACCATTATGTCTAACCCTCTCCCCTCAAGGGGGAGGGAACAGGTGCTGATTTATTGGTCAAGCTATTTCGGGATGCCTTTTTATCCTTTCCCGTAAAACATTTAGGAATCTCCCGTTTAGGCCTGGGCAGCCGTTTCTGCCTCATCTGCCTCGCTTATCGAGCCATCCCGCCCTAAATAGGCCTCCAGGACCGCGGGGTGGTGCTGGATCTCGGCGGGCGGGCCGGCGGCGATGGTGCAGCCGAAGTCCAGGACCGTCACCCGCTGGCAGAGGTTCAGGACCACCCGCATCTGGTGCTCGATCAAGATGATGGTCAGCCGGAACTCGTCTTGCAGCTCCCGGATGATGCGAATCAGGTCTTCCGCCTCGGAGTGGTTCATGCCGGCGGCGGGCTCGTCCAGGAGGAGCAGCCGGGGGCCGCTGATGAGGGCCCGGGCCATCTCACAACGGCGCTGCTCCCCATAAGGCAGGTGCCGGGCCGGGGTCTCGGCATAATGGCTCAATTGGAAGCGTTCCAGCAACTTTAGGGCCCGCCGGGTCAGGCGCCCTTCTTCATCCTTGAAGGCGCGGCTGCGGCGCAGGGCGTCGAACAGACTGTAGCGGTGCTGGGCGAAGGCCCCCAGGCGGACGTTGTCCAGGACGCTCAAGTCTTTGAAAAGGCGGATATTCTGAAAGGTTCGGGCGATACCGGCGGCGGTGATGCGGTGGGACGCCCAGGCGCTGATGTCCTCGCCCCGAAAGAGAATCCGCCCCTGGGAGAGGCGGAAGACCCCGGTGATGAGATTGAAGATGGTGGTCTTACCGGCGCCGTTGGGGCCGATGAGACCCACCAGCTCACCTTCCTCCACCTGCAAGGAAAAATCGGCAATGGCCTGGAGGCCGCCGAAATGGTGGGATAAGTCGATGATTTCTAATAATGGTGACATGAGTTCCAAAAGTTCAACGTTAGAAAGTTTGGGTAAATTAATTGCTAATTACGCCCATTATTTTGGCAACCATGGGACAGTTGGCAGCCCTGGTGTTTCACAGCTATTAAATATTGCGGGAATGGTGCCGCATTTGAGCCGTTGGGAACCGGAGGCGTATTGGCGGCAAACCCTTTTATTTCCAGGTAATTCCATATTGGAACCGTAGTTGATGCGGAACAAGGTCACTCCCCTTCGCTGGTCCATGGAGACGGTGCGCGGCTGTTGCATATTATCCCCTAGTTACATGGGCAGGGGGAAAATTCCAGAAAAGAAAATATGGTTGACTCAGTTTTCAGAACAGGGCGAAAGCCAGGCAAAGCTGAGCTTTGCGTAAAAGTGGGTTTCCAAGCCGGAGCTTGGGAACCAGAAAATAGATATGATCTCCAAATTTGTTCCCATACAACTTGGGAACGGGAAGAGAAAAGGAATTGGTGGGCAGTGCCCACCCTTGTATCTTAGTTTAAGATACGCTTTATTGGAATCATGATTGGAATCATGGTTATGATCGAAGTTGGCAAAGGGTTATGGTTTGGACCACCCCTGGGGCAGGCCCCCGGGGGCCTGCCCCAGGGGTGGTCGTGG
>JAPLJC010000033.1 GCA_026388765.1 Deltaproteobacteria bacterium
CCGAAACCACGACCACCCCTGGGGCAGGCCCCCGGGGGCCTGCCCCAGGGGTGGTCCAAACCATAACCCTTTGCCAACTTCGATCATAACCATGATTCCAATCATGATTCCAATAAAGCGTATCTTAAACTAAGATACAAGAGTGCCATCTTGGGCAGCAGCCTGTATTTGTTCCTTCCAGGAGTCACCCATCATCCCCTTTAACTGTTGGGCCAACTTAAAACGGATACCGGCATGGCCTTCCAATAATCCCTGGATTTCATGCTGCATTATGGTTTCATCGACGTAACCCCGATGGAGGAGTTTAACGGCATCGGTGATGACCCCTATGGCCCCGGCCTCTTCCTGGGAGGCATAGATCCCCTTCCGGGCAAAGGCGTCGAACCCGGCGATCATCTCATTACCGGAGGCGAAATGGCGCTCAGTCTCGGCCTCCAACGCCTCATACATGTTCAGGACGTAGGCCTTATACTGCCCGTAGGCCACCTGTTGCTGCTCGATACCTTCAATATTGGCCCGGCTCAACATCATCGCCGAAGTCGAGATGGCGCCGATGTTATACGAGGTGATTTCCTCAATGCCCTTTTTGACTAACTCAAAAACCCCAACCACCGACAGGGAGACGCCCACCAGGGCGGCAAATTGGGTGATCAGACTCGAGGCGTGGCCGGCGACCATATCTAAGGCATTCCCGGCGCCACCTGCGGACCCGGCAAGATCAGCCAGCCCCATGCCGGTATTGCCGGCCTCCTGGCGCAGATCCTTCAGGCTGCCCGTCGCCTGCTGACCCACTTTTAGTAATTTCTAACCCCTAACCCCTAACCCCTGCTTTTCAGGGCTTCTTCTCGGCGTTCTTCCGGGCCCAGTCGTGGATCAGGGCCAGGCGCCGCAGCATCCGGGCCGGCCGGCGCACCCCGTATTGGGCCATGATCTGAAAGACATCCACCGCAAAGTCCTGGCAAAAGCCGCTGCTCAGGGTCCGGTAAATCTCCCAGGCCAGGAGGTTGTTCTGGTTCAGGGCCGGCCGGACGCAAGTCTTACAGTCGGGGACTACGCCGTAGAGCTTCTCTTCTTCCCGGCAACCCGCGCAGGTCGAGGCATGGGAATCGGTGAAGTAGGCGGCGTATTCCTGGAGTTTTTTCTGTCGGCTTCCTCCCGGACCTCACGGGCATTGACCTGGGCATTGAGGAAGCGGTAAAAGGCCGTGGATTTCCGCAACAGGAAATCGAGGTTGGCCGGGTTATAGGCCAGTTCCGTCTCTGGTGGCGCAGGCGTCCCCGCCTGCGAACCTTCGCCCAGGTTCAGCTTTTTACCGGGGAAGAGGTGGCCCAGATCCTTGATCTTCAGGCCTTCCCAGCCGGCCAGGTGTTGCCGCACCTTGAGGTAATGGTATTCGGCGTCCTGGGCCGCCACCGCGGCGGGATCGGCCTGGCCGCCCTCCGGCACGACCACCGGCTTGAGTCTGGCGGCCAGGGTGGCCAATCTAATCTGGGCCGGGTTGTCGGGGACCGCGAACAACAGCCGGAAGCCGGGGATCTCCGGATAGTCCAGCCACTCGCCGGCGTCGGGATCTTCGACCAGGTCGGCGATTTTGAGGTCGTTGGTCATAACAAAGCTCTCCGTAGGGCGGCCGTCTCGGCCGCCGGTAGGTTTGGCGGGCGGGACGCCCGCCCTACGTCAGTAACAGCGACCACTCATCATCGCCGCTGGACTCCCGCAACAGGGCGGTGAGCTGGTTAATGCGGATGCCCTTGCGGTCGGCGTTCTTCAGGTCGGTGATCTGGGCCTTGGGGGCCGACAAGGTGATGATATTGCCCGGGGTGCTGCCGATGGTGCAGCTCAGCACCGCCCCGGCCGAGCCCCGCCAGAGGCCGCAGAAGTTCTTGGTGGCCACGGTCACCTGTTCGGGGTCGAAGGTCAGCTTGGGCTGCCGGGCCTTGTCGGGATTGAGCAGGGGCGGCATATAACCGCTGGCGGCGTTGGCCGAGCCCCGCAGTTGCACCGAATTACTGAGGGCTAACTCCAGTTTGCTGATAATCGCGGCGTAGGTGTCGAAGCTGAAGCTGGCGCCCATAAAGACCTGGGGTTTGATCAGCGGATAATTGATCCCCACCAGCAGGCCGCCGTCCACTTCTTCCCAGTCGCAGCCGGTGAAGGTGAATTTGGCCCGGAGCTTCTTTTGCAGGTCCATTGTCAGGACCGCATCACCCCGAGCGCCCCAGAGCCGCTTGATCAGCTCGCCGGTGTACTGCGCCAGGGTCAGGCTGGGGTGATTGAGAGTGGCCGGCTTATATTCCACGCTGGTGTTGGTGACAATGGTCTCGGAGCAGCCGCAGGCCTTGAGGAACATGCCCCAGAACGGCGGCGTGCCCGGGACGCCGGAGCCGGCCAGTTCCACGGTATAGACCATTTTACCGGAGCGTTCGGCGGGCACCGACTCGAGGGAGCCGGCGGTCTCTTTGGCCGGGTTGCGCTCCTCGTGTTTCTGGTCAGGTTCGAAGCTCGCGTCATAGGCCAGATAACCTTCGGCGGCCGTCAGGGTTTCTTTGACGCCCTCCACGGCTTCGATTTTGCCGGCCATCTGGCCGCGTACTTTGGTGGTGGGCATGATCAGGACTCCTTCTCAGTGGCAACGGCCTCGGGCCCGTGGTCTGGCTGGGACGCCTCAGGGGCCGGTGCAGGCTCGCCCTCGGCCTCGCCGGGGTGGCCAGGGGGTTCAGGTTGGGACTCACTGGGGCCGTCTAATGGCCCCTGAGTCTCGATTACAGCCGGGGCCGCGGGTTCGGCTGGAACTTCCGGCAGCTTCTGCCAATGCGGCGGCTGCAAGGTCACGGTTTCGGCAGCCCGGGCCTGAAAGGTTTGCCCGGCCCCTGACGGAACCTGCCGCCCCCGGCCCGATTTTACCGTCTCGGCGGCCTGGGCCTCGAACGACATAATTTCCGGGCCCAGCCGTTCCACCTCGGACTCCGGGATTAGTTGACCGTCCCGCGTGGTCTCGCCGGTGCCTAGGGCGCTCACGCCGAGGTCCCCACGATCCAGATGAGGTAATCGCAGGGATCACCCGCATTATTGGCGACCTTGAGCTTGTCGCCGGTGCCCGGGGTCACAGGCCAGCCGGTGACCGGGTTATCCATCGCCAGTTTGGCCGTGGGCGCCAGTACCGCGGTGTTGGCCCCGGCCCCCAGGAAGACCAGGGGGTTGGCGTCGTTGCCGACGGTCAGGATCTTAGCGCCGCTCAGGTTCTGGATGACGATGGCCCGCACCTTGGCGAAGTTGAGGGCGTTGCCGAAGGCGTCCACCAGGCCGCCGCCGGCCAGGTCCAGGCTCTCGGAGGCGCCCCCGGCCAGGGTGCGCTTGACCGGCCCGTAGACCAGGTCCGCCTGGGCGCTGCCGGTGCCGGCGGCGAACTGCTGGCTCAGCGACTGGTTGACCTCATCGATAAGGGCGCGATAATCCAGGCTGTTGCTGTTCTTGTGCTGCAAAATGATGCTCAGTTGCGCGCTGTTCAGTCCCATCAGGGTCTCCTTTTTCTACGGCGCCATCTCCCGTTCTTGGGCCGGCAATTCCAGGACCGCCACGTGGCAGAGCACCGACCCGAACATGCGGGGTTCCAGGGTCCTAAGTTTCAGCGGCCCGGCCAACTGGCAATGGCCGCCCAAATCAAAGTCAAAGCGCAAGAGCGCCATGACCTGTTCCACCAGTTCCTGAAAGGCCTTCTCGCTGGCCGCGGCGTCGTTCAGGGCGTAGATGCCGACGATCTCATAGGTGTGGTCGCGGTCCACCACCGGCTCGGCCGCCCGGTCCTCCTGGGTAGCCTTGCGGGTGATGTGCCAGCCGTTGAATTTGTCATTGGCCACGTAAAGTTTGACCAGGGCGGCCCAGCGGTCGTAGGTGTGGACCACGCCGAGGCCGGGGAGGGTCAGCAGGCGGTCCTTGAGATAATCCCGGATAGTGGCGTAACTCATGAGAGGCGCTCCACGATGCGGTCTGCCACCTTATCCCAGAGGATGGTCCAGGGGCCGGCCTCGAGCGCGGCCAGGGTCTTCTCCACGAAGTGCGTCCCTTTGGTGCCCGGATGATGGACCGCTTTGACCACCACCTCGGTCCCCTGGCCGCCGGCCTCCGCCAGGTTGAAGTTGGCGAAGGGCATGAAGGCCAGGGCCTTTTTGTTCCGGGGCAGGATGAGGTGAGGCTTGCTGCCCTTCTCCACGGTTTCGCCGTAGGGCACCGGGTTGAAGACCCTCGACTCGAAGGGCAGGTCCATTGCCAGATATTCCCGCTGCCAGCCCTTGGCCAAAGAGCCGCCGGGGCGGCCCTGCCAGGACTGGCCCACCGGCGTGGCCTGGACGATGCGGGTCAGCACCAGTTCGGTGGCCTCCACCCCGCCCTTGATCACCTCCTGGCGGAAGATCGCCGCCGCCCCCGGATCGGTGAGCAGCACCCCTTTCTCTTCTAAGGCCATCTGGATATTGACCATTATCTCAGTCTCCGGGGGTGGGTGATCCGGTCCGTGCCCCAGCCGGCGTTCATATCCCAGTCGGCGGTGACCGAGGCGCCGGGGAGGCCGCCTTCGGCGGCGGCCGGGGCGATGTGGGTTTTATACAGGCCTTCCAGTTCCTTGCCCCGCTTGGCGTAATCACCGGATTTGCTGCCGTAATTCACCGCGTCGGCCTGGATGCTGGGCTCGCTCGTCTGGGCGTATTTCCGGGACAGGGCGTAGCAGCACAGGGCCCCGGCCAGGTTGACCACCGCGTCCTGGTCCGCCGCCGGGACGGTGGTGCCGTCGCCGCTCGCCTGGTGCCGCACCGTGTAGGTCAGGAGAATGGTCTCGGTGGCCGAAGGCGAAAAGGCCAGGAAGCGCAGCACCTTGCCGTCCTTGGTCTGATAGAGCAGCCAGTCGTTGTCGTCCGGGATCTCGGGCTGCTGCTGGCCGGCCGGGTATTCCACCTGGCGGACGTCCGAGAAGCCCTCCTCCCAATCGTCCGGCAGGTCGTAATCGAAACCGCCGTCGCCGGCGATCTGGGCGGCCGCCACCAAAGGGCGGTCCTGGGAATAGCGGCTCACCGCCTCCAGCAGGAAGGCCTGGCGCTCGGGCGCCGACAGCATGGCCGCCTTGTCCTGGATGACGATGACCAGTTTGGCGTCGAAATCGCTCAGTGCCGACATGCTCGGCCCCTAAAAATAGAGGGTGTAACTGATCTTGGCCAGGGCCAGGATCTGGCCCGGGTCGGTTTCCGGGGCATAAACCTCGGCAAATTCGCTGGTATCCACCGCAATAGAGAAGGTGTCGGCGCCCAGCCGGGTGATGACGTGCGTTCCGTTGAGCGCCGCCCAGTCCGCCTGGGTGATGCCGCGCAGGGAGACCTGGTCGCCGTCGTGCAGGCCGTGGCCGATCCAGGTGACCACGCAGGCAGCGGCCTGGCTCAGACCCGCCAGGGCTGCCGCGGCCGCGGCGCGGATGGCCCGGAACTGGTTCAGGGCTTGTTGGCCGCAGATCCACATCTCATCGGTGATCGCCCGGGGAATGCCGCTGGCCGCGGTGGGAGCGCCGCCATCCTCCCGGTAACGCACATCTGCGGTCTCCAGGTTGCAGCGCGCCGCCTTGGCATTGACACCGAGGTGGCTCAACTTGGCCGCCTCGAAGCCCACGCCGCCGGCGGCGTCGCCCACCAGCAGCTCGCCGAACTCCTGGGGCGCATATTTTAAGGGGGCCAGAAAGATATTGAAGCCCATAAATAGCTCCTCGTGGCGCAGGCGTCCCGCCTGCGAACCGCTTAAGGCGGGCGAGACGCCCGCCCTACGGGTTATTGCAGTTCGTACTCCACTTCGCCGTGCATGGCGGCGATGTTCATGCCATTGCCCACCTTCACCTGGCGGAAGGTCAGGACGTCGCCGGCGGTCACCAGCAAATCGGCCGCGGTAGCGGAGAGCGGGATTACCTTGGGAGTGTCGGCGCCCAGATTGACCCCCGAAGTCAGGGCCAGAGTGGCGATATCCACCGTGCCGGAGCCGTCCGCCCCGAGGTTGCGCAGGGCCAGGGTGACGGAGTTGGTGTTGGCCCCGATGACCGCGGCCTCGGCCGTGGCCTTGACCCCCTTGATCCTGAGGTCCTTATGGGCCACAAAGCGGCCGTTATTGACCGTGGCCCCCAGCGGCGCCGCCACCGCCCCGGAGCCCGCCAGGCGGGTATAGGTCATGCCGGGAATGCAAGAAGCAGGATGTCTGCCCATCGTTGTTCTCCTTTTTTGACGGAGGACCGAAGACGGAAGACGGGAGAAATTGCCCCGTCCCCGGTCTCCGGTCTCCGGTCCTTATTGCAGTTCGTATTCCACTTGCCCGTGCATGGCGGGGATGGCCTGGCCGTCACCCACCTTCACCTGGCGGAAGGTCAGGACATCTCCCGCGGCCACCAGCAGATCCGCCGCGGTGGCGGAAAGCGGGATCACCTTGGGGGTGTCAGCTCCCATATTGACGGCGCTGACCAGGGCCAGGCTGGCGATATCCACCGTGCCGGCGCCGGCCGCCCCCAGATTGCGCAGGGCCAGGGAGACCGTGTCGGTGTCGGCCCCGGTGACCGCGTCCAACGCCGTGACCTTGAAGCTTTTCACCCTCAAGTCCTTATGGGCCACAAAGCGGCCGTTGTTAATGGTCGCCAGGGTGCCCTCCAAACCCACAGTAGCGGCGGGACCGATGCCCACCAGGCGGGTGAAGGTCTCGCCGGGGGTGCAAGATGCAGGATGTCTGCCCATCTTTTTCTCCTAAAATGACGGGGGGCCGGAGACCGGAGACGAAGGCACCTGCCCCGGTCCCCGGTCTCCTGTCGCGGGTCTTTTTTAGTTGCTCACCACGTGCTTGAAAAAGCCCCGGTGCTCCAGCGGCAGAATGCCGTATTCGAACCGGAGCTTGTAGGCCAGTTTGTCCGAACTGAACATGTAGCCCTGCTGGGGCTGATCCTGGATGAAGATTTCCGGCTCTTCCCGGCCCTGCAGGAAACCGACCTCGATGGTGGGGATATCCTTGGGGTCGGCCACGGCCACCCAGTCGGTGGCGTCGTTCCAGAAGTCCAGCACCAGGTAGTCCAACCCGGTGTGCAGGGTGGGCAGGTCGGTGAGTTCGCCGCTGGCCGGCACCTTCAAGCCGGACTTGGTGAGCTCGAACATCATCTCTTCCAGCTCGTTCGGCCCCAGCAGATAACGGGGCACCAGGCCCAGGACGTCGTTGCCGTCGAAAGAGGTCTGGGAGCGCATGGCCACCCGGGTGGCGGTCAGGCCCGCGGCACTCATGGCGGTTGACCCCAGGTTGCCGTGGGCGTTATCGAACAGGGGCTTGTTGCCGCCCGCTTCTGCCGGTGTATAACCCATCACCGGGTTGGCCACGAAGATGCCGAAGAAATCCTTAAACAGGGTGCGGGCCGCGGCCCGGGCCAGGTTGATGGGGATGCGACGGATGGCCCCGACCTGATCATCGATGATCATGCGCCGGGAGAGGAACTCCAATCCGCCCAGGGTGTCCACTGCATACCCGATTTCCTGATCATTGGGGCTGGCGAGTTCCAGGTAATTGTCGTGTTGCCCCACATGCGGCAGGTCGCCGTAGCCGCCCACCCGCATGCGATAGTTCTGTCGGAAATCCTGCACCGGCACGATGTCGCTGGCGATCAGCCGCCAGGACTGGTACTGCGGCAGGTTGTATTCCGCCAGCAGCCGCCGGTACATCGAATCCCCGAAGATCTGCGCCCAGGAATCCGTCCCCAGGGCCTCTTTGAACCGGGTCAGCCCTTTGGCGTCTCCCAGGCGCCCGGTGACCAGGCGGTCGCCGGTGATCATCACGTAGGCTTCCCGGAAACTCTTAAACCGGGGCACCTTCAGGTCCTTGAGCTTCTGGTCGGTCTGGAAAAAGAAGCCGTCCAGACCGGCAATCACCTTGTCCTGCTCGGCGGCGCCGGCCGCGGCCGGGGCAAAACCCTTCAATCCCGCGGCCTCATGAAAACTGGCCAGATATTCGCGCTCATCCTTGATGCCCTGGTCCAGTTTGGCCTCGGTGAAGATCTTCCGGGCGGTGAAGTCCTTGCGCAGCTTCGTCTGGGTGATCTCCGGCAGGCCGCAGGCCACCAGCTTGGTGGAGAGCAGGTTGCGGCACTCGGCCTCCTGGAAGCGGGCCTCGGATTGCTCGATCCGCTCCAGCAGATCTTTCTGCTCCTTGGCCTTGGCCCGGTCCGCCTCCGGCACTTTGGTTTTCATGGCCTCCCGGAAGAGGGTCATAACCTCTTCCTCTTTGAGGTTCGCCTGGTCCTTGCCCTGGAGCAGCTCCGGCCGCTCCGCCTCGATCATTTTGATCATGCGTTCGATAAATTCCATCTCGTCCTTTCCTCCCGTTCCGGCGCCGTCCGCCTGGATCATTCTGATGATCTGCCCCCCGGCCGAAGCATTCAGCACCGGGTCCACCGCGTCCACCTTGGTAATGGCCTCGGCGTAACGCACCATGCGGCCGTCCTGCCGCCGCAAACTGGCCCGGCCGTCGGCCACGATGGAAAACCCCAACAAGTCGGTCTTGCCCTGATTCCAGGCCTGCCGCATCTTGACGGCGAGCCAGGGGGCGTCCCCAGCCACGTGAAAATGACTCACCAGGCGACCACCATCAGCCTCCTGAAATTGCACCTGGTCATGCCAGCCGACGATATTTTCGACCGAGGCGCCCTTTTCCTTCAGGTGATCGTCGTCCGAGCGCTTAAAGGCCCGGACCCCCTCGAACAGGGGCGCCGCCTCCCGGAGGACTTCCGGCGGATAGAAGGTGCCGCTCTTGGCCAGGCCCGCCGAAATCAGCGATACCAGCCACTCGTAGCCCTGATCATCCCCCGCGTCGATCATCCGGCCCGGCAGGAGCACAGGCTTGCCAGCCTGTGCCCCTTCCGCCTCTCTTAATTGCGCCGGCATCTCGGCCGTCTTCCCCATTTTCTGATAAGCGGCCCGCAACTTGGCCTTGACCCCGGCCAGCGCCGCCGCCGGCAGGTCCACTTTCTGCCCGCGGAAGCCGCCCTCGGATAAGGCCGCGGCCGCGTCCGCCAGGTGCGTCTCATCCGGCGAGCCGTCGGCCTGGAGATAAAGCAGCTTCCAGGACTCCGGGTCCTGCGGGTCGCCCACAAAAGCGAAACACTTGGCCGGTAGTTCCTGGTCGCCTACTTTTTTGGTCTTCATGCAACCTCCTTCAGGCCGCTAATTGGAATTCGCCCCAACTGGGGCGCCAGGCCACCAGGCGTCAGTGGCAGTTAATGGTCTCCCCCGGATCGCCGTCCGGGTCCTGGGGATACATCAGAGGGCCGCCGGAAAAGTCGAAAGGCTGGTCCATTTCCCGGGTCTCCCCGTTCATGGCCACGTGCTCCGGCCGGGAAGTCTTGCCGCCGCCGGGGTGCAGCCACATCTTGAGCAGCTCCGGCACCACCTCCTGGGCCTGCTTCAGCCCCAGGTAATTGGCTATTGAAAAATTGCGGCCCACCTCGGTGGTGACAATGGCCGCGGCCCGGGCCTCAGCCGCCCGGCCGCCGCCCAGCAGGTCCCGGACGAACTGCATGGCCTGGGCCGGGGTCTCGGCCCCGGTAGTGGCCAGCAGCACTTCCCGTTTCAGGGCCTGGCGCAGATCGTCCGACAGGTCGGTGATAAGGTGTAGGCCGTTATCGGCGTAGGCTTCGAAGCCCTGCCGCCAGATCCCGGCCCAACTGATGCCGCTGTCGAAGGCTCCGGGCAGGCTCAGACCCAACTCGAAGGCCGTCTTTTGCCAGCCCTGCAACTCGCCCCAGTAACGGTCCCGAAAATCCTTGGTGGCCTTTTCAATGCCGGTGAGCAGTTGCCCGGCCCGGTGGCTCGCCCAGTCGCTGCGGGAAAATTCCCGCTCCACGTAGTCCCGCAAATCGGCCAACAGTTTCAGGGCCGCAGCCGCCCCGGAATGGTCCAGGTGGTCCACCTGGGCCAGGGTGTTTTTATAGAGTTTGCGGGCCTCGGCTGCGGTCATAAACTTAATGTCTCGGGCTCAAATCCATTACGGGCACCCAATACTCCTGATTATTCTTCAAGTAGATTCCTTCCATTAGGAAACTAACCCCTCTACGATAGTATCGTTTCCATTGTCTATTATTAAAATTTCTTGCTGCTTCACAAAAACTACAATTATGCCTAAAACACGGACGTGGACCAATGGATAGATGATAAATAGTGTCAGGGTCTACATCGTTTATATCGACCATTTAATTCCCCTTTATTCTGCCTTTACTGACCACTGACCACTGGCTACTGACTACTGTCTCTACTTCACCGCCTTCAAGGCCCGGCGCTGGGCCGGCAGATTGTTGGTGGGGTGGGCGTCCCCGGCCGCCGCCGCAGTTTTGTCTGCGGGCAGCGCATCTTCCAGCTGATCCACCGGCTCTACTTCCGCCCCCAGCAGCGAGGCTATCTCGCAGAAGCCCCGGGCGGCCGTGTCGGCGGTCACCCAACCCTGAGTCTCGGCGATCATCAGGGCCTGGGCCGCCTGGAGCATCACCTGGCCCACCGTGGTCAGGTCCTTGGAGGAGAGCTCCGGGAAGAAGAGGTCGTATTCCCGGTTGATCCCCGCGGGCAGCACCCGCCGCATCTGCGCCTGGTCCAGGAAAAACTCGAACTGCGCCTGGAGCATGGCCTTGACCTGGCCCTGGCGGCTGCTGAGGTGCTTGATCACCGGCTCGCTCATTTCCGCCGCGGTGGAGCGGGTGGCGCCGCCGCCCTCGGCGAAGAAATGTTCGGGGAAACCCGCCCCGCCCAGAACGTAATTCTTGATCATGCGGGCGTCGTATTGGGCGTCGTGGGCCTTCAGGTCCGGGGCCACGCAGGTCCACTCGACATTTTCATTGTGGGCCCGGATACTGCCCGGCTTGGGCGCCGGGTTCTTGGCCAGAAAGTCGTCGAGTCTCTTGGGGTCGGCTCCCTTGACCAGCACGTCCCAGATCCAGGCATTGCCGAAGGCGGCCCGCTCCCCCCGGTTGAAGAGGAACTGGTTATAGAGGTCCAGGTAGTCGGCCAGGGCCACCAGGTCGCTGCGGCCCCGGGAGGCCGTGGTGACGTTGTTCACCCGGAAATAGAAGCTCTCGCCGGTGTTGAAGCCGTAGGTCTGCCCGAAGGCGTTGAGGTCCGGCGAAACCACGGTCAGGGAGCGGTTCACCGCGGTCTGGCTGATGGGCATATCATACATCTGCCCCGCCACCTCGCCCAGTCCGTAGACCTCGATGCCGCGCACCACCCGGGCGTTATCCGGGTCCAGGTGCACCGCGGCGATGCGAGCCGGGTCGAGATAGCCCTTGCGCACAAAGCCGTCGACGGGGTTGACGTAGACCGGGTAGCACTGCTCGCCCCAGAGGCCGAATTCCAGGACCTCCTGGGGGAAGTAGAGCTCGAAGTTGTTGATCGGGTCCTTCCAGTGCCGATCCAACACGGCCTGCACCCGGTCATCCTTGGCCTCGTATTTGACCCCTTCGGCCACCACGTAATCCCGGGTCATCTGAATGATGCGCCGGGCCAGGGGGTCGGTCTCGTAGAGGTAATAGACCACCCGCAGCAGCCGGTCCTGGGCGAAGGGCAGTAGATCCCGCTGCAGGTTGCCCGACAGCCGCCGCCAGCCCTCATCGTCCGGACTACCCCCGGCCTCGCTGGGATACCAGACGGCTTCCCGGAAGGCGGTGGCGGCGGCTTTGAAGCGTTGTTTGAGTTGCAGGGCCATATCAACCTTTAGTGGCACAGGCTTCCGGCCTGTGATCCTCATGGTCGGCGGGCGGGACGCCCGCCCTACACTTCCGTCTCTTCAGCCGTCACCGGCTCGAACCTGGTCCGAAATTCCTCATCGTCATAAAGAAAGCGGTCTTCAACCCCGAGATCTGATCCCAGGATTTCCCAAAGGCCCGAAGAAGATTGCACCGCCTCGATGATCTCCGGCCGGCGCCGGAACTTCCGGCCGCTCCAGGACGGTTTAGGCCCGGCGACCTTTTCGGGAGGATCGGGCCAGGGAGCCGGCCGTTCCATCTTGGCCATTTTGGGCCTTTCCACGCCTGGAGTTTTCTGCTTAGCCATGCTTCCCTCGCTTTGGCCTTTCACTGGCTACTGGCTACTGATTACTGGCTACTGCCCTCTAATGCAGCCTCCCAAAACTCTGCCGAAAGCCGTCCGGCCGGCCGCTGCGGTAGGTGCCAAAATCCGGGTCGGCGCCAACACTGACAGGCACAAAACAATATTTTTGCAGCAGGCTCACTGCACCCTCCAGGGCATCAGGACCATCGTCATGAACGGTTTTATTGAGGATGTAGACCAACTGCTCCCGGAGGCGGTCCTGGTCGCTGTGGCCGCGCTCAAAGGTGATTTTGCCGTGCTCCACCAGGTAGGCCAGGGTGTTGATGATCCGGGCCTCTTTATTGGTGCGATGATCTACCGGCACCCAACTGATATAGCGCCCCACCTTCAGAGCGTAATTGTCGATGGCCTCTTTCAAAAAATCCTTGAGCATGTTTTCTTCGATGCCCATCGGACCGCCGTAATCATCACTAATCCGATAACAGGCATCGAGCATGCCCCCGGGCGAGGCATGGCGAATATAGGCATGCAGGCAGCGGTACATCCCCGCCTTGGGGTCCCAACCCACCGCCGCGATGGCCTTGAAATCGCTGGCCTCCGCCTGAGTGGCACTGGGATCGCAGAAGGACGCCACCATCAGGTCCTTCATGACAATTTCGGCGGCGGTATGAAATTTGAACCAAGTTTCGGGGAAAGGGCTGTCTTCGGCGACGCAGAGATTGCGCATCTCCCGGTTGAAATTAACCGTGGTCATCAACTTGCGCTTGGCCCGGAGACGCTCCAGGGGCCAGTGCGCCGGCCACAGGGCCCGCTCGTCCGGGGTGCCTTCATCCAGCCAGGAGTCATAAACCCGCGAGATATACAGCGGCGCGCCGTCCTCCTCGTCCTTCATGGCGATGAGCTGCGACAAGACGCTCTTGGGGTGGAAGAGGTTGCCCACCATAATAAAGGTGTAGTCTTCCCCCATCGAGCCCATAACCGAGCCTTGCAAGAAATCTATGGCCGCCTTAATCAACCTGGGGTTAAGGACATTCTAGTCATTTTCAAAGTCATCCACATCCACTTCATCGGGCCGGTATTGCCGGTTGCGCAGCCCCCGGATTTTATCCTTGTGGCCCCGGGCCAGGACCCAGATGCCGGTGTTGGTGATGAAGCTGCCCTTACCCCAGGCCGGCCCCAGCAATTTCCCGAAGTCGTGCTTCAGCCTCGGGTTGTCCTCCAGCTCCATGCCGATGGCCAGGGTAAAGGTGGTGGCCTGCTCATTGGTGTCGCTCAGGATGATAATGAAATGCTTCAAGGCGAAACAAATCTTAAAGAGCTTGTCCCCCAGGGTGAAGAAGGTGGATTTGCCGAATTCCCGGGGCACCGCCATCAACAGGACGGCATTTTGCAGATCTGCCAGGTCAGCCCATTCCTGATGGAATTCTCCAAACGGTTTGGTGAAATAATGCGGCAGGTAGGTGCGCATGAAGTACAACTTGTCGTGCCGGGCCCGCTCGATCCGGGCCTGTTGTTTCTCCGGCGTGTCGTTTTCGAAGGGCGAGACTGAATCCTGAATCCAGCCCCGGAGCTCGGCGGCGAACTGGTCGAAGTGGTATTCGCTGATTTTAGGCCGCTTGCGCATGGTCTCTCTTGAAGCGCTCCACGATCAGATCAAAACTCCGGGCGAAAACCTTGAGGCCCTCGGGGTCCTTCTCCCGCAAAACCTTGGCGATGAACTGCATGTCCTCTAAAAACAGGGCCGGTCGGTCGATTTCCGGGGCCGGGGTTTCCTCCGGACGCCGGGCGCCGGCCGCCGACTTCTTATCCAGCCGGACAAAGGCATAAACCTTTTGAGGATCTAGCGTGCTCCGGGCCACGTCGAGCAGCTCCCGCATCAACAGAAGTTTGTCGCGCTCGATCTGCTTGAGAGTCCCCTGCCGTTCGTCCCGCTTCTCCGGCCAACTCTGGCCTTCGTTTTTCTTATCCTCCTCCGACCAACGCTTCAGTTGGCTGACGGAGACCCCTTTGTCTTCGCCGCACACCTCTTTGACGATGGCCCGGGAGGCCTTGGCCACCTCCTCGAAATTCAGGCCGCCCTCAACGTAGAGTTCTTCGGCCCGGAACCTGACGGAGAGGGGATATTCCTGCGGCATAATTATCTTCCCAGAAATTCTTTGAGTTTGCCGATATCGGCCAGTTTCGCCTTCAGGTCGATCTGCTTGGCGGCCAGTTTGATCCCCAGGTCGACGATCACCTTGGCCTGGAGTTGGTTCGTCGGCAGTAGGGGGTCCAACAGATCCCGCAGCGAGTCCCGGTAGCCGGCAATGGCCAGGTCAATCGGGACCACCTCGGTCTCCAGGACGATCAACTGACGTTCACTTTTTTGGCGCTCAAAGCTCATACTCCCTCCACTTTTTGCCGGCACTTATTCACGGCGTCGCTGGCCTCTTGCATGGACTGGATATTGACCTGGATAATCCTCTCCAGGGATTCGGCGCGTCGGGCATAACGCTCCGTCAAGCGTCCGTAGTTCTCCACCAGGCGGGCATTATCGTCATATTTAGCGCTCATCTCCCGGAGGATTTGCGACATTTGCCCATTCATGCCGGCCAAATCGGCCTTGTACATCGCCAGGACGTTCTGATATTGCTCCAAGATTTTACCGTTGGCCCGGTCCTGAGTTAGCAGACTCTGAGTATGGCCCGCGGCCTGGATGCGGATGATGAAGAAAAACAGCAGGGCCATGATGGCCGGCACCCCGTAGGGGGCAATCTTATCCAGGGCACTGAGAAAGGCCGCGGTCTCCATCTATTGCCCCGCGCCCGGGCCGGCGTCGATGCCGGGAAATTCTTCGGGAGGGGCCGGCGTGCCATCCTTGTTGAGCTTTAGCGTCCTCTGGATGATCTGCGCGACAGCGGTGATGACCAGCAACAGCGCCCCGGCCGCATCCACCTGGCCGGAAAGGTATGCCGTGGTCGCCGCCAGGACTGACAGCAGGCCCACTCGCACCGTGTTGGATTGCAGGTATTTATTCATCAATCCCCCCCCCCACGTCGTAATCAGTTCCCTTCCCCGGAGGCACCCAAAGCCCCTGTTCTTTGATATTGGCCCGCACCTTCCGGAGCAATTTGATCTCCAGGTAGGCGTCCTCATCATTGATGTAATAGCGGTCGGGCCCGTCGCCGCCTTTGGTGCTTTCGCAAAAGGAATTGGTGTTGTAGTAGCCGCCCGTATGGGGATGCAGAATCTTCTGCGGCAACTGCCCGACGCACATCACCCCGTCGCCGTCGCTGTCGATGCAGAGGCAGTCCGGATCAGGACACCAGGGCGGCCGCATTAATTCGTTGGCTATCATCATAGCTTCACCCCCAGGGCCGCCAGGGTCAGGGGCCCGGTCTCGCCGTCGGCCACCAGGCCCTGGGCTTTTTGAAAGGCCTTGACCGCGGCGGCGGTCTCGGGGCCATAAACCCAATCGGTCCGGCCTTCTTCCAGGTAGCCCAGGTGATTCAAGGCGCACTGGATTTTAAAGACGACCTCGCCCCACATCAGGGGGCTGGCCAGGTAATAAATGGTGGCCGCGGGCGTCCTCACGGGCAGGAGTGGCACCGGCTGGTACTCGATGCCCGGCACCAGAATTCCCAGGCTCCAGCGCCGGCCGTGGAGAGTGCTGGCGATCACGCCGTCGGCGTGCGAATGGGCCTCCACCGTGCCGCCTTTGCCATCCGACATGACGATATGGCCATACTGGCCGTCCGCCGCCAGGCGCAGCACCGCGGCCCCGGGGATGGCCGCAGCCTGGTCCACCGAGATGATGCGGCCCTTGGTGCGGGCGTCCCGGGCCCAGTAGATCGTGCCGGCGTCGGCCTTGGCCGGGTCGGTGACGTCGCTATTGCAGCCGTAGAGGATTTGGGCGACTTGATAAACCGTCCAACTCAGGCCCTCGGCGCAATCCCAGGGACCGTGCCAGTTCCGGTCATTCTTGGGCACCACCACGAATTCATAGGCTTCGCCGATGCGGGTCCGCCACAGGGCCAACAGATCTTGTCCGGTTTTCATGATCTACCTCAAGGCGCCCCCGGGCGGCCCTGGCGGCCGTCTACTCCCCAGCAGATAGGCCCACCGCCCGGGTTTGCAGTCATCATCTCGTCAAATAATCGTCGTAAACCGCGTCCGACGCGTCTTGCAGGTCCCGGATGGCCTCTTTCAGGGCCACCGGGTTGTTCAAGTCCTGCGCCTTGATCTTGGCCCGGGGCCGGGGCAGGTGGGTTTTAGCCACGATCTCCGGGGTCGCCGGCTTAATCGTCGGTAACGAGGCCGCGGTCCCGCAACTGCTGATTAACGGCAGCATCAGGATCAGTAGCATTGACCACTTGCGCATGGGCCTGTTCCTTCTTGGCTTCCACCTTGGCATGGATCTGCTGCATCTCGGCGGCCTTGACTTCCACGGCCGCGGCTTGCTCTTTCTGGTCCTCGGCCTCATAAGTGGCCGCGGCCGCCTGTCCGGCCGCAACCACTTTGGGGCCAAAAATCTTGGCTAAGAGCCAGAGGAAAAAAGCTTTCATTCGCCGTCATCCGTTTCCAACTGCTTAAAATTTTGCCAAATCAGCCCGACCGGAATCTCCAAAAACCAATCGAATCTCATCTGCTCCGCCCGGTTCCAGTCGGCATAGGCCCCGCGGTTGGGAGGCGAGTAGAACTGGCCCACCTCCATCCGCAGCGCCCCGGCCTGGCTTATTGAGCTGCAGCCGGAGCGTTCGGTATAGGGTTTGCCGTCGGTATCGGAATGCCGGCGGCCTTGGCGTCCACCTGGACCTGCTGGGCCTGGAGTTTCAGTTGGTCAGCCACCCCCTTTTTGACGCAATATTGATCGCGCAGGCCGCCGCCCAGGGCCAGGGCGGTATCCGTGGCCACCACCGTGCTTTTCACCCGTTCATCCTGGGATCCCGGCATGACTTCCTTGCCGGCGATGGCCGTGGCCGAGGCCACCACGGCGGGATAGAGGATTTCCAGGGTGGACATGGCCGCCTGCACCTGTTTCATGGCGTCGGGGTTCTCGCAGCAGCCGCCCAGCGCCAGCGCCAGGAGCACCAGCAGGATAACCGACCACAAATTCAGTGACTTTTTCATCATCTTTCTCCCGTGCAGAATGCCGTTTAAATTTTCCTTGAATCCATGCTTCCCATTTAAGCAAAAAATCAAGGCTTTGTGGGGGTTGAGTTCGCTTAAACTGACCGGGAGTTCGCTTAGATTTCAGCGCCGCCAAAAAATCAGGGGACATCTTTTTTTTTAAAGGCCTCCACCGCCTCCCGGAAGACCCGGGTTTGGCGCTGGCCCGGATTTTCCGCCGTTAAGTCGCCCCGCTGGATTAACTTTTCTATCCAGCGCCGGCTAAACCCCAATTCCCGGGCCGCCACGTTCACCGGCATCGTGTCCCGCTTGCTCTCCATCACCAACTCCAATCGAACCAGAGAACCGGCCAGACGCGGGTGTAATATTGCCGGTCTGAAAAAGCGCGGCCCACAGCGAGGACATAGTCCTGCATTTTCCAAATCCCCAGGTTCGATGCCCTGATCTGACTGATAATCCAGATGTAATGGGTCATAGGTCCCTCAAAAATAGCCCAGGTCCTCAGCCACTTTCCGGGTCATGGTCTTTCTGTCCCAAGGCCGTTTTTTCGGCTTTTTTAGGGCCGGCATTCCACTTTGCGGATCCTCGGAGGCCTCCCCCTGGGGGAGATCTCGCGTCGGCCGTCCCACTTCGCCCCGATCCGGCCCGGCGGGAACCGCCGCCATTGGACGGTCAGGCGCCCCCCCCCCCCCGCACTTTTCGACTCGAAGACCTCGCAAAGGCGGCTGAGGCCATCCAGCCACTTGCCCTGCACCTCCGGGGACCAGGCCGGGTCGAAGATGGGAAACTTGGCCAGCAATTGGTTGCGCCAGTCGTTGCCGCCTGGCGGCGGGGCCTTGACCGCTGCCTGATGGATGGCAATATTATTGGCCACTCGTTTGGCACCCGAGGCCTTAGCTGATTCTTGAAGGCAAATTTTGGGAATTATATACTTAACTCCCTTTTTAAAAATTCATCGAGACTGTTATATCCATCTTTCCATTCAACCGCTGAAAACCATTGGAATCCTCCCCTATACATCCCTTGGCTTTCTGCCGTCATAAAAGAGCGCAGTTTATGGCGTATATTGGGGAAATTATGTTTTGTAAGTGCCATTTTACCTTTAGGAGTATTAAATATTTCCTTTAGGGTCAAAGATGGTATATAACCGCGCCTCTTAATGTGTTTCAAAATCTCAACTTCATTATCTGTCAGCATTTTTTGCCTTTAGGGAGTTAAGTATATAATTCCCCAAATTTTGCACCGGCCCAGATAATGCCTGACATTCCTGCCTCCCGGCTTGGATTGCACCTGCGGCTCTTCCGGATGGCGCGGGCACCGGGGCGCTTCCCGACTCAAATTTTCCGCCACACCTTCACCCTCCTCGGAGGCCGGGCCCGGCGCCGCCATGATCTCCTTGAGCCTTTCGGGCCTCAGGATTTTCCCGGCCTCTTTTTCCGATACTTGCACGGTCGACATGTCCTTTTTCTCCGCCGGTGCGGCCGGGACCGCAGGAATATTTTCAGGAATATTTTGAGCCCTTTTTGGTAAATCCGGCCCCACTTCGGCCTCATTTTTTTGGGGCGTGTTAATTTTTGCCACCTCATTTGTGGTCGCAAAAATTAACCCGGCCGCACTTTCACCCCCTCCCCCTTGAGGGGGGAGGGCTGGGGTGGGGGTGGCGGCCGCTTTAGGCTTGACCATCGCGGCCCGGCGCTCGGCCTGCTCCCTGGCCATCTCCAGCGGCCGATTGACGGCGCCGGCCAGGTTCAGGGGCCGGATCTTGACCTCAACGCCCTCCGGATGCCGCGCCTTGATCTCCCGGCCCTCCGGGCAGTCCCGGCAAAAGCTCGGGAAGCCGCCGGCCGCGGCCCGCTCCTGGTTGACCAGGCATTGGCGCTCGGAGATCCGGGTGGCCCCGGGGAACCGCGTGCAGTCGAACATCTGTGGCGCGGCCAGGGCCGCCACCAGCGCGGCCAGATCGACGCCGGGGTCAACCCTCGGCCCTTGATCCATCGCCGCCGCATAATGCGACCGCGGGCCCATGTCCCGCGCCTCAGTCATGGCAGTTCCGGGTACTCAGTCTCACGACTCCTCCCGCGGCCAACCCTCGTCACATTCGGGAGGTCTGGATCTTTTGGCCATCACCAGCAGGCAATAGATCACCAGCACGATGAAACCCAACACCGCCAGCGCCGCAATTTTGATGGCAAAAATAAACATGGTTACCTACCTCCGTAGGGGCGACCTGTCGGGTCGCCCTGGCCGTTAGAGGAGCACCAGCACCACGCCCGCGGCGATGATCACCAGCACGGTGAGCGCCCCGTTGATCAGGGTCTCCCCCAACTGCCGCCGGTCCGCCGGGGTGCTCAAATATTCCCGGTTGAATTCCCGCAGATGTTCGGTGATATAGTCCATCTCAGGCCTCCTGTGGATGGCATAGGTTTCAAACCTGTGCTACTGTTCCTTGACCTCGTAGGCGTATGTCTCTTTCGTCTCGCGCCGGGTGCCGATGAGGGCCAGGGCCGCGTCGGGCCATTCGTTTTTGTCCTCCAGCACGTCCCAATCCACCGCGGCGGTGCGCCGGATGGCCTCCTCAAAGCCATATTTCATCAGGTTGGCCAGGACATCCACCTTGCGGGGTTTGACCACGTAGTCCTCTCGGGCGTAGAGCAGGGCGCCGTGCGGCAGGTCCAGGGAATAGGACTCCAGGATCACCTCTGGAAATAAGTCGGCCCGGTGCGCCTTCATGAAATCCTTCAATTCCTTATCGAGGTAAGCCACCCGGCGCTGTTGCCAGTCGATCTTGCCCTGGGAGGCCTGAAAGGCCCGCAGCTCTTCGGCCAACTTGGCCTGGAGGCGGTCCAACTCCACCTGCGCCTCCCGGATCGCCGCCAATTGCCGGTCCGCCTCGGCCTGGATCGGCGAGGCGAAGTATTTTTTGGTGCTCATGCCTCAGTCTCCTGCATCTCCAGGGCCAACTGACCGGCGTAGTCGGCGGCGTTCTTATTATTCAGCCGGCCCAGTCTGCCGATGGCCTTCTTCAACTGCCGCTCCTTGCGCGCCAAATATTCCCGGCGCTCGGAATCGGAGGAGGGCAGGTAGTAGCCCGGCCGGATGTTGCAGCAGGAGGCGGCGATGAACACTGCCTCGGGCCCATACTTGACCTCTTCGATCAGCTTCCGGAGTTCCCGGCAGCCGGTCATCTTGTTGCCTTCGTAGGGCCGCAGGAAGACCTGCTCGAACAGCTCCCCGGCCCCGATGGCCCGGGCCTTGCCGATGTGCCGGGTCATCGCCAGGAGCAGCCGGCTCTTGGCCTGCTCCCAATCCAGTTCCTGTTCCATCTTTTTGAGCTTTCTTTCCGTCATGAAACCCTCCTTCGTGGCACAGGCTTCCAGCCCGTGGACCTCAACCTTCTCCAGCCTGTGCCCTTAATAAAGCCCCTTCTTCTTCGCCAGCCATTCGGGCATAGTCACCATCACCGTGCCGTCGGCCTGATGCACCACGGCAATCTGGCTCCGGGGCAGATAGACCTTGAGCCCGGTGCAGCCGTCATCGAACAGCACGGCCACTCGGTCCCCGGCTCGACGATCCGCCCCCACAGTTCGACGTCTTCACTCATGGCCTACCCTACCTGTACCTTGGGTTTGATCGGCAGCGGGCGACCCAGCGGTCTTACTTCCCTGGGAGACCAGCGGTAATATGACCGGCCGCAACACGGGCAGACATAGACCTTCTGGTCCCGTTCCTTCGCCTCATCAACTCCCACCAGGACGCCACAGTCGCACTCAAATGACTTCTTGTCGGCCATCATCCCTCCTTCGGCTGGCTGGTCAGGTGCCAGCGCCCGCACCGCCAGCAGTGGTAGGCCCGCTCGGGCAGGTAATCCCGGCGGGAGTTCGCCGCGATCCGGGCGCAAGCCATCATGGCCCGGCGCTGGCTGCAAAACCCCACCTTGCCGGTGGCGCATTTACGGTTGCTGCGATTCGACATACTCTTCTGCCTTGGTGGGGCGGCCGTCCCCGGTGGCGCAGGCGTCCCCGCCTGCGGACCTTTTAGCGGCCGAGACGGCCGCCCTACGCGCCCGCGTCTCCGGCCGGGTCTGCGGCGGGTCGCCGGCCTGCTTGCGCACCTCGTAAATCAAGGCGATCTGCACCCGGTGCAGCATCGCCGGCGAGAGCCAGCGCCAGACCACCCTATCCAGCTTTTCCAGCCCGAGCATCCGCCGGGCGATGGCCGCAGCGTAGGCCCAATCGGCTCCCAGCGCCGCCAGCAGTTTGCCGATGGCGGCCAGGTGGGCCTGCTTGAGCCGCTGGACCGCCCGGATCTGCGGCCCCTGTGAACCATTCTTGGGCCGGTAGACGAAACCGCAGGCCGCAAAATGTCCTTGCTACTGGCCACCCCGAAGCGCTCCTTCATCTCCGCCTTGGTGATGGCCACCCCCGCCTTTTGCAAGGTGGTGATGGCGGTGTGGAAGAGCCGCACCTGCTCCGGCTGGATGCGGAAGTGGGGTTTCATGGCGTTACCCATTTTTTGATGATCTGCTTCATCTTTTTAAGGATGTGGAGTTCCCAGCCAATAAGGATGAGGACAACAAGGCAACCCATAGCGACGCCATAACTAATGATTTCGGTGATGAGGGTCATGGCTTCCTTGATCTCTCATACTCATAGGCGCCCCTGCCAAACATGATCAGGGTGCCAAAAAGTTTTCGGGCCCTTTTGCATTCCGGGTGGTCACAAAATGAGCCGACGCACTCTTTGGCCACTCCGGCAAGGTTATCGGGCCCGAGAGGGCTTAGGGGCGGCGGCGGCCAGAGGTTAAAGTCCAACCCTGGCCTGAGCCTTTTGGGTTTCGGGTCGGGTTTCATGGCCGGCAGACCGAAGACGGAGGACCGGAGACCGGGGCTTCCGCCTCCATGTCCTCGAAATACGGCTGAAAGACATCCTCGTCCAGCCGCAGCATCAGGCCGCCGCAGGCGGCGCAGATGGCCGTGTGGTCATCCAACCCGGCCACCCGCTGGTCCCGGCCGCCGCAATCCACGCACTGGTATTCGTAAGTCGGCATAAAACCTCCTGGGGTGAGGGGGCGGGCCGCCCGGCCCGCCCCGCCCGGTTAAGTGGCCGGGATCAGCCGGTTCAGAATCTTGGCCGCCTGCCTGATCTTCCGGACCACGTCCGCTAAAATCAGGGTCATGCCGAACAGGTCATTCTCCGAAAGCACCAGGTTGCCCTCCGTGGCCAGGAGGGTATTGGCCAATTCCAACTTGCAGGCCAGGTGCTCCAGGGCGTCCAGGGCGTCGGCCCGCGGGTATCTCATGACTCGCCCGCCGCCGGGCCGGGCAGGGCTTCCTGCCTGACCCCGGCGCTGATCTGCGCCAATTCACGGGCGAATTCGTCCCGCACCAGCTTGCGCCGTTTGTTCTGGAGCACTTTGCCGAATTTGAATCCCAGGGATTCCAGGCGGCGTTGGATTTCCTGCGCCTTTTCCCTGGAGATTCCCAGGAGCAGGCCGGTTTCTTTGAAAGTCAGATACTGTCGCCGGTAAAACCTGACCCAGGCCAGGATGTCGTGGTCCAACTTGCCCGCCAGGATCTCCGTGGCCAGGCAGAAACCTTTGTGGACTCCCCGGGCTTCGGCTTCCTGGAGGCTGGCCTCCATCCTGGGCGCCGCCTGGCGCAACTTGTCTTGAAATTTCTCGACTTTCTCCGGCAGTTTCGCCAGCCATAGACGGAAGGTCTTTGACTTTTGGGTGCGGGCGAACATGGAGATCAGATTACAGCCGGTTCGGTCGAAGAGTCGGGTAATACCTACACCTTTTGATGTGCATAACCCCGTTTTGAGGGTCAAGCTATGCGGCTCTAATTCTTCCTTATTTCTCTGGAAGAAGGTGTTAACCGCCTTGGCCGGATTCGCCATACCGAGGCACAGGCCCACGTCTTTGGAGGTCAAGTAGTCTTTACCCTCGATCACAAAAAGGCTGACCTGATTACTGTCGAACATCTCGGTTCTGGCCTGTAATTGCTCGTTATTACTCATGGTTTTGTTCTCCTTTGGATGTTTTTAGCTTGGGCATAAAAAAAGCACGGCCCTGACGAGCGGTGCTAAGGGACACCCGAAGGAGAACCCTCCCGGACCTTGCGGACACCGGGCCACTCGCCAGAGCCGTGCGCTCTGGTCCATGAAAAACAAAACCCCCTTTTGCGCCCAAGATTGGGTCGCAAGGCCGGGGCAGCCCCTTTGGGTGTTCTTAGCACCTTCAGCATGCCCGGTTTGGGGGATATTTGTCAAGTTATTTCTCACTCCCGCCAGCCTCCGCCACCAGCCTCTCACGGAGCACCGTCGCCGCCAGGGCCGCCAGGATGACATGGTTGCTGTCGGTGATGATGACCGCCTTAGTGCGGCGCCCGGCGTTGGCGATCAAGAGGCGCCCGGACGCAACCGCTTCGGCCCGCAGGCGCTTGGCCGGCGCCGTCTCGGGCGCCAAGATCGCCACCACCCGATTCCAGTTGAGAAAATTGCCGTAACCGATATGGACCAGGGTGCCCCGGTTCTTGGCCCGCTGGCCGTGTTTAAAGTTCATCGCCGACCCTCCTCATAACGCCTCCGCGCCTGGGCCACGGCCCGCAGCACTTCCCGCTCGTAAGCCCGGTTGCCGGTGCCGTTATAGGCCCGCACCGCCAGGCGCAGATCGCCCTGATACTTCTTGAGCAGTCGGGCCAGGACCCGGGCGCCGCCGTGGATGTTCTCCCGCGGGTTCCAGGGGTCCACCCCGAGGAACTTCGCCGTGTCCCGGTCCAACTGCATGAGGCCGATGCAGCGGCCCCGGCCGGAAGTGGCGGCGGGATCACCGCGGCTCTCGATGGCCAGCACGCCCCAAATGATGCAGGGATCGACTCCGGTCTCCCCGGCTGCCTGCAGGGTGTAGGCCCAATATTCCAGCGGCAGGGCCAGGTTGCCGATCTGCGGCGCCGGCATCAGGGTCAAGGCCAGGAACATGGCG
This sequence comes from Deltaproteobacteria bacterium, assembly GCA_026388765.1. GTDB lineage: Bacteria > Desulfobacterota > Desulfobaccia > Desulfobaccales > 0-14-0-80-60-11 > JAPLJC01. The sequence goes on from JAPLJC010000033.1 coordinate 24,174, forward strand.
ATGGCGGAGGTCAATTGAGCCCCGCCTTCGCCACGCTCGGCCGGGGCGTGGCCGGGTCCAGGATCAGGGCGGCCATCACCCGGGCCGCCGTGGTGGTGTCCCGCTGAGGCTTATTCTTCCGCAGGCTTTCCACCTGGAACTCCAGTAGTTTGAACCGGAGCTGCTCGGGAGAGACCGCCGCCAGGGGATCGCCGAGGGCCCTGAGCAGTTCATGGGCCTCCCAAACCAGATCCAGCTCCCTCCGCCGCGCTTTCTCCCAGGACTTCCAGGCCTTAAAGGGCTCAATGAGGTCCTGTATTAACTCTTTGCCGATCTGCCAATATTTCTTGATTTTGGCGATCATGGCTCGTTTCTCACCGAAAAGAGGAATTGGTTGTTTATCCAGGTCTTTTCCAGTTCTCCCGCCGCGGTCATGTCCTCCAAGGCGTGGTAAATCAGACCGATGGCCCCGGGGCCGATAAAGTTCAGCTCCCGGCCGATCCGGGCCGCCGAGGCCATGAGCAGATCACCCACGGCCTGTTTGATCTGGTTGCGGGTCACTCCGGGCACCGGCATAGCCAGAGGCGGAGGAGGGGGTAGTTTTGCCATCAAATTATCTCCGCCGCCAACTTGTCGGCCCGGCGGGTGGGACAGCCGCGGCTGTGCCGGACCTGGCCGTCCTCGGTCTCGTTGGCCGCTTTAGCTCCCGGCGTGCCGCTGCAAAAGACGCAGTATTCGCCGCTGGTGTAATCCCCGCCCTCTTGAATCAGCCGATCCACCAGCCGCCGATAGCGCCGCAGCAGGGACCGCCGCCGGGACATTTCTGTGGGCTTGGCCATCACTTCTCACCCAACTCGCTCACCGCGGCAACCGGAATAATCACCACCGGGGCTGGCAGGGCCGCCCGCTTATTGATGGCGCCGAAAAATTGCACGGTGTTGTCCACCCCGGACAAATTACCGACCCGGCCCACCAGGATGAAGGTTTCCCCCTCAAATTCCGCTTCCCCGAGATCCGACAAGAGTTCTTCCACCTGCATCGACCCCTCCTTTGCCTTTACTGACTACTGGCTACTGACTACTGGTACTGCCTTCATTCCTCCAGCCGGCTCACCGCCAGCCGCGCCTGGGCGATGGCCCGCAGGCTCTCGCCGTTTTTCCCCGGACACTCCTGGGCCACCCGGGCAAAGGCCCCGTCCAGCGAGGCCAGGGCTTCTTGCTGCCGCCGCCGGGCCCGCAGTTGCCGCAGGCGTTCGCCGTTGCTGTCCGCCGGCGGCTTCGGCCCGAGATCCTTGATCAGGCGATAGCGGCCCGGCTGGCCCTTTCCGGCCTCGTTCCGCACCAGACCCAGGCGCAGCATGGACTTGTACCAATCCCGGACCGTATGCGGGCTGGCCCCGGATTGCAGGCTCATCTCCTCCGCCGTCAGCACCAGGTGGATGCGCTGCAGATTCCACATGATCTCCTTGAGCTCCGGCCGCTCCTCCCGCCCCAGCCGGCGCCAGCGCCCCGGCCCCAGGTGCTCCAGCTCGCCGTATTTGGCCAGGTCCTTGAGCGCCCCGCCGAGCCGGTTGCGGCGCTCGTCGGTGCACAATTCCAGGAGGTCGCCGGCCTGGCGGCTGGTGAAGGTCTGCCCCACCGGAAAGATGGCGATCACCTGGCGCAACCGGTCGTTGAAGGAACCTTTCATCTGCCGCCCGCCGGCTCCTCGTCCAGAATCAGCCGGGCCAGGTCCTCGGTGATCCGGCTGGTCTTTTTGGCATTGGCCAGGCTCACCAGTTTGACGGTGCGGTTGCGGATCATGCGCCAGTCGCCGCCATACGGGGCCTGGTTCAGGAGCAAGGCCGCGGCCGGCTCGATCTTGAGCTCAGCCGACTTCCAACCGTAATTCATGATGGCCTGGGCCTCCACCGCCTCGAACCGCACTCCGCCCAGACTCCGGGACCACAGCCGGGAGTTCGCCCGCATGACTTCATCCATCTTGAGTTCGCCGATGAGGATGAAGGCGGCGCCGGAGAGGTCGGCCAGGTCGCGCATCAGATCCAGGTGCTTAGGGATGCGGTCGGCTTCATCAATGAAGACGACGCGCTGTTTGGCCGGCCGTTGCAGCAGATGTTCTATGGCCCAGTCGATGCAGCGGCTGCGGTTGCGCTGCGGGGTTTCCTGGCCCAATTCCCGGCAAAGCCGCATCAGGAAGGGCAAGGTGCTGTTCTTCCAGTCCTCCCGCACCCGGATATGCGGCAACCTATGGGCCGCGGCGTGGATGGCCGAGGTGTCGGTTTTGCCTTCGCCGGCCGGACCCCAAATATAGTCGAGACAACCCTTGCCCGCCATCTGGGCGATGGTCTCCATCCGGGCCAGGAACTCCTGCTCGTTGCGGGTCTCCACCCAGGCCGGGGCGAATTTTAGGCACTTCCAGGGCTCCGGGGCCTTGGCCTCGGGCCGGATCTGCGTCACGGCGCTGCTTTTTTCTGTTGCCATTCAGACCTCCGTAAAGCCGTTACAAGTTTCCCCGGGCGCCATAGCCCTGTCGTAAAAAGGCGATTCATAGTTATTGCAAGTGCCAAACATTTCACACTCTTCTGCCTCTTGCCAATGCTCGCAGAATTCGCAGGTTTCCTTCACTCCCACACCTCCGTCGCCGCCTGCAGTTTCACTGCCTCGAACCACGCCTCCAGGCGCCGGTAACTATCGCTCTTCTCGAACCAGTGCCTGGCCTGCCGCTGTTCCGGGTTGAGTTTGCCGCCCCGGGCCAGGGCCTTAATGATGGCCACGTATTCCTGCACCTCGGGCGACTCCTTCAAGTCCTCCAGGACCTGCTGCCGCTGCCGGGCGATGTTGGCCAGCTCCGCCGCTCCGTCCTCGATCTTCCGGTCCCGGGCCGCATCGGGCACCAGCCGCAGGGCGGCCCGGTCGTCATAGTCCTGAAGTTCCCGGTAAGCCCCGCCCTGGTAATCCGCCGCCCCGAAACCGGCCACGGCCACCTTGGGCTTGGGCATAACCGCCAGTTGCCGGCCGTAATCCATCGGACCGCACAACCCCTCGGCCAGCTTGCGGTTGCCCTTGTGCGCCCGGACGATGCGCGCCTTGGCCTTGATATGCTCCTCCAGGTCCAGGCCGCCCCGCAGGCCGTTGTGCACCGTGCAGATGAAAGGCCCGGGCTGGCCGTTTTCCAGGCATTCCCAGATGGTGCCCCGGGTGACGTCGGCCAGCGACGGCTTGAAAATCACCCGCTTGCCCTGGAAATTCTGCACCCGCTCCATCCCCGCGGCGCTGTCCGCCATATAGGCGCCCAGCATCCCGCCCCAACTGAAGCCGGAGTTGTAGGTGCGCTCGAAGGCCGGCGCCATCAGGGTGTCCAGGTGCTCGGGGGAGGCGATGCGGGGCGCCCGCTTGGGCGAGTTGGCCTGGCGTTCCCACACCAGGCCGCTGCGGCCGAGCCGGCAGTCCTTGAAGCGGTGCGTCTCGGCCCGGTAGACCTTCTCCAGCCAGTCGGTGACCACCGCCTTCAATTCCGCCGCCGTGGCCCCGCAGGAGAGCTTCACCGGGTTCTTCTGGTGGTAAAAGACCTCCTGGAAGCGCTGAAATTCGTCGATGCGCTTGCGCTGCACCGGGTTGTGGCCCACGTACCAGGGCAGGGCCTCGAACAGCATCCGGGCCATCGAGCCGAAAAAGGTCTCGACGTGGGGTTTCTGCCAGGGGGCGTAGGCGTCGCAGTCCCGCTGGGCGATGCCCATCTGGGCGCAGGCCGTGCGGATGTGCTGGCTCTTGAAGATCATGCCCCGGTCGCCGATGATCCACTCCGGTACACCCCAGGCCAGGAACCCCTGGCGAAACAACTTGGCCACCGTCAGTGAGGTGGCGTGCTTCTCCACTTCGATGATGGCGTCCCGGCTGAAGATGTCCACCGCCGCCAGGATCTCGTGGCGGCCGTCGGCCAGCATGACGTCGGCCGGGGTGGCGTCGATCTCCCAACGCTCGCCGAAATAGCCGGCCTGTTCGCCGGAGAGGCCGCCCTTGGGCTGAAATTGCGCCCGCCAGAACGACGGCAGGCAGATGGCCGCCAGCTTCTCTTGTTCCTTATAGAGGAAGGACTCCAAAAACTTGGTGAAGTGGCCGTAGTGGGGGAGGTGCGTGTGCTGTGCGAACTCCGCCTTCAGCCGCCGGTAGATCAGGGCCTTGTTGCACTCCAGCCTGGTAGCACAGGCATCCCTGCCTGTGGAACTTTTAGGCCACAACTTCACCTGGCCCTTCCAGAACAGGGCGGTGATGTAGGCCTTCATGTCCGGGGTCATGGTCTGGACGCCCAGGCCCGGCTTCTGATAAGTCCCGTCCGCCTGGAGGCCGTAGCCCCGCCCCAGGGCGCACAGCCCCGGCGAGTTCTCCTGCTTCGCCGCCCACTTGTAGGACGTTTGCCAGGAGACCTTTTTAATATTCGCCAGGACCTCGGGGATCTCGTGGGGCTCGAACCCCAGGTCGGCTAATTCTTGATAAACCGCCGCGCTTGGCTCCGACCTTTGCTTTTTCCTGGCCCCTGACCACTGCCACCTTAGCACCGCGTTCAGCCGGCCGTAAAATTCCTTCAAGGCCGCGGTCTTGCCTCCTGCCCGGCTCAGACAAAAATTCGCCCCTGCCCGCAACACCGCCGTCCGGGCCAGGGCTACCTTCATTTCCTTTGGCGTCAGCCTCATGATTTTGGGGGCCTCTTTGACCCGGGCCGCCATTGCCCCTTCCTGCACCATCTGCCAGCCCGTCGCCGTATCCCGGCGCACCTCCCAGGCCGTGATAGCCTGGCGCACATCCTCAGGCAGGGAGATATAGAGGTAGAGTTTCTTGATGCCGCCCCGGCCTCTACCCTTTTCGGTACGAAATAACCATTTTTCAGCAAAGGCCCGCACTTTCACCGCCTGGGGCGTTATTCCCATAGCCTCTGAAATCTCGGCCACTGTATAAAGTTCCTTCATTGGACCGGGTGCTCCTGGACCGGCCAGTCTTCTTCGGCCGCGCGAACCTCGACTTCCTCCACCGAGATATTCAGGGCTTCGGCGATTTCGGCCGCCGTATAGAACTCTTTCCGCTTAATCAGGATTCCCAACTCCTTGATTATGGGACACACCTCCATACTCTCGATGGCGGCCCATCTCAGCAGCACTATTTGCAGCCGGCGGGGAAACTCGCGCTCCCGCATGAAGGCTCTGATATTTTCCTTGTCCATTTCGCCGACGCAGTAGGCCTCCAAAATCAGACCGGTCTCTTCGTCCCCGCCCAAATACTCCAGCGCCTCCGAGAGGCCCACGTTGTCCTTAGTCCGGATGCGCAACAGCACCAGGGGACACCAGGATTCTTCCACGACTGCGGTGATCGCCTCGAATAAACTGGCCGGGTTCAGGTCCGCCCCTGCCAATCGGCTGCCGCCATCCTTTTCTGTTGTGGTCACAACTCACCCCTTCATCGACCCATTGAAGAGTTGCAGCAGCTGCTCCCGCCGCCGCACCTCCCGTTGTTGTTCCTTGATATCCGCCTTCATTCGGTTGATCTCGCCCTTCAGGGCTTCCGGCCCGGCAAAGGCGAACAGGTCCCGCTTCCGGTTCAGTACCAGCAGCGCTCCATCGTCCGCCGTGGCCGCGTCGAAGGCCGGCAGATACTCCGCCGGCACATGCCGCTCCTTGGAGTCCGCCGTCCAACTGTCAATCATTTCTTTGGTGATTTGCGTGTTCAACAGGTGGGACATCTGGCCTGCCACTTCGTAGCGGGACCGCGGGCATTTCTTCAAGGCCAGGTTCAGGGCCGCCTTCAAATCGGTGACACAAGCCATTGACCCAGCCCTGTCACCTTGCTCTGTTTGCGCCCGCTTCAACTCGTCGAAGATCGAGAGTTGCCGGGGCGAGTCTATTCTTTTTGCCAATTTAGACATTGACACTTGCAACCCTATTGCATTACAAAGGGGTTAATGGGCGTTGGCCCGCCACCTCGGTTTCGGTTCGTATTCCGGGAAGACCTCCCGCAACTTCAAATCCAAGGTGTCGGCCAGGGCCGCCATGATCCTGAGGCTCACCAGCTTGCGGTGGGCCACCAGGTACACCGCATTGGCGGATACTCCGATCTTTTTGGCCACCGCCCGCATGGAGGTGCCCTTTTTAAGCAGTTCGATACGGATTTCTAAGGCATTCATGGGACCACCTCTTAATTATTTGACTGTTAAAACCATGTATAAATCAATAAATTGATTGTTGCAAGCAAAAAATTGCGTTATCCATCAATTTTTTAATTGCTAAGTCGTTTTTTTGCCTAAACCTTTATTAATAATTATATCACTTAGTTAAGGCACTTTTTTAGGTTGCTAAGTCATTTGCTAAGTCGAGCCTGCGACTTAGCAACCAAAGTTGGCCCCATGAACCTCCAGGAACGCCTAAAATTGGTCATGCAAGATTCCGGTTTGACAATTCCTGATTTCGCTAAAAAATTGAGTGTCGCAGGAAGTACTCTTGTCAACTACCGCGATGGCCGGACCTCTCCCACCTTTGATCTGCTCATGAAGATTTGTACGGAATTTTCGATAAATCCTGACTGGTTATTGCTGGGCAAGGGAGGTATACACCCCGGCGAGGCCGATGAAGCCGGCCGGCTGGCCCATATCGACCTGGCAGTGCAGCTGGTGGAGGAGGCGGTTAACGAAACCGGGGTACAGATCACCCCGCTTCAGAAGATCGCCCTGGTGCAGCTCATCCGAGAGGAGCTAAAAACCCGCACCATCGACATCCTCAAGGTTATAAAAGGTGGAGGGACTAAAGGTGGCTAACGACGACCTAAAGGACAAAATCAAGAAGGGTTTGGAAGATTTAGAACGCTCTCGCAGTAATGTTGTGAAATTTCCACCCAAGACAGTCAGAAAGAACCGAAAGAAAAAGGAACCAACGATTTATCAATCTATTGAAGGCAATAACAACACGCAATTTGTCGGCAATCCTGTTTTTAGTATGCACCCCCCAAAGGTTACCGTTGCTCCGCCCCCGAATAGTATCGGTGCTGATCCCTTGCTTAAACAATCCATCATGGAACGATTTAATAAGTTGGGAGAATTATATAATAATCGCTTCCCTGGCAAGGGTTTTGCTATTTTGCATGGCAATTTTAAAAAAGATTTCGGGATAACAAATCAAAACTATACCATTTATAATCAGTGGCCCCTCGGCATGGCTCCTTATGTCATTAATTATCTTGATGATCTGTATGTATATACTGTTTCTGGCAGATTTGCCCAGCGGATGATTAATAAGGATTACCTGCAAACCAAGAATTATTGTAAAAAGAGAGAAAAGGAGTTGACGAAAGAGTTAAATCTAAATATAAATGGTCCAGAGATGATCCAGTGGCTTTATCAGCGTTTTATGGTATCTTCCTATCAGCAGCTTGACCGACTTCAACATAATCTATTTGTTACATATTTGGAAGATATGGTTCTCAAATGAAGTAATACACAGATTGGCCTCCGGCCGACCTAATTCATAAACAGGAGGATTAATTAAATGCTTATATCTCTTAGAAGGTTAGTTGTTTTGGCAATTGTGCTTTTATTTGCCTTGGTTGCCATTTCTCAAGCCGCCGAAACCTCCATGAAAGAGATGTACCTGATCGTAAGTAAGTACGCCAAAGCAGACATTAATCGGGTTGAGTTCGAAAAGGCTATGGGAAATGCTGAAGCCGAATTTGATTTATTTAAAGATTCTAAGATTGCCAAGAAAAACCCTGAGTTCACTGAGCACATAGCTAAGGCTATGGAGGCTATTAAGAGCGCTGGTTTTTTTACTTTTGTGGCCCCTTCTCCTAAAGGCAGTCAACAACGGGAAGCTGCCTGGAAAGCTACCAAAAGAGAGCTTGAGGCTGCCAAACAATACTTAAAATAGATGGAATAACTATTAATGGGGCGGCCTGCCTGGCCAGCTCGCCGCCGGCAAATTCTCGTTGCCGCCGCTGGGACGTTGTTCCCTACGCCGTCCTCCCCGATGGTGGCCACGGCCCCTGGTGCCCCAATTGTAAGCTCCCGATCCAAAAATAAAGGCGGCCCCAGCCGCCTAACCTTTTCTCATTTTGCATGCGCACCCAACTTTTTTTAACCCTTTTTCTCATTTCCCCATTTTTTTCTCCTCTCCCCTTAACTCCCTAAAAGTCCCCCAAAAGTTCCCTTCTCGTCTCATCAACCCCGCGCCTTTCCTTTCTCATATCCCATGCTCCCCCCCACTCCCCCAGCAAAGCCCACAATTCATCCTGGCTCACGGCGTTGTGACCCGGGCCATGACGTAGTGATGGTCGGCGCCGGTATCCTGGAGTTGGCCGGCGCCTATCATATCCTGCAGGCACGCCGGGGCCTCGCTCCCCTGGCTGAGATCACGGTTGACCGGCGAGGTGAACAGGTCCCGGTAGGGCGCGGCGCTCCTGGCCGTGGTGCCCCGGCCTGCGGCGGCTTCAAGATGTTGGGGACCAACGCCGAGGCCGGCGGTCCCGATTGCCTGCGGCTGTTCCTGGAGATGAAGAGCGTGGCCGAGCATTGGTAAGGCGGCCGGGGGTGCGCTCTCTTAAAAAATGATATTATTAGCAGAAATCTTTTCCTGGCGAAGGCGACTACGGCAATGGCTCAAGATAGACCGGTGTCTCTGTCTCAGCAGGAAGAAGCAGAAGGCTTATCCTTGCAGAGCAGGTTTAAGTTCCAGTGCCATGACGGACTGGCCTGCTTTAACCAGTGTTGCCAAGCCCCCACCATCCTCTTGAGCCCTTATGACATCCTGCGTCTGAAACAATTTTTAGGGCTCACTTCCGGGGAATTCCTGCGGCGCTACACCCTGCAGGGAACCGAGGAGTTTTCGAATCTACCTTTGGTCTTCATCGATGCCTTCCGGTCCCCGGGAGGCGGTTGTCCATTCATCGGGGCCCGGGGTTGCACGGTTTATGCACAGCGGCCGGCGGCCTGCCGCCTCTTCCCTATCACCATGGGCAGCCGGCTAACAAAAGATGGCCTGGTGGACTATTATTTTTGCCGCAAGTTGGATTATTGCCGGGGATTCGCCGGCGAAGTCGAATGGACGGTGGCGTCCTGGCAGGCCAACCAGGGGTTCGCCGAGTTTGACCAGGGGCGCCGGAAATGGCTGGAGATCCTGCTCCAGGCAGGACTTGAGGGGCCTATGGAAGCTCGGAGGCGAGACCTGGTCGCCACCGTGGCCTATGATCTGGACAAATTCCGCCAATCGCTCTTGGAGCCTGCCTTTCTGAAAAACAACGGTTTAGAAGACCAGGCTTTGGAAGAGCTCAGGAGGGACGATCTGGCCCTCCTCCAATTTAGCTACCACTATCTGCAAACCATCCTGTTTACGGATAAGAAGTTGATTTAATCTCAGTTCGCCAAAAACCACCAACTGCCTGCGAATCATAACCTTGCCAGACCTGCCCCAAGCAAAGAGGGCGGGCCCGGAGGCCCACCCTCTCAAACTGCTCAGGACTTATAGGCAATTTTAGTTGGCCAACGCCCTGCCCTTTAACCGGCTTTCGGCCATCACTACCTGGTCGCGGCCTGCCTCTTTGGCCTGATACAGCGCAGTATCCGCCGCCTGGATAACCTCCTTGCCAGAGGAACCGTGATCCGGAAAGACGGCCACCCCGGCGGAAATCGTGATGGCTTTTAGTGACGAACTCTGTAAATAGAGCCGCTTGACCCCCTCATTCAGCGCCTTGGCTCGGTCCAGGGCGACATCCATGGGAGCCCCGGGCATAATGAGCAGAAATTCCTCTCCCCCAAAGCGGCAGGCAATATCTTCCCGGCGAACCGTTTCCTGGATCATTTGGCTCAAGGCGCACAAGAGCTCATCTCCCGCATTATGGCCATAGGTGTCGTTGTATTCCTTGAAATGGTCCAGGTCCAGCATGATTACCCCCAGGGGGCTCCCCGAGCGCTTGCCTCGGCTCAATTCACGTTCCAGGGTCTCCTCCAGATAGCGGCGATTAAAGAGACCCGTGAGGCCATCCCGGATGGCCTGGTTGCGCAAAGTCTCACGGAGTTTCAGGTTGGCCAGGGCCATGGCCATCGCCTCAGCCACGGTGCCGGCAAACTGGCCGGTGGCTTTAATCTGATCCGCTGACTCCGGAGTGGCTCGGCGCAAATGAAAAATACCCATAACCTCGCCCTGGGCCATCAAGGGTACACAGAGATAGCTGCCGGGGACATCGGCGCCGATATGACGGCAGTTCATGCTGGTGGCCGAATCATGAACCAGATACGCCCGGCTTCGCCTTAAGGACCAACACTCATCGTGGTCGAACACCATCTCCAGAGATGAGGTATCGCCCCAAATGGAGGTCATCTCGAAGAGATTCTTGGAGTTATTGAGGATATAGAGCGCCCCGCTATAGTCCGGGAAAAATTGGGGCACAAAGTTGGCGATGGCGCTATAGGTTTCTCCGGAGGATTGACAGGCCTGGAAGACATCGCTCATTTTCTGGAGCAGGGTCATTTGGCGGTTGCGCCGGTCTGATTCGCTCACCAGCATCTGGAGTTGTTCATTGGCCGCCTGCAATTTCTTCAGGTTTTCTTTTTGCTCAGTTAAATCTCTCGCGATCGTGACGCTACCCATATTTTTGTTGTTTTCGTCACGCAACACCTTAACGGAAAGACTGCATGGAAAAGTGCTGCCATTTTTCTTCTTCATTTCAATTTCGTAATGCTTTACACAACCATCCTGGCGCAATTGTATTAACATGTTAGCCAGTGCATCTTTATTCGCATAAAGGTCAAACGCGGGTTTCCCCTGCATCTCACCAAAACTATAGCCATAGATTTCTTCGCATGACTTGTTCCATCTGTTAACAATTCCATGCCGGTCGACGATGCCGATAGCTTCGGTGGAGTTATCGAAGATGTTCTGCATATACTGGTTGGCCTGTTTGAGCTCCGCTTCCGCCTTCTTAAGCCAGGTGATGTCCCGGAAAGTGGCCACCACCCCAACTATCTGGCCATCTTCCTTGATCGGGCGAGTCAAATAGGCCACCGGCAGGGGATCACCCTTCTTGGTCCAGAAGACCTCGTCAATGATAAAACGTTCCTGGCCGTCTTTGAGGGTGGCTCGAAGAAGGCACTCATCTTGGGGATAAGGGGTGCCATCGGCCCTCTTGTGATGGATCAACTCATGTAAGTTTTGGCCCATAATATCCCGGGCCTGGTAGCCGAGCATTTTGAGGACGGCAGGATTGACGAAAACGACTTCGCCCGCCTGGTCCAGCTCCAACAAGCCCTCGCCCAAAGAGTTCAAGACCGTCTCGTGATGCTGCTGCATTTTCTTTATGGTTTCTTGAAATTCATGCGCCTCGGTAATGTCGGAATAGATCCCGGTAACATATTCCACGGTGCCGTTAGCATCGCAGATTATCTGTCCTCTCTCCCGAATCCAAAGAAGCTCCCCTGATTTTATTTTTATACGATACTCCCGGACATAGGATTTATTGGTCTTTAAGGCCTGCCGGAATATCTCTTTGGCTTTTTCCAAATCCTCGGGCACAATAAGCTCGTTCCATTTCATCCGCCGGGAGTTAAAATCCTCGATGGAATAACCGGTGGACTTCTCGAACTTCTCGTCAAATAAGTCGACACTCCAATCAGGGTAGCCCTTAAAGACCACGGAGGGGATGGTTTTCACCAAGAGGCGGAAGTTATTCTCACTTTCCCGGAGGGACGCCACCGTTTTATTGAACCGCCGGGTAGTCCTTAGCAGGTAGAAGGATCCCAACAGGATGAAGGCGGATCCGAAAATGACGAAAATAAAATACATCTGTTGAATAAAGAGTATGCCCACCTGATTAAGGACTTTCATCGTCATTTCTCCTACCGTTCTGACCTACGCCGGTGTTGTCGATAAGTGACTAGAAATCACCAAGCCATTTAGAGATCCGCTGATCATCGCCGGCTTATCCCCTCCCCCCAAAAAAAACCTAGAGCTCCGTTAATTAATCGGGCTCTAGGTAAAAACAGGTTTGCCATATTCAATTCGGCAATCCCGCTACCATAACCCGAAGGCTTTAGGCCGGAGACTTTGCGTCCTACCCTTTCGGGCAGTTTGCCTTTTCGATGATCTGGTTTGCATCTTTGCCTATTTAACTACCTCCGTAAATAGGGGATTCCCTGATTCTGGTGGGGTAAATTCCCTAAAAATTAGATAAGTTCCAGCCAAAAGTTTGCTGACCACAGGAATAAAGGGGGAATAGTCGAGGCGAATTGCCGACGGCTGGCGTCGCAGCAATTCGCCCCGGCTTTCTCTTAAAGGTAAGGAAAAGGGAAGGGCAAAGGTTAAAACAAATCTAGATCTATCTCCTTATCCGGCTCCTTATCCGGGAAAAATTTTAAAGCATTAGCGTTCGGCCCGCATCTTCTCTCCCCGGATGATGATGCCCGAGGGATCGATGTGTTCTCGGAGGAGGCGCAGCTCAGCATCCTCCGGAGGCTCGAGTTCCAGGAGTTTCTCCGCCATGAGGGGCGTGAAGCCCATGCCCTGGATGACCTCCTTCGGATCGAGGCCCTTGAGGACCCCGAGGAGCCTCATTTTTTTCGTCTTCTCATCGAAGCCGAAGAGCGCCTTGGAGGTCACCACCCGCCAGGGCCCGGTGTCTTTGGGTAGCCCGGCCCGCTCCCTGGCCCCCGGCCCATCGAGATAGCCGGGGGAGGTGAGAAAATCCACCTTCTCAACGAAGCGCCGGGCCTCGTGCTTCAGGACGACGATGGTCTTCCAGACAAAGGAGGCGGCTTCGTTGCCGCCGCCGCTGCCCGGGAAGCGCCGCCCCGGCTGCTCGTAGGTCCCGCCCAGGAAGGTGGAGTTGAGGTTGCCGTACTGGTCCACCTGGGCCGCCCCGAGCATACCGTAATCGATATAGCCGGTGGCCGCATAGGAGAAGGCCCAGTTCATATTGATCCACTGGAGAGACCGGTAAATGTTGCTGGGACCGCCCATGGTGCCCCGGATGAAGGGGGTGAGGGACTGGGGCCCCACAGCCCCGAACTCGAAGAGCTGAACCAGGTGGGGGGTGTAAAGCCTCTCAGCCAGGATGGCCACCACCTGGGGCATGCCCCAGCCGACGAAGACGGTCTTCCGGTCCTCCAGGAGCCTCGCCGCCGAGCAGATCATGAATTCCGTATCGGTAAATTCCACTACCGCCATCTTCTTACCCCTTCCGTGGCTCTCATTGATAGCCTTCTTTAATGGAGGCCTTTTGCATCAATTCCTTGAGCTTCGGCCAGCCCACGTGTTTCTCCAGAAATTCCAGGTGATCCTTAACGCCGTAAATGTAGCGCTCCAGGTGGTCCTGCATCTGCGCCTCCGTCTGGATGGCGTTTAAGCGGTCCACATGTTCCAGATCTATTTCGTAGCGGCCCGGCATGGCGCCGGGGTAAGCCCCGAAGGGCAGGTGGACCACGGCATCCACCAGAAAGAAGGGGATCGTGGTCCGGCCCGGATCTTTGCGAAACTCCATGGGCTCAATGATCTCCTCAGCGGAAATGATCACCCGTTTCGAGGCCATGGCCGCCTCCAGGGCGAAGAGGTTCGTCCCGAAGATGCGGGCGTTGCCGTAGACGTCGGCCTGGTGCACATGAATCATGAAGACATCTGGGTTGAGCGCCGGGACCAGACAGATTGGATCATTGGTGAAGGGGTCGTTGATCACCTTGGCCCCGGAGTGTGGCAAGCCGTCGGTCCCCAGGAAGTTGCGCACCGGGAGGAAGGGGACGCCCCGGGCTCCGGCCAGAATCCTGCTGGCCAGCACCCCGTTGGTATTATCGAAGACCTGCACCTTGCCATCGCAGACGGCGCGGCCGATGTAGCTGCCGTAGCCCAGAAAACCCACATCGATGCGGGTGCAGCAGCCTCCTCCCACCAGCAGGGGAGAGTCGTGCAGCGTGAACTCGGCGCAGATCCAGAGGTTCCGTTTCCGCTGCCGGATGATCTCCCGAATCAGGGCCTGGGGGCCCCGGGTCAGGGATGAAAAATCGTAGGCGAGATAGGCCCCGTCCTGGACGAAGCGGGAGACGGCCTCCTGCTCCGTCATGACTTTATCCACTGCGTCCCTGGATTTGTTCTCTTTTACCCAGCGGCGGAAATCGTCCGGATGGGTAAAGTGCACCTCCACCTGTCCTTGCAAATTAGCCTCCTTTGAACTTGTTTAAACCACACTTTGCCGTGAAAATTCTTTGTAGGGGCGGCTCGCGAGCCGCCCCTACTGCCTCTCGTCTCCTTAAAAACCGCTGGGCGGCAGATAGGGCAGAGTCTTTGCCAAGAGCCAGCACAGGAACAGCACCACCGGGATGTGGAACAGCAGCTGGAGGATGGAGTAACCGGCCAGGTCCCGGGCCCGACAATTGAGGATGCCCATCAGGGGCAGCATCCAAAAAGGATTGACCAGATTCGGCAGGGCCTCGGCGGCGTTGTAAATCTGCACCACCCAACCCAGGTGGACGTGCAAAGTATTGGCCGCGGCCATGACGTAAGGGGCCTCCACCACCCACTTGCCGCCCCCGGAGGGAACAAAGAGGCCGAGAACGGCGGAATAGATGCCCACCAGGATGGGGTAGGTCCCGTGCGAGGTGAGCCGCACGAAGAGATCGGCCAGGAACGGGTTGATGGCAGTCTTGGCGATGAGGCCGAAGATACCGGCATAAAAGGGAAACTGGATGAGCACGCCGGCGGTGGCCGGCACGGATTTGCCCACGGCCTTCAGAAAGGCCCCGGGGCGCCAGTGCAGCAAGAGACCTGCGGTCAGAAAGATGAAATTAAAGGTGTTGAGGTCCGTAGCCGCCAGCGCCCCTTTCTGCACAAACAGGAAAATTATGTAGGCAATCATCAGGATGGCGATAACCACCGAGAGCACCGGGCTCGATTCGAGCCGGTCGGCCGGGGTCTTGGGCGCCTCGGCGGTCACTTCCAACGGCTCGAAGGTGATCCCCATATCTTCGGCGGTTTTGGCCTTTTCGGGGCTGGGGCAGGAGAAATAGGCCACAGCCACTGAGACGCCAATGAGAATGGCGGCCAGCACCAGGCTCTGCCACAGGAAGATGGTTTGGGTCAGGGGGATGACCCCGGTGATGGGCAAGAGGGCCGGGGGAATGGAACCTTTGGTGTTCTGCAGTAAGGCGGCCGAGGACGACAACCCCAGGGCCCAGACGGCCCCCAGGCCAAGATAGGCGGCGGCGCCGATGGCCCGGTAGTCGATGCGCGGCACCCGCCGGACTACTTCCCGGACCAGCAGGCCGGTGAAGATCAGGGATAGGCCCCAGGAAATCAGCGAGGTGAGCATGGCCAGGAGGGCGACGAAGGCCACGGCCCCCCGGGGCGTCTTGGGCACCCCGGCCAGCCAGGCGATCAGCCGGGCGATGGGAGGCGAGCTGGCCACCACGAAGCCGCCGATGATGATCAGGGCCATTTGCATGGTGAAGGGAATCAGGACCCAGAAACCCTCACCGAAGACCTGCACCAGCTTGAGGGGCTTTTCCCCCAGGGCCAGGCCACCGAGAAAGACGATAATGACCGCGCAGAGCGCAAACACGAAGGCGTCAGGAAAATACCGTTCGCAGAAATCAGCCAGGGCTTCGCCCACCCGGGCGAGGGGGGCGGACTCTTGTCCGGCTGGACCTTGTTCTTTCACGTCAACTTCGACTCCCATACGCCACCTCCAAGGTTCCTTCTCGCAAAGAAGGTGTTTCGGTTAGAAGGTCGAAGCTCAGGGCAGGGCTGGTCTCAGAAGAAAACCAGGGGCCAGGCGCGAGCCAGGGGCTCCATCCTTGCCTGTCAATGCCATATAGGAAAAATAGGGACACTTCCTATTTTTCCTAGTTATTTCCCGTCATATTAAGGTTTTGCTTTGAAAAATAGGAAGTGTCCCTATTTTTCAGGTCAAATAACCCCGGCCTGCTTGAGCTCCTTTAACTTCCCGGGTCCCACGCCGAGATAACGGTGATAGATGAACTCGTTGTCCGCGCCGATGGGGCGGCAGACCCACTTGATCCGGCCGGGCGTCCGCGTCATGGCCTTGAAGGCGGAATTCTGGATCAGGAGGTCGCCGTAAGTCGGGTCGTTCCATTTGAGGAAGGTGCGCCGTTCCTGCCAGTGTTCCCTGGTCAGCACGTCCTTGGGACTTTCGAGCCGGCCCGACACCACCGTGCCCTTCTTGTCATCCCGTTTGCTGTACAGGTAGATCATGTCCTGGATTTCGTCGGCGGTGTAGTTCTCGGTGAATTTTTCAATTTGATGCTGAATCGTCGGCTGGTTCTTCGGGGTGAGGCGCTCCTTCATGGTGGGGAACTGCTCCCGCAGATCAGGCCGGTTGATGATTTCGCACAGGGCCGTCCAGTTGGGGTCGGTGAAACCGGAAATGAAGGTGTAGCCGTCCTTGCACTTGACGTAGGTGTACGGGAAGACGGCGTAGTCATAATTGCCGGCCCGGGGCATGGTTTCCCCGGACATATGGAAATATTGCAGGCTGTAATTGGCGATGGACAGCAAGCCTTCCGGTGGGGCGCAGTCGATAAACTGCCCCTTACCGGTCTTCTTCTTATGGAAGGCGGCCATCAAAATGCCCAGGGCCGCCCAGGAGCCGCCAGCATACCAGCCCATCCAGTTGCCGTGCTTCATGGGCCGCTTGTAGGTCTGGTCAATTTCCGGGTCCAGGTCCGGCTCGCCGGTGATGGACATGATGACCCCCCGGGCCTGATCGACGATGTCATAATCCGGCTGGTTGGCATGCTTCTCGGCGTCCACGCCGTAGTGGCCGTAGCTGCTGATGCCGCAGTAGATCAGGCCGGGGTTGGCCTCGCTCAGTTGCCGGTAGCCGAGGCCCAGGCCGTCCAGGTAACCCGGCTTGAAGGTCTCGATGACCACCGCGGCCTTGCCGGCCAATCGGGCAAACATCTTCTGGCCCTCTTCCTTGGTCAGGTCCAGGGTGACGTGGAACTTATTCCTGGCCTCAACGATGTAGGCCAGGCCGGAATCCCCGATCATCATGCCGTAAGGCGACATCTTCCGGGCCGTGTCGCCTCCGGGGGGTTCGATGCGGATCACCTCGGCGCCCATTTCCGCCAGGATCGAAGAGGTCACGAGTCCGGCAAAGTTGCCATAACTGGCATCGATCACCACCAGGTCATCCAGAGCTTCCGGCTTTTTGTAGGCATCCGGGGGATAGGTCTCCCTATAGGCCCACCTGGCAAATTCCTGGTTGATCGCCATACCGACAATTTTTTTGTCATCCATGCTGTTTCCTCCCAGAAAGTTTACGGAAGCCTAAGGTTACGGCAACTTTATGCCACTTTTGCCATCCCAGTCCGGCGGCGCATTTTGCGAGGGGACGGCTGGATTCGCGCCAAAGATGACCTTCTCGAATTCCAGCCGCTTGATTTCCTCCAGGGGCAGGCCGAGGATCTTTTGGAAGACGTAGCGGTTATCGAAGCCCACCGGGCGGCTGCTCCATTTCACCTTGCTGGGGGTTTCGCTCATTCTCGGCGGATAACATTCCTGCCGCATCTTGCCATAAAGATGGTCGTCGTACTCTTGGATGGCGCCTCTTTGCAGGAAGTTCGGGTCGTTGTAAGCATCCTTGGCGTTCAGCACCCGGGAGGCGGCGAAGCCGTATTTGTCGCCCTGCTCCACGACCTCGGCCACGCTTTTGGTCTTGGTCCACTTGGCCACGATGTCGAGCACGGGCTTCGCTTCTTTCAAGCGTGCGGTGGGATCGGCAAACTTGTCATAGATCGCCATCTGGCCCATGGCGTCGCACAGCCCCTTGAACTCGGGCTTGCTGAAGGCCGCCAGGGCCACCCAGCCGTCCTTGCATTCGAACAGGTCGGAGGGACAGATGGCCAGGTCCCGATTGCCGGAGCGCTTCCGGTCCTCGTTGGTCTTGTAAGTGTAAAGCCAAGTCCAGTCGAGCCAACGGATGACGTTTTCCACCTGCATGTAGTCGATGAACTGGCCTTCTCCGGACCGCTCCCGGTAGTTCAGGGCCGCCATGATGGCCACCGAACAACTCAGCCCGGTGATCCAGTCGGCGATCCAGACGCCGGATTTGATGGGTCCCCGGTCTTCGAAACCGGTGATGGGCGACAGGGCGCCCATGCTTTGGGCCACGGCGTCATAGGAAGTCCGGCCCGTCCAGGGCCCCCAGCTGCCATAGCCGGAAACGTGGAGTTGAATAATGCCAGGGTTGATTTGTTTTAGTTCTTTATAGCTCAGGCCCCACTCGGCCATGCGGCCGGGGGTGAGGTTGTCCGCCACCACGTCGGACTTTTTCACCAGTTCCTGAAAAAGTTCCTTGCCCTGGGGGTGGCCGAGGTGCATGCCGACCCAGTACTTGTTATGGTTTTCTATTTCCAGGCCGGGGGACATATTCTTCCAGAAGTAGGCATAAGGGGTCACGAAGCGCATCTGATCCCCTTTCTGCCCTTCGAACTTGATCACCTCGGCGCCGAATTCCCCCAGGTAATCGCAGGCCGCCGGCCCGAGCACAACGTAGCAGACCTCCAAGATCCGGACGCCTGCCAGCGGTTCGGGCTTGTCAAAAAGTTGGCCGATATCGAACTTGCTTTTCAAAAAATCCTGATATGCTTTGCCTTTGCTCATCCCAGTAGCTCCTTGCCTAGCGGATTATTAGATGGTTATCTGGCCGCTGAATTCTGCCACTGCCTTAAAGAGCCAATTGCCTTGCCGGGTTTCCTCCTTTCGACTGGATTCGCTAAAAGACCATCAATAAATCAAAACCTCCTTTGGCCCCGGGTGGGCCATGCTTGCTTTGGCCCGGGCTAACGACGCCCGGTCAGAGTCTTGGGGATTCTGCCGCTGTGGGCGCATTCCGACCGCAGCCGCCGGCCGACGATACGCTCCACCATGCGGCCGAGGGTGAGCACCTTATCCACCTCCACCCCGACGTCGATCCCCATTTCATCCAGCATGACGACCAGGTCTTCGGTGGCGACCAAGCCGGTGATGCTCGGGTCCTGATAATAGTATTCGCCGGTGCCGGCTACGGGCACGCCGTCCACAAAGTTGGCCGGCTGGCCGCCGATGCCGCCCACGGTCGATTCGAAATGCGTGATCCCGGCATTCAAGGCCGCCAGGACATTGGCCAGCCCCCAGCCCCGGGTCACATGAAAATGGGCCAGGTGTTTCGTGGGGTCCGGAATGGCGTCGAGAATCATGGAGAAATATTCATAGACCTTATTGGGCGGCGCCGAACCATCGTGATCGGCGTGTTCGATGTCGTCTGCCCCGATCTCCAGCCAGCGTTGGGTGAATTCCACCGCCTTGGTGAGCTCCGTGGGGCCCTCAAGGGGACAGCCCCAGATGGTGCTGACCGTGCCGCAGACCTTCATGCCGGCCTCATGGGCCATCGGGATGTACTGCTCGCACATCTTCCAGTAGTCGGCCAGAGACAGGCCCGAATTGACCTTATGATGCGACTCGCTGGTGGACACCATAAAGAGGATGCGGTCGGGACCATGGCCCTCCCGGCGGGCCTGGATGGCCCGATCTACGGCCCGCTCCCGGATGGTGATGGCGGTGAGTTCCACGTCTTTCAAGAGGTGGCCCACCTTTTTGCTGCCCCGGAGCCGCTTCATCAACTCGTCGGCGTCCTTAAATTGCGGCATCCCCTTGGGGCTGCCGAAATTGGTGACTTCGATACGTTTAAAACCGGCCAGCACCAGTTGCTCCGCTACCCACAGCTTGGCATCGGTGGGGATAAGCTTCTCTTCGTGCTGAAAGCCGTCCCTTACGGTAATATCGCCCAGGACCACTTTTTTGGGGTATTTCATCAACGCCATAGTAAATCCTTATTTCCTTGTCTTTTGGTGGCACAGCCTTTCCAGGCTGTGCTGAAGAATCCCGCACAGGCTAGAAAGCCTGTGCCACCAAAACTTAAAACCGCAGATTGCCAAAGGACGGCTCCCCGATGGGCCGCAGCAGACTCACTTCGACGGCCATCGCCAGCCAGTCGCGGATCTCCCAGAATTTTAACACCCGGTCGTTGAGGAGGCGGGCTCCGCAAAAGAAGGGGTGGGCCTCACCGTCATACTTGTCGATCATCTGCTGGCGAAAGGCCTGTTTCTCCTCCTCGCTCATGGGATTGCCGCGTTTGCGCTCCTCGATGGACATCAACACTTCCCCGGCGGAACGGCCGCTCATCACCGATGTGCGGGCCCGCATGGTGGAAAAGAGAAAATGGGGGCGATAGCCGCGGCCGCACATGCCGTAATTGGCGGCGCCGTTGTCGGGGCCGATCACCAACTGCAGGCGCGGCACCTGGGCGCAGGAAACCGCCCGCACCATATCCGCCCCGTACTTGCCGATGCCCATGTGCTCGGACTCCGAGCCCACCATGTAGCCCGGTGAGGCCTGGACAAAGAGCAGCGGGGTCTTGTCCTGGCAGCAGCGGAGGACCCATTCCGTGGCCTTTTGGGCCGCCTGGGCAAAGATGATGCCAATGCCGTTGGAGGCGATGACGCCCACCGGCAGGCCCTTGAGGCGGAGCTTGCCGGTGACGATGTTGTCTCCGAGTCCGGGGGCGTAAAACTTTTTGTATTCGGCAAACTGGCTATCATCGGCAATAGCCTCGAGGAAGGCCCGCACGTTGATGCCCTGATGCACATTGGCCGGCAACCTTTCATAGATGGCCGTCACCGGCACCCGGGGCGGCACTTCCTCGTAGCGATGACTGTGCAGTTGTTGCGGCGGCTCCAGGGAGAGAATCTCGCGCACCCGCTCGATGGCCTCATCCTGGCTCTGGCAGAGATGGTCGGCGCCGCCGGAGAGTTGGGTATGAACCCTGGCCCCGCCTAAGGCTTCGGCGGAGATGATTTCTCCCGTGGCCGCTTTGACCAGGGGGGGCCCCCCCAGAAAGGAGTAGGACATCTTATCGATCATCACCGACTGGCAAGCCATGAAGACGATGTAAGCGCCGCCGGCGGTGTTGCCGCCGGTGCTCATGGTGATCTGCTTCAAGCCCATGGCGCTCATGCGCGCCATGTTGTAGAACATGGAGCCGAACTGCTGGTCGTCCGGAAAGACGTCGGCCTGCATGGGCAGATAAGCGCCCCCGGAATCGGCGATGTAGACGCAGTTTATCCCACAGCGTTCGGCCATCGCCTGGGCCCGCATGTGTTTCTTGAGGGTGATGGGGAAATAGGTGCCGGCCTTCACCCGGCTGTCATTGGCAAAGATCATGGTCCAGTTGCCGTGGATCTTGCCCAAGCCGGTCACCAGGCCGCCGCAAGGCACATCCATAACATCGGGATAATCCATGCCAAAGCCGGCGATGCGGCTGAATTCAAAGAATTCCGTGCCCGGATCGGTGAGCTTGCCGATCAGGTCCCGGACCGACTGTTTACCTTGCTTGGCGAGGCGCTGGACCGCTTTCTCGCCCCCGGGCCAGATCGCCTGGTGGACGAGTTCATCCAGTTTCAGTTCTTCATTTTCCCAGTGGGTGCGGTTTTGCATCGCTAAATCTGACATTTTGCTCCCTTGGAATGTTCAGTTTCGTGTCAGGCGTGATGATTAAGGTCACTTATTTCATAAATACCGGTCGGCGCTTGGCCACAAAGGCTTGCATTCCTTCCTGCCCATCGGCATGGGCTGCACAGGTGGCCAGGCCCCGGCGCTCCCGTTCCAAGTGCGCTTCAAAGGCGCTGTTAAAAGAGTCGGTGAGCAAACGTTTGGCCCAGCCGAAGGAGTTCAGCGAGATGCCGGCCAGTTCGTGAGCCATACTCATGGCCTCTTCCAGGACCAGGGCATCCGGGGCGATCCTGGTCGCCAGTCCCCATTCATAAGCCTGCGAGGCGGAGATGGGCCGGTCGAAGGCCACAATTTCCAAGGCCCGGGCCAGGCCGACCAGCCTGGGCAGGGTAAAGGAGCCGCCGCCGTCCAGGCTGAGGCCGGCCGAGGTGTAGGCTTGCTTGAGCATGGCGGATTCGCCCATGATCCGGAAATCGCAGGCCAGGGCCAACGAGAAGCCGCCGCCGGCGGCCACGCCGTTGATGGCGGCGATCACCGGTTTGTCCATACGGCGAATCTCCAGGATAGCCAGGTGGAAATAGCCCGCCACTTCATGGAGGGTCCGGGCCGGTCCCTGGGGCGAGGCCAGGAAGTATTTCAGGTCGCCGCCGGCGCAGAAAGCCCTGCCACCCGCGCCGGAGATGACCAGGCCTCGCACCTCCGGATCGGCGGCCAAAGTGATAAGCTGCGTGGCCAAGCCCTCGACCAGGTCCCGGTCGATGGCATTAAAGGCAGGCGGCCGGTTCAGGACGACACAGGCTATTTCAGCATCTCGGGTAATCTTGACGGATTCAGTCATACTAAAGCCCTTATTTCTTCGCAAAAAACCCGGCCAGGCGCTCTTGGGTTTCCTTAAAATCGCCGGGGCTGGAATAGCCGTTAATGGTTTCCAGGCGCAAGGCGTCATCCAGGGGCCGGCCGAGAATATCGAAGATGGTTTCCTTGGCGGAGCGGATGGCTGGCTGGCTGTTTTTCAGGATCATGCGGGCGTACTCTGCCGCCGTCGTGAGGAGGTCATCATGGGGCACTACCTGGTTCACCAGGCCCAGACGGAAAGCTTCGGCAGCGTACACCTCCCGGCCGGTGAGGGTGAGGTCCAGCGCCGTGGCCATCCCGGCAATGGCCAGCAGGCGGACAAGTCCCCCATCGCCCTGATGCAGGCCGAACCGCACTTCGAAGACGCCGAATTTGGCCTTTTCCGAGGCAATGCGGATATCGCAGGCCAGGGCCAGTTCAAAACCGCCGCCAATGGCGGGCCCATTGACCGCGGCAATGATGGGCTTGGTAATGCGGTGCTGCCCCCGGGTGATGCCGCCGCCGATGCCCGTGGCGACATTCTTACGGAGGTCCAGCATATTGGCATGTTCCCATTTGGGGATAAAGGTCTTCAAGTCGGCGCCGGCGCAGAAGCTTTTTCCCGCCCCCGTCAAGATGGCGACATCGACGGCATCGTCCCGGTTAAAATCGCTCCAGACCTCCCAGAGTTCGCCGTTAAGCTCATCGTCCAGGGAATTGAGGGCGTCAGGACGATGAAGAGTGACGAAGGCTATCCGGTCTCTTTTCTCGTAAACCACCTTATCCATGCACGTCCTCGTCCGTGGGGGATTAAGTCAGTCTCTCACTTACCCTTATAGACCGGCTTCCTCTTTTCACCAAACGCCGCCAGACCTTCCAGCCGGTCTGCCGATGGGATGGTCACCCAGTAGGCGTTGGATTCAATGGCCAGGCCGGTATGCAGATCGGCCTCCAGCCCATAATTGATGGCGTATTTGGCCTGCTGAATGGCGATGGGGCCGGCTTCGCAGATCATGGCTGCCATGGCCCGGCACTCCGCCAGCAGCGATTCCGGCGGACAGACTTGATTCACCAGCCCGATCTGCAAGGCTTCCTGGGCGTCCACCCGGCGGCCGGTAAAGATGAGTTCCTTGGCCTTGCCGCGGCCGATCAGGCGAGGTAGACGCTGGGTGCCGCCGGCGCCGGGGATGATGGCCAGCCGGGTTTCAGTCAGGCCCAGGCTGGCGGTGGCCGAGGCCAGGCGGATATCGCAGGCCAGGGCCAGCTCGGTGCCGCCCCCCAGGGCAATGCCATTGACCGCGGCGATCACGGGTTTGTTCAGGTATTCGATGAAGGTAAAGAGATTGCGAATCGTAAAAATGAACTCCCGCACCTGCATCTCGCTCATGGAGGCGCGTTCTTTCAGATCAGCGCCGGCGCAAAAGGCCTTTGGTCCCGCCCCCACGATGATCACCACCCGCACGTCCGGATCAAAGTGCAAGGCCTCCACTCGTTCCTTCAGAGCTCGAAGCATCGGGAAATTGAAAGAGTTCATGACTTCGGGCCGGTTCAGGGTGAGCACAGCCACCCGGTCTTGCCTTTCCTCGAGAATTAACGGTTCAGTCATAAGTTCTCCATGGCCAACGTGGAACCCAGCTAGCCAATCAGACCTTCCTGGTTTGGGAGGGCCATCATAGTCGCCAGCATGGTGGCGACCGTTTTGCCCTTGCCCTGCTGGTGGGCGATGACCTCACCCGTACAGACGCTGAGCGTCTTCCCCGGCCTGATCACCCGTCCTCGAGCGAGAAAATGTTCACCAACGGCTGGGGACAGCAGGTTTATCTTGTACTCGACCGTCAAAACCGCCATATCGGCGGGCATGAGGCTAAAGGCGGCATAACCGCAGGCGGTATCCAGAATGGTGGCGATAATCCCGGCATGGACAAAGCCATGTTGCTGGGTCAGGTCATCCCGGTATGGCAGGCTGATTTCCGCTTCTCCGGGCAGGAGCCGGGTCAGTTCGGCGCCGATGGCGCTCATCAGCTTCTGCTTGTCGAAGCTGCCGCGGACTCGCTCTTCGAAGTCAGGGTCCTGGATCTTGAAGCGCATGGCCAAGCCCTCTGGTGCTGTTAGCGACGGGACTACTAGCGCTGCGCCTTCCTGGCAAAGGCTTCCCGGGTGAGTTCCCGGGCAATGATCATGCGCCGGATCTCGCTGGTGCCCGCCCCGATTTCATAGAGTTTGGCGTCGCGCCACAGCTTTTGCACCGGAAACTCCAGGCAGTAACCGTACCCCCCGTGAATCTGGATGGCCTGGTCGCACACCCAGGTGGCGGTTTCCGCCGCCAGGAGGATGGCCGCGGCGGCCAACCGGTTCAGTTCGGTGCCTTTGCCCCCCCGGGGTGATCTCTGGGCCAGATCGGCAGCGCGGTAAACCAACAGCCGGGCGGCCTCGGTGCGGGTGTACATGTCGGCCAGCTTCTGCTGGATCATCTGAAAATTGGCGATGGGCTGGCCGAACTGCTCCCGCTCTACCGAGTAGCGGATGGAATAATCGAGGGCCTGCGCCGCCATGCCGATGGAGCCGCCGGCCAGCACAATCCGCTCCGAGTCCAGGCCGCTGGTCATGACATGGACCCCCATATTTTCCTGCCCGACCAGGTTTTCCGCCGGTACTTCGCAGTCCTCGAAAATCAGCTCCGCGGTGGGCGAGCCGCGCATGCCGCATTTTTTTAGCTTGCGGGACACGGCAAAACCGGGAAAGTCCTTTTCCACGATGAAGGCGCTGATCCCTTTGGCGCCTTGCTCCGGCGCGGTTTTGGCATAGACCAGCAGGGTGTCGGCCACCGGCCCGTTGGTGATGAAGATCTTGGTGCCCTTCAACAGGTATTTGTCGCCCTGGCGAACGGCCCGGGTGCGGATACTCATGGCATCGGAACCCGCATTGGGTTCGGTGAGGGCCATGGCGCCGATCTTTTCGCCTCTGACCAGGGGCGGCAAATACTTCTCTTTGAGCGCCTCGCTGGCGTTTTTGTGGATATTATGGGCACAGAGGTTGGAGTGCGCCCCGTAGGTCATGCCCAGCGCCGGGCAGATGCGGCTCATCTCTTCGATGGCCAGGGTCTGCATCAGGACATCGCCGCCCAGGCCCCCGTATTTTTCATCGATGGTGATGCCGAGGATGCCGATCTCGGCGCATTTTTTAAAAAAATCGGGGGGAAACCAATCTTCCTCATCGATCTTTTCCTGCAGCGGTCCCAGTTCATTAACCGACCATTTGTAAACGGTTTCCTTGATCATGCGCTGTTCATCGGTGAGTTGGAAATCCATGCAATCCTCCTGAAAAGAAAGCTGCTGCTAACTTGTTACCTGTCAAAGGCGCAAACTCGCTCCTGATTAAAACCCCAGCCAGCGCACTTCCCGGGGTTTACGGGGGACAACCGGGGGATCTTTGGCGGAGTAGCCGATGGGGGTGATGGCCAGCAATTGCTGATCGGTTTTCCCCAGGAATTCCAGAACCTCCTTCTCCACCAGGCTGCCCGCGGTCATCCAGCAGCTGCCCAGGCCCTCGGCTTGGGCCGCCAGGAGCATATTCTGCATCAAGGCGGAGCCGCTTTGAATATTGGCGGCGCCGGTGGCGTCGCCCCACTGCCACACGGTCACGGCGATGACCACCGGGGCGCCCCCCAGGTCTTTGAAGAAGGCCACCACCCGCTGTTGACTCTTTTCCGGCACGCCGGTTTGCTGCATGATGGGGACTATTTTGGCGATAGACAGGTTGATCAGGTTGACCAGATCATCCCGGGCCTTGCCGGCCAACACCGCGATGTCCCAACATTGGGTGTTCATGCCGGACGGGGCCCAGAGGCCGGCGTCGACCACCCTTTCCAGGGCTTCCCGGGGCGGCATTTCCGGCCGGTAAAGGCGATGGCTGCGGCGCTTATGAATGGCTTCGTAAAGATCCATATTGCTCCTTTCTCGAGCTGATCAGCTGCAAAATTTTTTCAACCGCCTCCTTTAAAAGCCGGCGGGTGGCAGGGGGATAGCGTTTTGGATAACAGCCCAAACAGGGAAAGCGACACTTTTGGCTAGACCTCAACTAGTTCTGCAAGGGCTGTACCAGCAGGATTTCTCGAGCTAAGAGGCTGAAATTAAATCACAAAATCTGTAAAAAAAATAGTCGGGCCAAAAACAGGGTCTAGCAAATGCTGCACTTTTTTCCCAGGGGTCCGACCAGCCATAAAAGTTAGTGATTAAAGTAAATATTACGGCAAGTTAGGCAAGTCAGAGGATTAGCTTCACCTCTGTAGCATTTCAGACAGTGCATATTGCAATTGCAGAGCAAGGTACTTCTTCAGAGAAAAGTTCCCCGCCCATAACAACCTTGTCGTGGGGAACAAAATGTACATTAGCACAAAATTGTCGGCAAAATCAAAATTTTTCCAAGGACGATCAGAACCACGGCAAATGAGGTCAAAGGCGCTTTGGCGGACCATCCTGATAAAACAGAAAATTAATGGGTTAGGCGGCCAACTTGATTTACCAAATCTTCGCCATTATATTGGTAGCTAGCCTGCTAATAAAGCGATTGGGAGATAGTATGGACGGAAAATTCCCGCGAGGTGCGGTGGTTTGGCAGTTGCTGGCCAGTGTAATGTTCCTGTTGGCGCTAACGTCCAGCGGCCGGGCCCAGAGCGCCCCGGATTTTGCCTTAAAGGACGTGCTCCGTGGGCAGGAATACACCCTGAGCCAGTTTAAAGGGAAGGTGGTCTTGCTCAATTTCTTCACTTTTCTGTGTAAGCCTTGTAAAGAAGAAATGCCGTTTCTCAACCAGATCGACCAGGAGCTCAAGAGTCAGGGCTTTCAGACCATAGGGATTGGTCTGGCTTCCACCCCGGCGGAATTGCGTTCTTTAGCGCAGCAATTGGGGCTGAATTATCCGGTGTTGGTCGGGACCGACGAAGTGAGCAAAGCCTGGAAGGTGGAGTTCGTGCCCGCCACCTTCATCATTGACCGGCAGGGTAATATTGTCCATAAAATCTTTGATTTGCGGTCGAAGGAGGATTTCGTAAAATTGATTAAGCCGCTTCTTTAATACCCCTGCCCGGGTAGGCCCCTGAGCCGGGGTGCTACCCGTCCCGGGTGATCGCCTCGATTAATTCCCGGCGCACCTGCTCCGCCCGGTCGTTATCCACCTGGCAGGTCCCCACCGTCCGGTGACCACCACCGCCATATTGGAGCATCAGGCGGCCCACGTCGGTTTGGCTGCTGCGATTGATGATGCTGTGCCCGACGGTAAAGACGGTGTTCTGGTTCTGCTTGCCCATGATGATTTGCAGGCTGATATTGCCTTGCATGAACATGGTATAGATGACGAAGCGATTGCCGGTATAAATCTCCTGCTGTTGGCGCAAATCCAGGACTATCAGGTTGCCGTGCACGGTGGCGTTCTTTCTAATCATCTCCCGGAAAATTTCGTCCTGTTCAAAATACCGCTCAACCCTTTCCTCGACATCCGGCATTTCCAGAATTGCCTCCACCGGTTTGGTCCGGCACCACTCCACCAGTTCCATCATCAGCTGATAATTGCTGATCCGGTAATCCCGATAGCGGCCCAGGCCGGTGCGCGGGTCCATAATGAAGCTCATCAGCACCCAGCCTTTGGGGTTTTCGATATCCTCCACTGTTAAGCGGCCGCTGTCACATTTATCGACGTTGGCCATCATTGCGTCGAATTTTTTGGGAAACCTGTCATGCCCGCCATAATATTCCCAGATGATCCGGGCACAACTGGGGGCCATTTTGGCCAGGCCTTTGAAGGTGAAATTGAAATGGTGCCGATCCTCCTCGCTGGCATGGTGATCGAACCAGAGGCCGACCCCCGGGGCATAGGGGACGTTGGCCAGAATGTCATTTTCGGTGACCTCGATTAAGCCTTCCTGGACGTCCTTGGGATGGACAAAGGTCCAACTGTCCAGGAGGCCGATCTCTTTAAGCAGCACCGCACAGATGAGACCGTCAAAGTCTGATCTGGTGAGAAGTCTCATAATGTCATCCTCCAGAGGCGATTTATAGCTACCAACTATTTAAAGGAGATTTTGGCGTTTGCCAAGGCAGCCGCCAGTGGTTGGGTCATCTTAGACCAAAAGTCTGTCCAGCACACGGTAATAATTAAAGCGCCTACCAGAGGAGCTATAACCCCATCGAGCCTTGAACCAGCTCTTCAATGAGGCTTAGTACGCCTGGGGACTGGGGAAAATTACTTTTTTCAGTTAAACTTGTGCTATCATGTCCTCGGCGTGGGGTTAAGGCTGCCTCCTAAGTGGGAAGATCAGATGCCGCCCTTCAGAAAATACACTATCCAGGAATCGGGAGCCTTTGTCGAGACCGTGGCCTACCCGCCCACGGCTTCGGGGCCTTTGGACGGATTGCGCTTTGCCGTCAAGGATATTATCGACCTGGCCGGCCACCGCACCTCTTGCGGCTCGCCCGACTGGGGCCGGACCCATCCTCCGGCGGCGGCCAACGCCCTCTGCGTGGACCAACTGTTGGGGGCGGGGGCCCGGTGCGTCGGCAAGGCCATTTGCGATGAGCTGGCCTTCAGCCTGGACGGGGAAAATTATTTCTATGGGGCGCCGTTGAATCCCAGGGCCCCGGACCACGTGACGGGGGGCTCGTCCAGCGGTTCGGCCTCGGCCGTAGCCTGTGGCCTGGCCGATTTCGCCCTGGGGACCGACACCGGTGGCTCGCTCCGGGTGCCGGCCGCCAACTGCGGCATTTTCGGTTGGCGCCCCTCCCACGGATTCATTTCCACGGCCGGCGTCACTCCTTTTGCCCCCGGCTTTGATACCGTGGGCCTCCTGGCGGAGTCAGCCGATCTTCTGAGCCGGGCCGGCTCGGTGCTGCTGGCTGCCTCAGTGCCGGGCGACGTGGAAGTAGGGGCCCTCCACCTGATCAGCGAGGCCTGGGCCAATGCCGACCAAGAAATCAGGGCGGCCCTGAGCCGCACCGTTAAGTTATTGCAAGGCCTTTTCGGTGACAAGGTCCACGAGACTTCCCTGCGGGAAATCGATGGCGGCGGCGCGGGCTTGGGGTTGGCCAGCTGGTATGAAACGAGTTCAATCCTGCAGTGGTGCGAGATGTGGAGCTGCTTAGGGTCCTGGGTGGAGAGCGTCAAACCGGCGCTCAGCCCCAAGGCTGCGAAGTTTTTTGAGCTCATCAAAAATACCGATCGTCGCAGGCTGGGGGACGCCGTCCGCACCCGGGAGCGTTATTGCCGCCGCCTGAAAAACTTCCTGGGGCCCCGGGACCTCCTTTGCTTCCCCACCGTGCCGGCCCCGGCCCGGTTTAAAGGCGGCGTAAAAGTCGACCGGCCGGATCAGCCCAAAACCAACTACTACCCGCGCACTCTGTCACTGACGGCCATTGCCGGCATCGGCCGCCTGCCTGAGGTTTCTTTGCCGCTGGCCGAGGTGGGCGGCGTCCCCGTCGGTCTCTCTTTGTTGGCCGCGCCCGGCCAGGACGCTTACCTGCTCGGGGTGGTGCAGCTGGTGGCCAGCCGGTCCGGCCTCTGAGCGTAAGCTCCGCCTGGATCCACCCAAATTTAGGCAGGGGAAAAAATAACGGCAGAAGCTGCCTGGGGCACATCCTGCGGAACAATCCCCACGGTTTCAAGGCCGCACCAAGTCCCAACCACCTTCCCGGCATCAGGTTTGAAATTTTTTTACCCCTCACCCATCCTTGCAATGCCAGGGAAAAATGCTAACTATGAAATCAGCAGGATAAATCCCGTGGCGCTGAGGTCGGACTGCGGACAGAGAGGAGAGACGATGATACGAAAATGGCAAGGGCTGGCGGTCTTGGGGGTGGTGTTGTTGGCGGCGCAATGCGCCCAGGAACCCACAGACCTCAAGACTGAGAAGGACAAAGTGAGCTACGGTATCGGGGTCAGCGTGGCCAAAAACTTCAAGCAGCAGGGAGTTGAGGTCGACATGAACATGATGATTAAAGGCATGAAGGACGAACTCTCGGGCAAAAAGCTCCTCATGTCCGAAGATGAACTCCGGAAAACCATGACCGCGTATCAGCAAGAGCTGCGAGGCAAGCAGATGGAGCAAAGAAAGGTGGCGGCCCTGGATAAAAAGAAAGAGGGGGACGCTTTCCTGGCGGAGAACAAGAAGAAGGAAGGCGTGGTGACCACGCCCAGCGGGCTACAATACAAAATCCTCAAGGCGGGGGAGGGCAAAAAACCGACGGCGGACGACGAGGTGGAGGTCAACTACCGGGGCACCTTCATCGATGGGAAGGAATTCGACAGCTCCGGCGGGCAACCCAAGACCTTCAAGCTCACCGGTATCATCCCCGGTTGGCGGGAGGCTTTGCAGCTTATGCCGGTGGGCTCTAAGTATCAGCTCGTCGTCCCTCCGGGGCTGGCTTACGGAGAGCAGGGCATGGGCCAGGTCATCATGCCCAATACGGTGCTCATCTTTGAGGTGGAGCTGGTTGGCATCAAATCATCCGAGACTGAGGCCCCCAAAACCGAGGCCCCAAAAGAAGCCCCAAAAAAATAAGGGTTGGCCAGGGGGGGCCGCCGGCCGGTCCTCCCGTCTGCCCCGCCCTCCCCCGAAGCCCCAGGGCTGGCAAATCCCCCAGCCCAGACTGAATCCCCTTCTTCCCCCAAATCTCCTTGAGCAGAGGTGGCGTAGGTCTGATTTTATCAAGGCTGGAACTGCCAGGGTTTCGCCGGTGCAATCCCCTTATTAAAATTGTTGCAACTAAGTTGATTTTGGAGTATTTTATGGATATGAGTGACCGTTGCGATTTTCGCCAGTGGTTGGCCAGCCAGGGTTTGAAGCTCACTGCGGTGCGCCTGGCGGTATTGGAGATTCTCGGGGCCGCTTCCTGCGCCCTGCGGGCTAAGGAGATCCTGGAGGTCATCCGCAGCCGTCGCCGGGTCAACAAGGTGACGGTCTACCGCATCCTGGAGGATTTTTGCAACCGGGGCATGGTGCGCCGCCTCTCTCTGGAAGGCCGGGTGAGTCACTATGAACTGGCCTGTGAGCACCGCCCGCCCCACCCCCATTTTCAATGCCATACCTGTCGGGAGGTCCAATGCCTGGAGCCGGTGCCCCTGACCCGCGTATGGACCGAACTTCAGGGGCCGGTGGGGAACCGGGCTGACCACATCGACATTCGGGTGGAAGGCCTCTGCCACAAGTGCCGGGAGGAGGCCTGAAATGCAGGCAACTCGGTTGCACTTGGCTGTGGCTGGCCACCCCCTGGAAGTACAGGGGTTGCTTCTTGCCGGAGACCAGACCGATGACTGATGACCATGGACACCTTGCTAAGCCCGATCATTTGCAGGCGGCCCTGCCGGAATGCCTCAAGCCCGGGAAAATCAGGTTATCTCCACTCGGCTGGAGCATCAAGGGCCGTCTCATCTGTGTTGCCGCGGCCGCAGTCCTTCTCTGGCTGTCGGTGGCCTGGGCCATCGGCTGGCTCTAGAACCGTATGATGGAATCAATTACTCTGGACGATCTCACTCTGGGCTATTACGGGCACCCCGCGGTCCATCATCTTTCGGGGGTCTTCGAGGCTGGATCGATGACCGCGGTAGTGGGGCCGAACGGCTCGGGGAAGAGCACCCTGTTGAAGGGAATTACGGGGATCCTGCGTCCCCTTGGCGGCCACATCGAACGGGGCAGCCTGAGGATATCTCAGATCGCCTACCTGCCGCAGCAGGCTGAGATCGACCGAAGCTTCCCGATAACAGTTCTGGATCTCGTCGCCCTCGGACTCTGGCATCGCCTCGGCATGTTCGGCGGCATGAAGAAGGAGTTGTGGGAGCAAGCCGGGCAGGCTCTGGCCTCGGTGGGCCTGGAAGGGTTCGAGCAGCGAGCCATCGGCGAATTATCGGCGGGACAGTTCCAGCGGGTGCTGTTCGCCCGCCTGCTGCTGCAGGACTGTCCCCTCATTCTGCTCGATGAGCCCTTCACCGCCATCGATACGCGCACCACAGCCGATCTCCTCGACGTGGTCCAGCGCTGGCACGCCGAAAACCGGACGATCATCGCGGTGCTGCACAACTTCGATCAGGTGCGGTCTTACTTCCCCAAGACCCTGATGATCGCGCGCGAGCCCATTGGCTGGGGTAATACAACGGATATCCTGACTCCCGAGAATTTGCAACTCGCCCGCCAAATGTCCGAGGCTTGGGACGAGTCGGCGGCGGCTTGCCGCAGGAGCCAGGGATGAACCAGCTCTACGACCTCTTTCTGTCTCCCTTCCAGGACTTCCTGTTCATGCGCCACGCCCTGGTCGCCTGTCTGGCCCTGGCCCTGGGCTGCGGACCCGTCGGCGTGCTGCTGGTCCTCCGGCGCATGAGCCTGGTGGGCGACGCCCTGTCGCATGCGGTGCTTCCCGGGGCGGCCCTGGGTTTCCTGATTGCCGGCTTATCGCTCTACGCCATGACCCTGGGAGGGATCGCGGTGGGTCTCGCCGTAGCCCTGCTGGCCGGGGCGGTCACGCGGCTCACGGTGTTACGGGAGGATGCCAGCTTCGCGGCCTTATACCTGATTTCCCTGGCCTCAGGCGTTCTCCTCATCTCCCTGCGCGGCAGTAACATCGATCTCATCCACGTGCTTTTCGGCACCATTCTGGCGGTGGATGATGCAGCCTTGATCCTGGTCGCCGCCATCACTACCGCCACTCTCCTGATCCTGGCGCTGATCTATCGGCCTCTCATCGTTGAATGCTTCGATCCCGGCTTCCTGAGGTCCGTGGGGGGGCGGGGTGCGGCGATGCATTCCATCTTCCTGGTTCTGGTGGTCCTCAACCTGGTGGCCGGCTTCCGGGCCTTGGGAACCTTGATGGCCGTGGGCATGATGATGGTCCCGGCAGTTTCCGCTCGCTTCTGGGCCAGACAGGTCTGGTCCACCGCCCTGGTAGCCGTGGTCATCGCCATGCTGTCCGGCTATACCGGCCTGTTGCTTTCCTTCCACGCCAACCTCCCGTCTGGGCCTGCCATCATTCTTACCGCAGGTCTGTGCTACGTTTTTTCCGTGGTCTTTGGAATGCACGGCAGCATCTATGGTCGCCACCGCAAAGGCGAGCATCTTGCGGGCTAAAACCAAGGTTGTTCACTTAAGGGCCGACGAGATTTTTGTCATAGGGGCGGGGTTCCCTTGCCCAATCATTCTCCTCTTGAGCCAAGGGCGGGGAGACCCCGCCCTTACAGGGATGTGTAGATAATGGCAGTCATCACCAGGATTCTCTTGCTCTTTCTGGTTCTTTGCCTGGCTGGAAGCGCCATTGAGGCCAGGGCTGAGAAAAAGGTTAAGGTAATCGCCAGCTTCAGCATACTCGGGGATATGGTAGGAAATGTCGGCGGCGATCGGGTCGAGGTTACCACCCTGGTTGGTCCCAACGGCGATGCCCATGTCTACCAGCCGACGCCGGCGGCTGCCAAGGCCGTAGGGGGCGCCAACCTGGTCGTGGTCAATGGCCTCGGTTTTGAGGGCTGGATGGACCGCCTGATCCAGACCTCCGGTTATAAGGGGCCGATCGTGGTGGCCAGCCGGGGGATTAAGCCTCGGGAAATGACCACCGAGGAAGCAGAAGAACACGAGCAGGGCGCCAAGCACGAGCATAAGATCGATCCGCACGCCTGGCAGAATTTGAGCAACGGCCTGATCTATGTGGAGAACATTGCCAAGGGGCTCAGCTCGGCGGACCCCGACGGGGCCGCCATTTATAAGGCCAATACCGACGCCTATGAGGCCAAGCTCGCCGACCTGGACCGGTGGGTGAAGGCGGAGTTCGCCGGCATACCCAAACCGAAACGCCGCATGATCACCTCCCATGATGCCCTGGGTTATTTCGGCGCGGCCTATGGCATTACCATTCTCTCTTCCATGGGCGTAAGCACTGAGAGCGAACCATCCGCCGGCGGTATCGCCAGGCTCATCAAACAGATTCGTCAGGAAAAAATCACCGCGGTCTTCATCGAGAACGTCACTGATCCACGCCTGATGGAGCAAGTTGCCAAGGAGAGCGGAGTTAAATTAGGAGGAGAGCTTTATTCGGACGCCTTGTCGAAGCAGGATGAGTCAGCACCGACCTATATCAAGATGTTTGAGAATAATGCCACCAAGATCATAGCAGCCATGCGGCAAGGGCCTTAGCGGGAGCGCCAGTCAGGCCCACATCTGACGGGCGGGAATCTATTAGTTGGTTCAAACCCCGCTGCGGCTCAGGTGGAGCTCTTATTTACCCCAGTATTACTGATACTGGATATAAATCGGCTTCGGGTTCAGCTTCAACAGATCCTGCGGCGTCATCAGCGGATCGCCCTTCTTGGTGTCATTGTGGTAGAAGAGCTTGAAGCCGGTATACTCCACCGGCTCTTTGACGATGTAATCCTTGTAGGAATCCCGCTTCAGCCAGGGGGCCCCCCAGCCGTCCATGTTCATGACGATCTGCACCTCGGGAAAGGGCTTGATCTGCCTGGCATTGGTGATCATGTTGCGGGTAAAGCGGTGCACGATGAACACCTTCGGCGGCAGATTGTACTTTTTCACCAGTTCCTGCAGGTAGCCGGCGGCATAGTTGATGTCCGCGGCGTCATAGGTGCCGATCTTGGTGCACGGTATTTTGCCGCTCTTGATCAAGTTGAATTCCGCGTCAATCCCCAGGTGCACGTCCGGATTCTTCAGGATCCATTCAAAGCGCGGCAGAATGGTGCGGATGTCGGAATGGCCGGTCTGAATGTCGACGAAAAGGATGCCGTTTACCTCCTTGGCCCAGCCGTACACCTCGTTGACCAAGGCGTCCGGATGGATCATCCGGTACTTGCCGCTCTTACCCGGCTCCCCTTGGGCCACCACCGCCACCAGGTGCAGGGCGGGCTGTACCGGCATCGACGGGTCCGCCTTCTCCCATTTGGCCACCTCCTCTTTCAGGCGCCGCAGCATCTCGTCCTTGGGGTACTCGCCCAGAGCTCCCATCTTTTTGGAGCGTGGGTTGCCGTAATAGGCCACGATCCGCTTCCCCGGCAGGATCGAACCCGGTAGCGTCGGTGGGGTTTCCACCGGCCAACCGCACTTTTTGGCATACTCGGGGTCCTCGCCGGCATTGTATTTGCCCGGGGGGGCGATTTTTCCGGGAGGGGCGGCCTGTTGCCATTTGGGCGTCTTGCCACCCTTCTTACCCTTAGCCGCTTTCTTGCCTTTGGCCGGCGGCGCCGCGGGCGCAGCGGCCTTCTCGGTTACCGCGGGCTCGGTTGCCGCCGGAGGCGGCGCCGGGCTAGCCTCGGGCGCAGGGGCCGGGCTGACCGCGGGTGCAGGGGCGGCGGCTTCGGGCGGCGCGGCTGGGGCCGCCTCCACGTCGCTGCGGTCAATCATAAAGCCTGCCAGGACAAGCGCCACCGCCAGGGCGGCCGGCAGCAAGCAGGCAATTTTCCGGTTGAACCATGAAAAACGAGGATGCGTCACGAAGCACTCCTTGAATAAAATTGCGTGCTGCCGGGAGCTCGCTGGGCGGCAAAGGCAGTCAAAGCTTTTACATAATACCAGTTAATCGAAAATATCGGTATGAGTTTAATTAGAAAATCACTCCGGAAAGATAACGGCAGCCCGATTTTCAGGCGTTGACATCCTGCCACCGCCTGGCCAAGCGGATGAAGACATACATGGCCACGGCGGCTAAAATGCCGGCGACGGCAAAAGGCGTCCAGACCTGGCTGGGATCATACTTATCCCACAAAAGCTGCGTCACCTGGGCCGGAGTCTGCCCCAACATCTCCGTTAACCTGGCGAAGGCCAGGGAGCGGTCCGGAAGTTCCTGGACCTTGAGCACTTCGGACATATAGCGCAGGGCCAAACCGGCCTTTTCGCCGTAGTGTTCATAGAGCTGTCCGGCCAGAAAAGAGCCGTAGCCCCAGCCGAAGGCATAGGGGATACTGGCGTAGCCCAGGTACTGCGCCTTCTTGTCCGGCGGGGCAATCACCGCCAGGTATTCTCTCATTTTAGGCGAACAGAGCATCTCCCCGGCCGTAAAGCAGACGATGCCCCCCAGGCAGGTGAAAATGGACATGCTGGAACCGACCACATAAACGCCGAGAGTCACCAGGATAAAGCCGAAAAAGATGGAGGTGAGCCGGCGCATCACCCGGTTGGCATACCAGGAGAGTGGGGCGACGACCAGAATGATCAAGAGAGGATTGAGATTAATCACCCACTCCTGGGCGAGCTGGGGGCCTCGGGAGAGATTCCGGGAGAGCATGAACTCCGGCAGGTGCCGGGCCAGAGGGTAACTGTCCACCCAGTCCACGATAAAATTGGGCAGCGTATCCCAGAGCTGTTCGAGCACCGCCCAGAATACCGAAATAATGAGAATAAAGGCGAGCAGCCGGGGGTTGCAGATTCCCCTGGCCGTGTCGACCACCACCTGCCAGACCCCGGTAGCGCTAGCGGATCCGGGATTAACTTCCCGGTAAGTGAGCAACCACAGCAGGTTCAGATTGACCAGCAGGGCGCAGCCGTAGAAGACCGTGGGCCAGGAGTAACCGTAGAGAAAATGAGCCAGCGGTGGACCCAGAAAGGCGCCGATGTTGATAATCATATAGAAAAAACCCCAGCCCACCCCGGAGGTCTTGTCCGTCAGAGTCTTGGCAAAGGTACCCCAAACGGGCGGCTTGAAGACCGCGGTGCCTGCGGCCAGCAGCAGGCAGCCGGCGAGGAACGGCCAAAAAGCACGCTGGCTGGCCATCAGGAGATAGCCCAGACTTTTTATGATGATGGCCACCGTGATTTGCCGCTTGTAGCCATAGCGGTCGGCGAAGCCGCCCGTGAGCACCGGCAGGATAGACTGCACCATGGCCCACCACAGGAAGATTAACCCCTTGTCGCTCTGGCTGAAGTGGAGCCCGCCGATCTCGTCGGCCTGGGCGATATAGATGGGGATGACCACACGCACGCCATAATAAGCGAGGCGCTCTATGGTCTCCATGATGTTGGCCACCCAGAAAGGCCAGGTCAGGCCTCTGGTCTGCCCGTAGAATGACGCATTGTCTGGTTCACCCATGGGGGTCCTTGCGGCCACGGGAAATTCCTCAGGCCTGTTGGGTGAGTATAATGGCCCCTGTCAAAAAATTCAAACTCCTCATCAAAGACAAAGCTGTCAGGGCCGGCCAAGTCCCGCCGCGGGCAATTCCTTCCAGGTCTAATATCGGGATAATTTCTTCAGGGGGCGAACCTGGGGTTCGCCCACCAATTTTAGACGAAGACGAGATTTGCCCCTACCAAAAAAAAGACGTTTGCTGGCGAATCGGCATCAAAGGCTTGGGGTAATAATTTTGGAGAAGTTAGTCGAGGTCTCAACTTGGTCTTTAGAGCTCCACGAGGCGGTTCTGGATGGCGAAGAGAGAGATTTCGGCGTTGTTCCGCAGGTTGAGTTTCTTGAGCAGTCGCAGACGGTAGGTATGCACCGTATTGGTGCTGAGGTGGTAGGCCTCGGCGATCTCCCGGACCGTATGGCCCAGAGCCAGGTGCCGGAGCACCTGAATCTCCCGGTTGGATAAAGAGTCCAGGGGGGTGCGACTGCGCGTCCCGGTGGCCAGATGCTGCGCCAGAGACTCGGCGGCGCTGTCGCTGAGGTAGCGCCCGCCGGCATGGACCTTGCGGATGGCCTTTACCAACTGCTCCGGAGCGGAGCGTTTGGTGAGGTAGCCATTGGCCCCGGCGGCGATGGCCCGCACCACGTACTGCTCCTCTTCGTGCATGGTGAGGATGAGGATGGGCAATTTGGGATAGTCATGCCGAAGCCGGCTGATGACTTCCAGACCGTCCAGTCCGGGCATGGAAATATCCACGACCGCCACATCCGGGTGGGTCCGGTGGACCTGTTGAATGGCCTCCCGGCCATCGGCAGCTTCGGCCACCACCTCAATGTCCCCGGATTCTTCGACAATGCGGGACAATCCGCCCCTGACGATGCGGTGGTCGTCAGCCAACAGAACCCTGATCATGGTAAGGCACCTCGCCGCTCATCCAGCGGCAGGCGGAAATAGACCCGCGTACCCTTCCCGGGTTGAGACTGCAGTTCCAGGCTGCCACCCAAGAGACTGGCGCGCTCGCGCATCCCCGCCAATCCGAGGCAATCAGACTCCGACAATTTCTGAGGATTGAAGCCGCGGCCATTGTCTGCCACAGATAGCGTCAACACCCCCCTCTTTACCTGAAGGTCAATCTTGACCTTGGTGGCAAAGGCATGACGGGCCACATTAGTCAGGGCTTCCTGGGTAATCCGGTAAGCGGCGGTGGCCACGAGATCGTCCACCTGGGGCATATTTAGATGCTTAAAAATACAAGTAATACCGGTACGTTGGCCAAAATATTTCGTATAATAATCCAGGGCGTCAATGAGCCCGAAATCATCCAGCAGCCCGGGGCGCAGCCGGGTGGCCAGGGCTCTCACTTCGTCGATGGTCGTATCGATCAGGTCACACATGGCCAGGGACCTGGCCGCAGCCTGGGTATCCTTGGCTTTCAGCCGTTCGCCCAGCCACACCGCGTCCATGCGCAAGGCGGTGAGCACCTGCCCCAGTTCATCATGCAGTTCCCGGGCGATGGCCGCCCGTTCTTTTTCCTGCCGGTCCATGATGCTGCCGGAAAGCAGCCGCAGTTGCTCCTGGGCCTTCTTCAGTTCGGTGATGTCCGTGGAGATCATCCCGCACAAACCATCGGCATTGCCGCACTCGTCATAGAGGGGAAATTTAACCGACAGGTAGATATGGCTCCCATCCTTCAGCGGGATCCGTTCTTCCACCTGAAGCGAGCGTTTTTCCTGGAGCACCTTTAGATCGGTGGCCCGAAAACGATCGGCCAATTCCAGAGGGAAGATATCGTGGTCGGTTTTCCCTTGAATATCTTCGTTTCTGAGCCCCAACAACTTTTCGTAGCGGGGGTTGACCAGCTTGTAATGGCCGCTTCTATCTTTAATACATACCACCGCTGGGGTATAGCGGAGAATGCTGGTGATGTCCCTGGTTCTTTCCCGGATCTGACGCTCCAGGTCCCGGGAATAGCGGCTCAGTTCATCCCGGGCCCGCTTGAGCTCCAGTTCGTTCTTCTTTCGGTCCGAGAGGTCCCGGGCCACACAGACGCTGCCGATGGTGGCCCCCTGCTCATCCTTGAGGAGACTGATGGAGATATCCATGGGCACAATGCTGCCGTCTCTTTTCTTCATGGCGATCTCATATTCCCTTACCACCCCCTCATGACGCAGCTTGATCAGCATGCGCTCCAGGTCGGCGGGGTTGGCATAGAGATCGAAGGCCGTTTTACCGGCCAATTCATGGAAATGATAGCCATAGATTTCCGCGGCCCGGCGATTCCACAGGATGAAACGGGCGTGCTGGTCGACAATGCCGATGGCGTCCACGGAGTTGTCTATGACATTTTCCAGATATTCCTTGATTCTTTGGAGCTCGTTTTCAGTCCGCTGGCGCTCTTCGATCTCTTGCACCAGGTGGGCATTGGCCTTCATCAGCTCGGCAGTGCGTTCCTCGATGCGCTGTTCCAGGTCGTCATAGGCCTTTTGCAAGGCTTCCCAGGCGTGCTCCCACTGGGCCTTCAAATCTTCCATGCCCGCGGTTTGCGGGGGGAGTATGGTCAATTTCTTTTTCAGATTGTCTCTTTTATGCACCGAACCCATCTCTATTTCGCAGCGTCCTGCGTTTCTAGTAAAGTCAGCCGAACCATATCTGGTAAGGTTAATTTACCAGCACCACTATTACTGGGGTATAATTGTTATCATAATCCCACTAAGACGCAAGCTTGTCAGCAGCTATAAGCATTTAGGGGATATTTCTAAACTCTGTAGTCTTAAAATTCCCTTCCCTTGAAAGGGAAGGGTCAGGGTGTGGGAAAAATAGGGACACTTCCTATTTTTATTTTTATACCCGCCTTATGAGGTCTTACTTGGAAAAATAGGAAGTGTCCCTATTTTTCCTGGGAGACCAGGGCGGCCTTAATAAATTCCCGGTTGAGGCGGGCGATGTTGCTGATGGAGATGCCCTTGGGACACTCCATCTCGCATTCCTTATGATTGGTGCAGTTGCCGAACCCCAGCCCATCCATGCAAGCCACCATGGCCAGGGCCCGTTTGGCGGCTTCCGGACGGCCCTGGGGCAACAGGGCAAATTGGGAGATCTTGGCGCTGGTAAAGAGCATGGCCGAGGCGTTGGGACAGGCGGCGATGCAGGCGCCGCAGCCGATGCAGGCGGCGGCATCCATGGCCAGGTCGGCTTTATCCTTGGGCACAGGCAGCGAGTTGGCCTCCGCCGCCTGGCCGGTATTCACCGAAATGAAGCCGCCGGCCATGATGATCTGATCCAGGGCGCTGCGGTCCATCACCAGGTCTTTGATCACCGGGAAGGCCCGGGCCCGGTAGGGTTCAATGACCACGGTGTCGCCGTCTTTAAAATGACGCATGTGCAACTGGCACAGGGTCGTTTCCCGCTCCGGCCCGTGGGGGCGGCCGTTGACCACGGTGCCGCACATGCCGCAGATGCCTTCCCGGCAGTCGTGATCAAAAGCGATGGGCTCTTTGCCTGCCAGGGTGAGGCGCTGGTTGACAATGTCCAGCATCTCCAAGAAGGAGGCGTCCGTGGGAATATTATCAGCCTGATAGGTTTCCAGGCGGCCCGCAGCCTTCGACCCCGGCTGCCGCCAGACCTTCAGGGTGAGATTGATCGACTTGCTGCTCACTTGTAACTCCTCGTGGCTAATTTAACGAATTCATAGACCAGCGGTTCCTTATTGAAGATGGGCTCCTTATCTTCGCCGGCATATTCCCAGACGGCCACGTGACTCATGTTGACATCATCCCGCAGGGCCTCGTGATCCGCGGTCTGGAAGGCCTCATTAAAATGGCAGCCGCAGGATTCCCGGCGGGCCAGGGCGTCCAGGAGCAGGATGTCGGCGAATTCTAAGAAATCAGCCACCCGGCCGGCGTTTTCCAGGCTCTGGTTGAGATCGGCACGGGAACCAGGCACCGTGACATTCTCCCAGAATTCCGCCTTGACGTCGGCGACGAGCTTCCGGGCCTTGGTCAGGCGCTCGTCGGTCCGGCCCATACCGCAGTACTCCCACATGATATTGCCCAGGTCTCGATGGAAATCCTGCACCGTGCGCTTGCCCTTGATGCTGAGCAACCGCTTGACCTTGGCGACCACTTCGGCTACGGACTCCTTGAAAGCCGGGTGGCGGTCAGTCACCTCGGCGAACCTGCTTCCGGCCAGATAGCCATTGATGGTGTTGGGGATGACGAAGTAGCCATCGGCCAGGCCCTGCATCAGGGCGCTGGCCCCCAGGCGGTTGGCGCCATGGTCCGAGAAGTTGGCCTCCCCCAGGACGAACAGGCCGGGGATGGTGCTCATCAGGTTGTAATCCACCCACAGCCCGCCCATGGCATAGTGCGAGGCCGGATAGATCATCATGGGCGTTTTATAAGGGTTCTCGGCCACGATCTTTTCATACATCTGGAAGAGGTTGCCATACCTGGCGGCGATCTCCGGCTGGCCCAGGCGTTGAATGGCCTCGGCGAAATCTAAGTAGACCGCCCGCCCGGTGGGGCCGACGCCCTTGCCTTCGTCGCACATGCGCTTGGCAGCCCGGGAGGAGATATCCCGGGGAGCCAGGTTTCCGAAGCTGGGGTAGATACGCTCCAGATAATAATCACGTTCGTCTTCGGGGATCTCTTCCGGACGCCGGGTGTCGCCTGTCTGCTTGGGCACCCAGACCCGGCCGTCATTGCGCAGGCTCTCGCTCATCAGGGTCAGCTTGGACTGGTAGTCGCCGTGCACCGGGATGCAGGTGGGATGGATCTGGGTGAAGCAAGGATTGGCAAACCCGGCGCCCTTCTTATAAGCCCGAAAGGCCGCGGTAACGTTGCAGCCCATGCCGTTGGTGGACAGATAGAAGACGTTGGCGTAGCCGCCGGTGGCCAGGACCACGGCGTGGGCCGTGTGCCGCTCGATTTCCCCGGTGATCAGGTTCCGCACCACGATGCCCCGGGCCTGGCCGTCCACCAGCACCAGGTCCAGCATCTCCCGGCGGGGAAACATCGTCACCTGGCCGCGCGCCACCTGGCGCATCAAGGAGCTATAGGCCCCCAGCAGGAGTTGCTGACCGGTCTGGCCCCGGGCGTAGAAGGTCCGGGAGACCTGGGCGCCGCCGAAGGAGCGGTTGCCCAGCAGACCGCCGTATTCCCGGGCGAAAGGGATCCCCTGGGCCACGCAATGGTCGATGATCAGGTTGGACACCTGGGCCAGGCGATAGACGTTGGCCTCCCGGGACCGGAAATCGCCGCCCTTGATGGTGTCGTAGAACAGCCGCCAGACGCTGTCGCCGTCATTGGGATAATTCTTGGCCGCATTGATCCCGCCCTGGGCCGCAATGCTGTGAGCCCGCCGGGGGCTGTCCTGGATACAGAAGGTCTTGACGTTGTAGCCCAACTCCGCCAGGGAGGCCGAAGCGGAGCCGCCGGCCAGGCCGGTGCCCACCACGATGATCTCAAACTTTCTCTTGTTGGCCGGGTTGACCAGCTTCAGGTCGAAACAATTTTTTTCCCACTTCGTTTCCAGGGGCCCGGCCGGGATTTTGGCATCAAGTTGCATCAATAACCTCCCTATCTCAGCGACAGAACGACGAGTGGCAGCGAACCGAACCCGAGCGCCACGATTACGGCAAAGACAATGCTCAGCTTTTGGATAAAAGGCATGTACTTGGGGTGGTTGGCTCCCACCGTCTGAAAGGCGCTCCAGAGGCCATGCCGGACATGAAAGGCGACGATAATCACGCCGAGGAGATAAATTGCCAGGTAGCCTTTGTGGGAGAAGACGTCGGTGGCAATCAGAAAGATGTTCCGGGTGGTCTGATCGACGATATGGTGGGAAAAGGTGGCCAGGTGCACCCCGATGAATCCCAGGATCAGCAGGCCGGTATAAGGCATGGTCTGGGAACTGAAGGTGCGACCGCCGCCGCTTTTGTCCACGTTATAAGCGATCGGCCGGGCGGCGCGGTTTTCGAAGAAGAGCACCACCGCCGTAATGACGTGGATGATCAAAG
This sequence comes from Deltaproteobacteria bacterium, assembly GCA_026388765.1. Lineage (GTDB taxonomy): Bacteria > Desulfobacterota > Desulfobaccia > Desulfobaccales > 0-14-0-80-60-11 > JAPLJC01. The sequence goes on from JAPLJC010000033.1 coordinate 67,613, forward strand.
CCAAGGCCATAATCACTTCGGCCGCCACCAGCAGGTTTCCCAAGGCGTGCAGATGCTCGGCATAGGACACGAACGACGTCGGCCCCCCATAAATACTCAAGTTGCCCAGAAGATGCGTGCAGAGAAACAGCAGAAAAAGTAAGCCGGTGATGGCCATCAACTGTTTCTTGCCCACCGAGGTGCTGAGAGTGCGGTAAAGCCAGGTCATTTTATTTACCTTCTCACTTGTGGTTGCTTAGTTTCGGCCCGAGGAAACGTCGGTGAATAGTTCTTAGCAGAACAGGAACAGCCTAGCTAGCAATTGAAAATCATACAACTTTTGATCCTTTTGTCAAAAAATTTTCGACATGAAAGGGGGCCGGCAAGGCGGCCGTCCCCGGCAGGCCTGTGGGCATAATCGGTCCGGAGGCCCGTCCTGGAGCAAATAATTTTTTAGTCTTCTGTTCGTCCCATCATCCGGGTGATTTTGGTTCCGATCATCCACCGCATTGGAAAAATAGGGGGCGGCGCCCTCGCCGCCCCTGCAACAATTATCCTACTTGGCGATTACCAGGATGACTGCGTCTTTGGCGACACTAGCGCCGGGTTCGAAGTTGATGGCCTTGATGGCGCCGGTGGCCGGGGCGGGCAGGCTGTTTTGCATCTTCATGGCCTCCAGGACGCAGACCAGATCGCCGGTGGCGACTTTGTCCCCCACCTTGACGCTATAGCTGATGATCATGCCCGGCATGGGGGCGCGCAGCGGCACTTCGCCGGCGGCCAGTTCGGCTCCCGCAGGCATGACGCTTGCGCCACCGGCGGCCGCGGGGGCGGCGGGCCGGGGGGCGGCGGCCGCGGGCGCAGGTTTGGCTACGGCCGGGGCGGCCGCGGGTTTAGGAGCAGCTACAGGCTGGAAGCCTGCGCTACCAGCGGCGGGCGCCACGGAGGTGATCACCGGGGCCCCGGAGGTGCACTCCACCTCCACTTCATAGTAGGCCCCGTCCACGAAGACGTTGAAGGTCCTCAGGCCGGCGCCCTTGGCCGGGGCGGTTTTTTCCAGGGAATCGAGATACTCCTTCACCTTGGCGAAGAGCTTCTTGCCCTTGATGGTGGTGTAGACCGTGTCCTCCAGCTTCACCTGCTCCAGGGTCTTGGGCTTGACTTCGTCGGGGATGGGCTCCAGACCGTACTTCCACGTGAGGAAGCGCGCCCCGGTGGTGGGGTAGAGCGCGTAGATCAGCACGTCGCCGTCGTTCTTGGCCAGGCCCTTGGTCTCGGCCACCGCCTTGTCCCATTCGGGCTCCAGGATCTCGCCGGGCCGCTTGGTGGTGGGCACTTCGCCCCGCTCGTAGCCCTTGAGGATGACCTTCTGGACTTTTTTATCCATGGGGGCCGGGGTTTTGCCGTAGAGGCCATAGGCCAGGCCCTTGACTTCGGCGGGCACCATCTTGTAACGCCCGAACAGGACGTTCATCACCGCCTGGATGCCGACGATCTGGGAGGTGGGCGTCACCAGCGGCGGGTAGCCCAACTCCTGGCGGGTCTGGGGCAGATCCGCCATCACCTCGTGGATGCGGTCCAGGGCGTTGGCCTCCTTCAGCTGGTTCACCAGGTTGGAGTACATGCCGCCGGGGATCTGGTG